>JAUVUZ010000016.1 GCA_030604885.1 Alphaproteobacteria bacterium | reverse complement strand
CCTTCCGTCACGGCCGCGCCAACGGGACCCCACGCGCCCGCCCTTCCCCGTCGTTCCCGCGCAAGCGGGAGCCCATGCGCTCGGCGGCACCATGGATTCCGGCTCGCCGCTTCGCGACGTCCGGAATGACGAGCGAGAGAAACGCCGCTTCCCTTCCGTCACGGCCGCGCCAACGGGACCCCGCGCGCCCGCCCCTCCCCGTCGTTCCCGCGCAAGCGGGAACCCATGCGCTCGGCGGCACCATGGATTCCGGCTCGCCGCTTCGCGACGTCCGGAATGACGAGCGAGAGAAACTCCGCTTCCCTTCCGTCACGGCCGCGCCAACGGGCCCCCGCGCGCCCGCCCCTCCCCGTCGTTCCCGCGCAGGCGGGAACCCATGCGCTCGGCGGCACCGTGGATTCCGGCTCGCCGCTTCGCGACGTCCGGCATGACGAGTGAGAGAAACGCCGCTTCCCCTCCGTCACGGCCGCGCCAGCGGGACCCCGCGGCCGCCCCTCGCCGTCGTTCCCGCGCAGGCGGGAACCCATGCACTCGGCGGCACCATGGATCGCAACGTCCGGAATGACGCGTGAGAAAGGTTTCGTGCCTCCGGGTGGCGACGAGGCGTGCCGGATTCAGATCGGGCCGGAGCCGACGCCGAGGGTTTTCAGCGCCGCGTCCAGCTCCGCCTTGTCGTCGGCGGAGAGCGCCAGCGACGCGGCGGGCAGCCAGCCGTCCACCTGGGCGGGGGAACGGGCGCCGACGATGGCGGCGGTCACGCCCGGGTTCCCGAGCGCCCACGCCACCGCCACCGCGCCGACGCCGACGCCGTGGCGCGCCGCCACCGGCTTCATCGCCTCCACGAACGCGAGGTTGCGGGTGAGGCGGTCGCCGATGAACTCGTCGGCGCGGGAGCGCCAGTCGTTCTCGGGCAGGTTTTTCGCCCGCTCGGCGGTGAAGCCGCCGGAGAGCAGGCCCGACTGCATCGGGCTGTAGACGATCACGCCGGTCTGGTGCGCCGCGCACCACGGCAACTCGGCGGCGGCGGCATCGCGGCGGATCGCCGAGAACGGCGGCTGGAGGGTGTCCACGTGGCCCAGCGCCTCGGCACGGGCGAGCTGTTCGGCATCGTGGTTGGAGAGGCCGACGGCGCGCACCTTGCCCTCCGCCTTGAGGTCGAGCAGGGTCTGCCAGTAATCCTCGATCGGCGTGCCGTCCTCCGAGGGCCAGTGCATCTGATAGAGGTCGATGCGCTCGACCCCGAGGCGCTTCAGCGACGCCTCGCACTCCCGCTTCAGGCTCTCGCGGGTGGCGACGCGCTGGGGCCGGGCCTCGCGGTCGTCCCGGCTCCACACCAGGCCGCACTTGGTGAAGACGTAGGGGCGTTCGGATTGCGGGATCGGCGCCAGCGCCTCGCGCACCACCTCTTCCGAATGGCCGAGGCCGTAGACGGCGGCGGTGTCGATCCAGTTGATGCCGACGGACACCGCGTGGCGGATCGCCGCCACCGAGTCCGCGTCTTCCTGGCTGCCCCAGCCGAACGCCCACCCGGCGCCGCCGATCGCCCACGCGCCGAAGCCGACGCGGGTGATCTCCATATCGGTACGGCCGAACCGGCGGGTCGGCAGGGGCGAGGATGCGGGCATGACCAATCTCCTGGGAATGAAGGGTTTGCGCCCCCTGTTATGGGGACGCCCGCCCGAACTTCCAAGGCTATGCGCCGTGCGCGGCGATCGCCTGGAGAAACGCGTCGCCGAAGCGTTCGAGCTTCGCCTGGCCGACGCCGGAAACCTCCAGCATCGCCGCGCGGCTGGCGGGGCGCTGGGTGGCGAAGGCCACCAGGGTGGTGTCGGGGAACACCACGTAGGGCGGCACCGCAAGCTCCTTGGCGATGGCGGTGCGGGTGGCGCGCAGGGCCTCGAACAGCGCCTTGTCGTCCCCTTCCAGCGCCGAGCGGGCGCTCGCCGCGCGCTCGGAGGCCGCGCGCGCCGCCTTGCCGGTGGTGGGGCGATCCTTGCGGAAGCGCACCTCGCGCTCGCGGCGGAACACCGCGCGCGCCTCCTCCGGCTCCAGCCGCAGGGCGCCGAACGCGGTGTGATCCACCCGCACCAGACCGGCGGCGAGCAATTGGCGGTAGATCGACTGCCAGGTCTTGGCCGGCAGGTCCCGCCCCGCGCCGAACACCGGCATCGCGTCGTGGCCGAAGCGGGTGGTCTTGTCGTTGACGTTGCCGACGAGAACGTCCACCAGATGGCCGACGCCGAAGCGCTCGCCGGTGCGGAACACCGCCGCCAGCGCCTTGATCGCCGCCTCGGTGCCGTCCCAGGTTTCCACCGGGTTGAGGCAGGAGTCGCAGCTGCCGCAGTTGCCGGGGTGGGCCTCGCCGAAATAGCCGAGCAGCGCCTGGCGGCGGCAGCCGGGGGTTTCGCAGATCGCCAGCAGGGCGTTGAGCTTGGCGCGCTCCACCCGCTTCACGTCGTCGTCCGAGTTGCCTTCGTCGATCATCCGGCTGCGCTGGATCACGTCGGCCATGCCGTAGGCCATCCACGCCTCCGACGGCAGGCCGTCGCGCCCGGCGCGGCCGGTCTCCTGGTAATACGCCTCCACCGACCCGGGCAGGTCGAGATGCGCCACATAACGCACGTTGGGCTTGTCCACCCCCATGCCGAACGCCACCGTCGCCACCAGGCACAGGTCCTCCTCCTTGAGGAAGGCGTCCTGGTGGGCGTCGCGGGTCTCCCGGTCCATCCCCGCGTGGTAGGCGAGCGCGCGCACCCCCTGCCCGTTCAGCCACTGGGCGGTGTCCTCCACCTTGGCGCGGGAGAGGCAGTAGACGATGCCGCTCTCCCCCGCGTGGCGGCCGAGGAAGCGCAGCAACTGCTGGCGCGGCTGGTCGCGCTCGACGATCTCGTAGCTGATGTTCGGCCGGTTGAACGAGGTGGAGAACACCCGCGCGGCGGAAAGCCCGAGCTGCGCGGCGATGTCGTCGCGGGTGTGGGCGTCGGCGGTGGCGGTCAGCGCCACCCGCGGCACGCCGGGGAACAGCTCGGCGAGTTGCCCGAGTTCGCGGTACTCGGGGCGAAAGTCGTGCCCCCACTGGGAGACGCAATGGGCCTCGTCGATGGCGAACAGGGCGATCCGCGCCCGCCCCAGCATGTCGCGGAAGCCGGGGGTGGCGACCCGCTCGGGCGTGACGTAGAGCAGGTCGAGGGCGCCGCGGCCGAGGGCGTTCCGCACGTCGAGGAACTCCTCGCGCGTCAGCGACGAATTGAGCGCCGCCGCGCGCACGCCGCGCTGCTTGAGCGCCTCCACCTGGTCGCGCATCAGGGCGATCAGCGGCGAGATGACGATTCCGACGCCGTCGCGGCACAGGGCGGGAATCTGGAAGCACAGCGACTTGCCCGCGCCGGTGGGGAACAGCACCACCGCGTCGCCGCCCGCGATCACGTGGTCGATCACCTCCCCCTGCCGCCCCCGGAACGCGGAAAAGCCATACACCCGCTTGAGCACGTCGAGGGGGTCCGCCGGAGCGATTTCGGGAACGTCACCTGGAAACATGGGTCGTCTTCGCGTTGGGGCTGCCGAAGCCAGCGAACTCCGGACGGCTCAGTGATTGATGAAGCCGATTTCCCGTGGCTCCTGCATGTCGATCGCGGGGCGCACATCGAGGAACTCGAAGCCGAGGCAGGAACAGCCGATCTCCGCAAGAGATGCGGAGATCGCGGAGATCACCGCATCCTGTGGGTCCCCTATGGTGCCCTGAAGCGTCTTGTACGGCAGGCCGGTGCCGGCCGCCTTCACGCACGACTGGATTCTGCAGAACACGTCGCTGCCGTAGTTCTTGGTGTTCTCGACGAGTTTGCGAGCGTCCTCGACCCGGACCCGGGCGCTCCACCGCACGAAGGTGGAGACGCCGTCGCCGGAGGTGACCCACTGCTCGCCCGACCAGGTTTCGGGACGCAGATCCACCCGGATCACCTGTGCGGATTTCGCCCGGATCCAGTGGTCGCCGACGGTCAGCACCTGGCTGAACCGCCCCTTGGAATAGACCACCGCAGCCTCGAAGGTCTGCACCACCACGTTGTCGTATCCCAACAGGCCACGCACCCCCTTGTGCCATAGGATGATCCCCCATGACCCGAACACCATCACCAGGACCACCCCCATGACGGCGACCGATATCCCCATCAGCAAATACATGGAACGCTCTTCAGAGTTGGCGTGGCAAGTCGATGACGGGCGCGGGTCCGGTCCACGCCCCGTCCGCCCCGAACCTAGAAGAACGCGCCCGCCCCGTCACGCGGATTCTCCCCCTCGTGCCCCGTCAATGGCCCGAGGGGGTCCATGCCGCCAGCTCGCGTTTGATGCGGCGGATTTCCTCGAAGCGGGCGGAGGCATCGCGCAGCACCGCGGCGACGCCGTCCACCCGGCCGTCGCCGTCGAACAGCAGGACGATGGTGAACTCGACGGAAATCCGCATCCCCTCGGCGGTGATCGCGGGCACCGACAGCAGTTCCCCCTCGCCGTAGCGGCTGCGGCCGGTCTCCACCGCATGCGCCCAACCCTGCCAGTGCCGGGCGCGGAGATTCTCCGGCACGATGATGTCGAGGGATTGCCCCACCGCGTCCGCCGCCGTGAAGCCGAAGATGCGCTCGGCCCCCGGATTCCACAGGCGGATCACCCCCTCCCGGTCGGTGGCGAGGATCGCGTCGGAACGGCTGTCGAGCAGCGCCCGCCCGACGCGGGCGGCAAGGTCGGAAGGATCGGCGGTCATGTCAGGGACTCCTGTTGCACACCCTGCGAAGCTGGCGACGCCCGGCCGAGGATCAAGCCGGATGTCCGTCGATAAGGAACTCACGACGACGGGTGTTCGGCACCGAGACATGCCGCGGGCAAGGAGACTGGTACGGGTGACCTCCTTTTTGAGCGGCGTCTCCGTTCGCCGCAGCGGCGCCCACCGTCACTGAATCGATCTCAGCAAGGCGACCAGACGGCCTTGCGTCGCATCGCCGGAGATCGCCGGTCCGATGGCGACACTTGCCGTCATTCCTGCCGCCAGTTCGACGCCGGGCGGCACCCGGTCGATATGGATGCGCACCGGGATGCGCTGGGCCAGGCGCACCCAACTGAATGTCGCCTCCACACTGGGCAAGCCGAGATGACCGGGGGCGTCGTTGCCGTTGTCGATGCCGCGGCCGATGCTTTCGACATGGCCGGACACGGGTTGATCGAAGCCCATCAGCGTGATTTGCGCCGGGCTGCCGACGCGGATGTGCCGAAGCTTGGTTTCCTCGAAATACCCGGTGATCCAGAAGCTGGCCGAGTCGAGAACGGCGATCTTGGTCGCACCGGCTGTCGCATAATCGCCGGGCCGCAGCCTCAGATTGGTGACATAGCCGTCCACCGGCGAGCGGATGATGGAACGGGCGAGATCGAGTTTGGCGAGATCGAGGGCCGTCGATGCCCTTCGATAGTCGGCGGCCGCCACCGCCGCCGCTCCGCTGGTTTGCTGGAGGTTTTCTTGAGACACGATGTTCCGTTCCCGGAGCTGGCTGCGTCGCTGCGCCGTCGCTTCACGGACGAGCATGTCCTGACGCCGGGCCTCGACATCGGCCTGTGCCGACGCCACGGCAAGCCGGAACCGCTCGGGATCGATCACGTAAAGAACGTCGCCCCGATGGACATACTGATTGTCGACCACCGACACGGCGCTGATGGTGCCGGAGACTTCCGGCGCGATCTGGACGACTTCCGCGCTGACCCGGCCGTCGCGGGTCCAGGGCGTACGCTCCGACCGTATCCACGCCTGCGCCGCGATGACGGTGGCGACGGCGACGAAGCTGATGGTCAGGGCATAGCGGCCGAGCAGTACCAAAGCGGGTTTCATTGGGATCATCCGGTGAATGGGCAGGTCTGCGCGAGCAGACCGTAGATGAGGGAGAAAGTGGCGATCTCGACGAGCGGCCGATGGACGAACACACGGTGTCCTCCCGCGATGGTCAGAAGACGGAGCACCACGATGGTGGCGAGCAGCCCGACGACCGCCAGGACCAGCAGGCCGGGGAGCAGAACTCCCCCGACATTGACGTCGACGATCATGACTCGCGGCTCCTGTCCGTCGCGTACTGGGGAAGCAGAGCGAAGCGAAGGTCGACGAGCAGATCGAGCCAGCGCGAGCGATCCTCGATCCCGCTTGCGGTAACCAGTGCCGTCAACCTCTCGATGTGTCGGTCCAAACCGGCGGCCTCGACCGGGCCTTTCCGGCGTCCGCTCCCGTAATGCGCGGCAACCGCTGACAGAAGCTCTCGCGCCGCATTCCCGATGTCGCCGTCGCCAGGGCGGATCGCTCCGCGGAGTCGATCCGCGGCATGGCCGACGCGAAGATGGCGCAACATGTCGTCGAGCGCACGCGCATCGGCGTTCTTGGACGCCGCCAGCCTTGGCGGCAGCAATGCCGTCCGGTCGACCATGAGGTTCGTCCAGTGTGCTTTGCCGCGTGCGCCGCCGCGAGCCAGCCGCCGGACGTCCCTCCGGGTGAGCCGGGACAAGCGGTCGATCGCCGCGTCGGCCGGAGTGGTCTGAAGCAGGGTCATGCTCACGATGCCGAACCCGATTGCCGCGAAGACGGCAACGACACTGTTGAGGACGTCGGCGAAGGATCCGCCGTAAGCGGTGCCCAAGCCGCCGACGATCGGAATCGTCAGGGTGATGCCGAGCGCCATGAGCGTCGTCGGCGGGCGCGCTTGCAAGGACCCGGCGAACAGGAAAGCCGGTGCGAGCACCGCGACCAGAACATCGAAATCGGTTACGCGGGGCAGGATGACGAAACCGTAGGCGAGGCTGATCGCAACGCCATAGACGAGGCCGACCATGTACTTGATGACGTTCGGCGCCGGTGAGTCGACATTTCCGAACAGGGTGCAGCATACGCCGAGGATGGAAACCGCCATTCCGCCGTCGGGCCAGGCCGAGCGGATCCAGAAGGCGCAGCCGACGACGATGCCGAGGATGGCCCCCAGCGCCGCCCGCGCCGCCATCCAGTGATCGCGATGATAGACATAGCCCCTCGCACGCGCCGGTCCGCGATAGGGTGCGTCATCGCGCGACCGGCCGGCACGGCCGATGGTCCGCTCCAGCCGGTCGCAGTCGTGGATCAGGCCGATCGTCTCGGCGAGGTGACCGGCGAGGTTGGCGGCAAGCCTGTCTCCGGGCGTCGCCCCGTCCGCGCCGACGCGAGCCTGGAGCGATCGCCCGCGCGCGATCAGGTCGTCGGCCGTGCCGCCCCTCTTGGCGGCGTCGGCTTCGATCCAGGCCTCGGTGTCGTCCAGCAGCGCGATCAGTTCGTCGGGCGCGGTGTGGCCTCCGGCGCCGAGGGCACGGAGTCGGTCCTCGATCTCGATGGTGAGCGGAAGCAGCTGCGCCAGCCGGTCGTGGACTCGCTTCAGCGTCTTGCGGTGCGGAGCAGCATGAGCCGGATCGTATGGCAGATGCGTCGCCAGCCCTTGCAAGCCGAGGAGATCGATAGCCAGTTGCGTGCGGTCGCGATGGGTCTTCTGCTCCGACGCCCCGCGAAACGCGTCCCCGGCCAGGCGTCGGGCGTTCCGCAGCGTTGCCGACAGCTTGCCGATGAATTGGCCGGTCATGCGTTTCGGCAGGACGAAACGATGCATCAGGATCGAGCAGAGGATTCCGATCGAGATTTCCTGGACCCGCATCGACGCCGTTGTGAAGACCGCACCGGGGTCGAGAACGCTGGGGAAACCGATCAGGCTCACGGTATAGCCCGCCAGAACGAACGCATAGGAACGCGGTGTGCGGTCGAGCAGCGAAAAATAGAGGCACAGGCCGATCCAGCAGGCGAGCATCACGCTGCATGTCATCGGATCGTTCACGAAATTGGGAACGATCGCCACCGTTGCCACGGCGCCGACGACCGCTCCGGCGAAACGGTAGACGCCCCGGCCGAGCGACGCCCCGGCCGAATTCTGCGAAACGATGTAGACGGTGACGATGGCCCAATAGGGTTTGTCTAGCCCGATATGTAACGCCATGCCATAGGCCAGCATCGCTGCGGCGAAGCTCTTCACCGAAAACAGCAGCGCTTCCGCATCGGCCTTGAGGGCGGGGGCCTTCAGGAAGGACGATCCCGCGCGCAGGATCGCGGCGAGAGGTGTCTTCAACGGGCTGTGCGCGGAACGGGGGGTATTCATGCGAGCGATTCATACGCACCTTGCGCCCCCTGATAAATTCGATATTCTGCCATAAAATAACTAAATGCTGCCAATCGATGCCCGCGACATCCTCCACCGTCTTCGTGTTCGACCCCGATCTGACCGATCGCCCGGCCGTCGTAGGCCAGCTCGACTTCACGGATTATGCGGAAGAAGTGCCCATGCACACGCACCGCAAGGGCCAGCTCATTCTCGCGCGGCGTGGGGCGGTGACCTGCACCGCGGATAGCGAAATCTGGATCGTGCCGCCCAATTGCGGAGTCTGGATTCCGGGCGGCATCGCGCACAGCGCCCGCGCGACCGCGAACGCCCGACTCAACTACCTCTTCGTCGAGCCGGGCGCGGCGAAGCTGCCGGAGGCCTGTTGCACGCTGTCGATCTCTTCGCTGATCCGGGAACTGGTCGATCGCCTGGCGTGCGAAAGCGCGGATTATCCGATGGACAACCATGCCGCCCGGCTGGCGAGAGTAACGCTCGACGAATTGGCCGGAATGCCGCGCGAACGCTTCAACCTCCCCATTTCCCGCCACCCTAAGGTCCGTGCCATCGCGGACGCCCTGGCGGCCGCGCCGTCCGACCGGCGGACGCTGGGCGAATGGGCAAAGTCCGTGGCGATGAGCGAGAGGTCGCTCGTCCGTTTGATGCACAAGGAAACGGGCCTGACGTTCGGACGTTGGCGGCAGCAATTGCACCTTGTCGTCGCACTTCGGGAACTCGCCGGAGGCGCTTCGGTGCAGAACGTCGCGGCGGAACTCGGTTATGAATCGATCAACGCGTTCATCACGATGTTCAAGAAAGCACTGGGGAGCACGCCCGCGCAGTATTTCGCACAACGCGGCACGTCCCGCCCCGCCATGAAGGGAGGGGGCGTACCGACCGACGCCTTCTGAGCGATCCGCTCCGCGCCGCGCCCCGCACTTCCTTGCCCATAAACGGAAAACCCGCCGCCCCGTGTGGGAGGGCGGCGGGTTCGCGCTGCACGCGCGGCGGAAATCCGCCGCGCCGGGCATCGGGTGGGATCAGGAGCAGCCGGTGGTACCGCCGCAGGTGTCGCACTTCAGGCAGGTGCCGTTGCGCACCAGGGTGAAGTTGCCGCACTCGGGGCAGCTGTCGCCCTCGTAGCCCTGCATCCGCGCCTGCTGGATGCGCGAGGCGCGCGACGGCGCGGCGACGGCGGTGGAGACCGAGGCGGTGGCGCCCGAGGTGACCGCTCCGGCGGTGACCGACGCGGTGGTCGACATCAGGCTCTGCACCATCGGGCCGTCGGTGCCGGTGGCGAGCAGGCCGCCCTCGAACACCCGCAGGTTGCCGCGCAGGTAGCCCGACGAGGCGACCGCCTCGACCACCTTCTCGGCGGCCTTTTCGAGATCGGCCTGGGCCTCGCCCTTGCCGAGGGTGTCGTGGCGCAGGTCCTCGGGCTGGACGTGGGCGAGGTCGTTGCGGCCGAGGTAGGAGATCGCCAGCTCGCGGAACAGGTAGTCGAGGATCGAGGTGGCCATCTTGATGGTGTCGTTGCCTTCCACCATGCCCGACGGCTCGAAGCGGGTGAAGGTGTAGGCCTCGACGAACTCCTCGAGCGGCACGCCGTACTGCAGGCCGATCGACACCGCGATGGCGAAGTTGTTCATCAGGCTGCGGAAGGCGGCGCCCTCCTTGTGCATGTCGATGAAGATCTCGCCGAGGTGGCCGTCGTCGTATTCGCCGGTGCGGAGGTAGACCTTGTGGCCGCCCACCATCGCCTTCTGGGTGTAGCCCTTGCGGCGGGTCGGCAGCGCCCGGCGGGTCGGGTCGGCGGCGACGATCTTCTCGATCACCTTCTCGACGATCCGCTCGGTGACGGCGGTGACCTGCTTGGCCTGCGGCTCGTCGGCCAGATCGTCGACCAGTTCGTCGCCGAACGAGGTCGAGAGCGGCTGGCTGAGCTTGGAGCCGTCGCGGTAGAGGGCGTTGGCCTTGAGGCCGAGCATCCAGCTGTTGATGTAGGCGTTGGTGCAGTCCTCCACCGTGGCGGTGGTGGGCATGTTGATGGTCTTCGAGATCGCGCCCGAGATGAACGGCTGCGCCGCCGCCATCATGTGGATGTGCGCGTCCGCCGAGAGATAGCGGGTGCCGGTGCGGCCGCAGGGGCTGGCGCAGTCGAACACCGGCAGGTGCTCGTCCTTGAGGCCCGGCGCGCCTTCGAGGGTGCCCGCGCCGCACACGTAGGTGTTGGCGGCGTCGATCTCCTTGGCCGAGAAGCCGAGGGCCTCCAGCATGTTGAAGGAGACGTCGGCGAGCTTCGCCTCGGGGAAGCCGAGGACGTCGCGGCAGAACTCCATCCCCAGGGTGTAGGGGTTGAAGGCGTACTTGACGTCGAAGCAGTTGGCGAGGCTTTCCTCCAGCTTCATCAACGCCACGTCGGTGAAGCCCTTGGCCTTGAGGGTCTGGTGGTTGACCGCCGGGGCGCCCGCCAGGGTGCCGTTGCCGAGGGCGTAGCGCAGCATCGCCTCGGCCTCGGCCTCGGTGTAGCCGAGGGTGGCGAGGGCCTGCGGCACCAGGCGGTTGATGATCTTGAAGTAGCCGCCGCCGACCAGCTTCTTGTACTTCACCAGGGCGAAGTCCGGCTCGATGCCGGTGGTGTCGCAATCCATCACCAGGCCGATGGTGCCGGTGGGGGCGATCACCGAAACCTGGGCGTTGCGGAAGCCCGCGGCGGTGCCGAGTTCCAGCGCCGCGTCCCACGCCGCGCGGGCGGCGTCGACGATCGCGGCGTCCGGGCAGTTGACGGCGTCGAGCGGCACCGGCAGGACGTTCAGCTCCTCGTAGCCCTTGGTGGCGCCGTGGGCGGCGCGGGCATGGTTGCGGATCACCCGCAGCATGTCCTTGGCGTTCTTGGCGTAACCCGGGAAGGCGCCCATCTCCTCGGCCATTTCGGCGGAGGTGCGGTAGGCCTCGCCGGTCATCAGCGCGGTGATCGCGGCGCACAGGGCGCGACCCTCGGTGCTGTCGTAGGAGAGGCCCGAGGCCATCAGCAGGCCGCCGATGTTGGCGTAGCCGAGGCCGAGGGTGCGGAACTCGTAGGAGCGCTTGGCGATCTCCTTCGACGGGAACTGCGCCATCAGCACCGAGATCTCGAGGGTGACGGTCCACAGCCGCGAGGCGTGGGTGAAGCCCGCCACGTCGAACGACCCGTCGTCCTTGCGGAAGGTCATGAGGTTCAAGGACGCGAGATTGCACGCCGTGTCGTCGAGGAACATGTACTCGGAGCACGGGTTCGAGGCGTTGATCCGGCCCGACTGCGGGCAGGTGTGCCAGGCGTTGATGGTGCTGTCGAACTGCAGGCCCGGGTCGGCGCAGGCCCACGCGGCGTAGCCGATTTCCTGCCACAGGTCGCGCGCCTTCACCGTCTTCGCCACCTTGCCGTCGAGGCGGCGGATCAGGTTCCAGTCGCCGTCCTGCGCCACGGTCTTGAGGAAGTCGTCGGTGACGCGCACGGTGTTGTTGGAGTTCTGGCCCGAGACGGTGGCGTAGCCCTCGTGATCGAAATCGGTGTCGTAGACCGGCACGTCGATCTCGGTGAAACCCTGCTTGGCGAACTGGATCGCGCGCTGGACGTAGTTCTCCGACACCGCGACGCGGCGGGCGGCGAGGATCGCCTTCTTGAGGGCGGGGTTCTTGCGCGGGTCGAAGCGGGCGTCGTCGTCGTCGGCGCCGTCCCACAGCCGGGTCGCCTTCATCACCGCGTTCAGGTGGATGTTGAGGAGGGTGGAGCCGGTGACCAGGCAGCCGACCTTCTGCTCCTCGTGGACCTTCCAGTTGATGAAGGTCTCGACGTCCGGATGGTCGATGTCGACGATCACCATCTTGGCGGCGCGCCGGGTGGTGCCGCCCGACTTGATCGCGCCCGCCGCGCGGTCGCCGATCTTGAGGAAGCTCATCATCCCCGACGACTTGCCGCCGCCCGAGAGCTTCTCGCCCTCGCCGCGCAGGGAGGAGAAGTTGGTGCCGGTGCCGGAGCCGTACTTGAACAGGCGCGCCTCGCGCACCCACAAATCCATGATGCCGCCGTCGTTGACGAGGTCGTCGGACACCGACTGGATGAAGCAGGCGTGCGGCTGCGGGTGCTCGTAGGCCGAGTTGGAGCGCACCAGCTTGCCGGTCTTGAAGTCGACGTAATAGTGGCCCTGGCCCGGGCCGTCGATGCCGTAGGCCCAGTGCATGCCGGTGTTGAACCACTGCGGCGAGTTGGGCGCGGCCATCTGCTTGCACAGCATGTAGCGCATTTCGTCGAAGTAGGCACGGGCGTCGGCCTCGCCGTCGAAATAGCCGCCCTTCCAGCCCCAATAGGTCCAGGTTCCGGCGAGACGGTCGAACACCTGGGTGGCCTTGGTCTCGGAGACGGTCTCGGTGGAGACCGAGGCATCCGCCTCGGAGCACCACAGCCAGGCGGGCACGTCCGCCTCCTCGACGCGCTTGAGCGCCACCGGCACCCCGGCCTTGCGGAAATACTTCTGCGCCAGGATGTCGCAGGCGACCTGCGACCAGTCGGCGGGCACCTCGATGTCCTGCAGCGAGAACACCACCGAGCCGTCGGGCTTGCGGATTTCGCTGCTGGTGAAGCGGAAGTCGATCGTGGAGTACGGGGAGACGCCGTCGGTGGTGAAGAGCCGTTCGATCCGCATGATCTGTGTCCCGTTCTTTCGGTTTCTCTGACGGCCGGTGGACGGCCGCGGTGGGGTTCCGGGCGTCCCGGGCGCGCATCTGGTTTTTTTCGCGCCAGCCGGGGAAGCCCCTGAATTCCGAGCAAATCTTCGTGTGTTGGCGCCCCGGCGCCGCGGCGCGGAGGCACGCCGCGGCCCACATCTTGTGGTCTCTCGCGGCGGAGGTACAAGGTACTGCGTTGCAAAATGCGAATCAAGCGGGAATTCTAGATGTGGTGTGACGGGACGCACATCCCACACCATGGGCGGTAGGCCGCGACTCTGCGAAACGCCTGCAACGCCGGAAAAATTCGAAGCGTCGGTCAGCCGCCGGCGCCGCTCGCGGACGCCACCAGGTCGACGAACGCGCGCACCGCGGGGCGGCGTTCGTCGGCGCGGTGGGCCATCACCACCACCGACGGCGGCAGGCCGTCGAGGTCGCGGCCGACCACGCCGGGCGGGCCGTATTGCCCCACCGACGCGGGCGCCACCGCGGCGCCGACTCCCGCCGCCACCAGCGACATCAGCGAACTCATGTCGTTGGCCTGATGCAGCGTGGCGGGCGAGGCTCCGGCGTCGTCGAGCATCCGCAGCAGCAGGTCGTGGAAGCCCGGCGCGTTGCGGCGGGCGTAGACCACCACCTCGCGGCCGTCGAGGTCGGCGAGCGCGGGCCGGGGCGCGCGGGCGAGCGGGTCGCCCTCGGGCACGAACAGGCGGAACGGCTCGCGGTGCACCACCAGGGTGGCGATCCCCGCCCCCGGCGCCGCGGGCATGCGGAAGAAGCCGACGTCGAGGTCGCCGCGGTTGAGGCCCTCGATCTGTTCGGCGGTGAGGGCGTGGCGCATCTCCAGCTCCACCTCCGGATGGTCGGCGCGGAAGCGGGTGACCAGCGGCGGCACCACCAGCGCCGCGGCGGTGGAAATGAAGCCGATGCGGACGCTGCCGATCCGCCCCGCCGCCGCCTGCCGGGCGCGCAGGGCGGCGTGGTCGAGCGCCTTGAGCGCCGCCGCCGCCTCCTCTCGGAACACCGCGCCCGCCTCGGTGATCTCGGTCTTGCGGCGGTTGCGCTCGAACAGCTTCACCCCGAGCTCCGCCTCCAGCGCGCGGATTTGCAGGCTGAGGGCGGGCTGGCTCAGGTTGAGGCGCTGGGCGGCGCGGCTGAAGTGCAGGGTTTCCGCCACCGCCAGGAAGCCGCGAAGGTGCGCCAGCTCCATCTCGTCCCCGCTTCCGTGATTTGCGTGCCTTATCACTCTATAGCGAAGGACGATTTTACACAAATCACCGTTTGCGGCATGATGGCGTGCGGCGGCCCCCACGGCCGCCCGGCTCCGGATTCGACCCCAGTGAGCCCCCACCGGTTCCCGCCATGCGGTCCGACCAGCCGCGCGGCGGCGTTCCCTTCGGCCGCGTCGGCGCAGTTTTCGCCGCGGCCCGCGTTCCCTCCCCACGGGAAGCCGACGCGGCCGAACCCCCCGAAAAATCTCCCGCGCCGCCCTCGGGGAATCGCCGCCGCCACCTTATCTCATTCCCGAGAGAACTTTACGAAGCCGGACGCGGGTGGCATAGTCCGCGAATGTGCGGTCCACCCCCCGGGAGGATCGGCCTGAAGGAGACGGGAATGAACCTGGGCACACGCCTGTATACGTGGCTGCGCGGCGAATTCGTCGGCGAGGACACCTTCGGCAACCGCTACTATCGCGAGCGCCGGGCGCTGCGCGGTCGGCGGGAGCGCCGCTGGGTGATGTTCAACGGCGCGCCCGAAGCCACCAAGGTGCCCGCCGAATGGCACGCCTGGCTCCACTTCAGCGCCGACGCCCCGCTCGAAGGCAAGCGTCACTCCTGGCAGAAGCCGCACCGCCCCAACCTGACCGGCACCCGTTTCGCCTATTTCCCGCCCGGCCACGACCGCCGCGGGGGCAAGCGCGACAAGGCGACCGGCGACTACGAAGCCTGGCGTCCGTCCTGACGCCCGAGAGGTCATTTGCCCGTGCATTTCGGTGAACGCGAGGATATCGGTCTCGGCGTGGTGGTCTGCCTGCTCGGCGGCCTCCTGCTGACGTGGCTGCACGGCCGGGACACCATGCCCGCCAGCGACGGCTACCCCCTCTACGCCGGGTTCTCCCGCAGCGACGGGCTGGCCGAGGGCGCGCCGGTGCGCGTCGCCGGGATCGACGTCGGCGTCGTCGCCAATCTCGAACTCCAGGGCGGCTTCCAGTCGCGGGTGATGCTGCTGATCGACAACGGCGTCGGCGTGCCCGCCGACACCGCCGCGGTGATCCACACCGACGGCCTGTTCGGCGCCAAGTTCGTGGAGCTGGAGCCGGGCGGCGCCGCCGACATGCTGAAATCGGGCGACAGCATCGCCTTCACCCAGGATTCGCTGATCGTCGAGGATCTGCTCGACCGCCTGGTGGCGATGGCCAAGGCGCAGCAGGCGAAATGCGCCGACGCCCTCAGCCCCGACACCGATACCGCCCGTGCCCCCGCCAACCCCGCGCCCGCCGCGGCGCCCGCGCCCCTGCTGCCGATCGACAAGAAGGACTGACCCCCATGCGCAAGCCGGTAATCGAAAGCATCATGGGCGCGGTGGTCCTGCTGGTCGCGGCCTATTTCCTGGTGTTCGCCTACACCAGCGCCCACCAGCGGCAGGTGGACGGCTACCACCTCAAGGCCAACTTCCTCAAGGTGGGCGGGCTGCGGGTCGGTTCCGACGTGCGGATCAGCGGCATCAAGGTCGGCTCGGTGATCGACCAGCGGCTCGACCAGCAGACCTACGAGGCGGCGCTCACCTTGAGCATCCGCCCCGACATCCGCCTGCCCGTCGACACCGTCGCCTCCATCGCTACCCAGGGGCTGATGGGCGACAAGTACATCCGCCTCGAACCCGGCACGATGTCGGAGCGGCTGGAGGACGGCGGCGAGATTTCCAACACCCGCGACTTCAAGTCGCTCGAGGACACGGTGGGCGAGTTCATCTTCCTCGCCACCGGCAGCGAAGGTCAGCGTTGATGGGTCCGTCGCGTCTCGGCGCCCTCGCCGTCCTGGCGCTCGGCCTCTCGGTGGCGCCGGTTTCCGCCGCCACCAACCTCGACACCCGCATCGCGGTGCTGCGCGGGCTGGACAAGATCACCGGCCGCATCACCACCCTCACCACCCCGGTGGGTGACACCGTGCGCTTCGGCTCGCTCGCGATCATCGTGCGCGCCTGCCGCACCCGCTCGCCGGAGGAAACCCCCGAGAGCGCGGCGTTCCTCGACATCGCCGACATCAAGCCCAACCAGCCGCCGGTGGACGTGTTCCGCGGCTGGATGTACGCATCCTCGCCCGCGGTCTCGGCGATGGATCATCCGGTCTACGACATCTGGGTGCTGGAGTGCCGCGAGCCGCTCAACCCGCCGCCCGACAGCGGCGACGCGATCGAAACCGGCTGACGCTCCGCCTCGGCGCCCCCGCCGATTACGGCCCCTTGACCGAATCCCGCCCGCAACGCGCGCCCGCCCGATAGGGCGCCTGAGCCTCAGGCCAGCAGCCACGCCCGCAGCGCCGCGACGGTTTCCTCCGGCGCCTCGAGGGTGGCGAGGTGGCCGGAGCGCGGGATCACCGTCAGCACCGCGCCGCCGATCCGCGCCGCCATCTCCTCGTGGCGGTCGGGCGGCGTCAGTTCGTCGGCGTCGCCGCAGACGATCGCGGTCGGCACCGTCACCCGGTCCAGGTCGTCGCGGCTGTCGGGGCGGGAGAGGATGGCGGTCTGCTGGCGGGCGAACGCCTCCGCCCCCACCGCGTCGGCCATCTCCACCACCAGCCGTTTCAACTCGGCGTCGTCGCGGCGGTGGACGGAAATCAGCTTCGGCAGCAGGCGCGGCATCACCTGGGCGAAGCGGGCGGAGCGCGCCAGCTCGATCAACTCGCGGCGCATCGCCGTCTGCTCCGGCGTGTCGGGCCGCGCGGTGGTGGAGATCAGCGCGAGGCGGGTGACGCGGCTCGGCGCGCGGCGGAGAACCTCCATCGCCACGTATCCGCCCATCGACAACCCGGCGAGGGCGAAGCGCTTCGGCGCGGCGCCCAGCACCGCCTCGGCCATCTCGCCCACCGAGGCGGCGTCGAGGTTGGGCACCAGGGGCGCGGCGAGATCGGCCAGCGCCTCCACCTGCGGCGCGAACAGGCGGGCGTCGCAGGCGAGGCCGGGGAGCAGAACCAGGTCCTGGCGCATCGGGTGCCTCCGGTCAGCGGATCAGGGTTTTGCTGATGTCCTTGAACTCCGGCGTGCCGGAACGTTCGAGCCACTCGAAGATCGTCATCTCGATGGTGACGAGGTGGATTCCGGCGGCGGCGAAGCGGAGCTTGGCGACCTCCTCGTCGGAGGCGAAGCGCGAGCCGCAGGCGTCCACCGCCACGAACACGTCGAAGCCCTTGTCCTTGAGGTCGAGCGCCGTCTGCATCACGCACACGTGCATCTCGATGCCCGCCAGCACCACCTGGCGGCGGCCGAGGGCGGCGAACTTCGCCATGAACTCCGGCTCGCCGCAGCACGAGAAATCGAGCTTCTGCACGTAGGCGTCCTCCTCGGGCACCACCTCGCGCACGTCGATCATCGTCGACCCCAGGCCCTTGGGATACTGCTCGGAGATCAGCGTCGGCACGCCCAGGCGGCGCGCGGCGGCGGCGAGGCGCGCGGCGCCGTCGATCACCTTGCGCGGGTCGCCCATCACCGGGGCGAGGCGCTCCTGCACGTCCACCACGATCAGGCAGGATTGGGAAGCCGCGAGACGCATGAATTCTCCTCCGTTGTCGGTGTTGGGGCGGGTTCGAGTGTCGGGTCTGGCGGAACCGCTTTCAAGCGGGTTTTGCCCGCGCCGGGCGGAAATCCCGCCCCGCGGACCACGCGCGTTGACATTTCGGCGTTTCCGCATAATGATCGCGCGACCTTTTCTGCGTGTCCGGCATGGTTTCGCGCCTGTCCCCACGCCCCCGGCGAGCCACCGGCCGCCGCAACAACTCAACGGAACATCGAACCACATGACGTTCGAAGAGCTTGGGCTCGAGCCCAACACCCTCAAGGCCATCAACGAGATGGGCTACACCACCCCCACCCCGATCCAGGAGCAGGCGATCGGCCTGGTTCTGATGGGTCGCGACGTGATGGGGATCGCGCAGACCGGCACCGGCAAGACCGCGTCCTACACCCTGCCGATGATCGACATCCTCTCCAACGGCCGCGCCCGGGCGCGCATGCCGCGCTCGCTGATCATCGCGCCGACCCGCGAACTCGCCGCCCAGGTGGCGGAGAATTTCGAGCAGTACGGCAAGTATCACAAGCTTTCGATGGCGCTGCTGATCGGCGGCGAGAGCTTCGGCGATCAGGAGCGCGCCCTCGACCGCGGCGTCGACGTGCTGATCGCCACGCCGGGCCGGATGATCGACCTGTTCGAGCGCGGCCGCATCCTCCTCTCCGACGTCAAGATCCTGGTGATCGACGAGGCGGACCGGATGCTCGACATGGGCTTCATCCCCGATGTCGAGCGCATCCTCGGCTGGCTGCCGCCGCTGCGGCAGACCCTGCTGTTCTCCGCCACCATGGCGCCCGAGATCAAGCGCCTGGCCGACAAGTTCCTCTCCAACCCAAAGCTGGTGTCGGTGGCGCCGCCCGCCTCGCCCGCCGAGCTGGTGACCCAGGCGATGGTGATCGTGGAGCCGCGCGACAAGCGCGAGGCCCTGCGCGCGCTGATCAAGTCGGAAGAGGTGGCCAACGCCTTCATCTTCTGCAACCGCAAGCGCGACGTGGCGGTGTTGTTCCGCTCCCTCGAGCGCCACGGCTTCTCGGTCGGCCAGTTGCACGGCGACATGCCGCAGTCGATGCGCACCGAAACCCTCGACCGCTTCCGCCGCGGCGAGATCAAGCTGCTGGTGTGCTCCGACGTGGCGGCGCGCGGGCTGGACATCGCCGACGTCTCCCACGTCTTCAATTTCGACGTGCCGAGCCACGCGGAGGATTACGTCCACCGCATCGGCCGCACCGGCCGCGCCGGGCGCGAGGGCCGCGCCCTCACCATCGCCGCCCCCGAGGACGGCAAATACGTGAGCGCGATCCAGAAGCTGATCGGCAAGGAGATTCCGGTGATCGCCCTGGGCGACGCCGCGCCGCTCGCCCTCGACGAGAGCGAGCGCAAGGGTCGCGGCCGTGGCCGTGGCGGCAAGCCCGAGGCGAAGCCGAAGGAGCCGCGCGCCGAACAGCCGCGCGCCGAGCAGCCCAAGGCGGACAGGCCGAAGTCGGACCCCCGCCCGCCGCGCGCGGAGCGCAAGCCCGAGGCCGAGGCCAAACCCGAGGCCGAGCGTCGCCCCCGCCCCGAGCGGGAACGGGAGCGGGAGCGGGATTCCCGTCGCGGCGGGCGCCGCGGCCGGGGCAACCTGCCCGCCGACGAAGTCGCCGAGATGGAACACGGCGACGACGTGGTGGCCTTCGGCGGCCACACCCCGAGCTTCCTGTTGCGGGACCCGTTCGCCAAATAGGAAGGCTCTCGCCCATCTCTCTCTGTTGGGGGTTCGCGGTGAAGCGTAGTTTCGGATTGTCCCTGGCCGTGGCCGCCCTCGCGCTCGCGGGGTGCGCGCCCAGCTATTCGCCCCATTCCTATTCGTCGGGTGCGGTGCAGCAGGTGAACAAGGTGGAGACCGGCGTGATCGTCGGGTTCCGTCAGGTCAAGATCACCGCCAGCGGCACCGTCGGCGCCGTCACCGGCGGCGCCGCGGGCGGCGTGCTGGGGTCGCGCTCCGATGTCTACGGCGTCGATTCGGCCCTCGGCGTGGTGGGCGGCACCGCCGTCGGCACCATCCTCGGCACCACCATCGAACACGCCACCGCCGACACCGTCGGCTGGGAATACATCGTCCGCAAGACCAGCGGCGAAATGGTGTCGGTGACGCAGCGGGAAGAGGCGCCCCTGGCGCTGGGGCAGAAGGTGCTGGTGATCGCGGGCGCCCAGGCGCGCATCGTGCCGGATTATTCGGTGGAGATCGCCGAGCCGAAGCCCGAACCGAAGCCGGAGGCGAAGCCCGCCGAACCGGCCACCGCCTCCCCCACCCTGGTGCCGGAAACCCGCCGCATCGCCAAGCCCGCCGCGCCGCCGCTGCTGGTGGTGCCGCTGTCGAGCGACTACGCCGTGGCGCCGCCCGTGGCGCCGGAAGCCCCGGTGGCGGCCGCGCCCGAGCCGGACCCCGTGGCCGCGCCCGACCCCGCCCCGACGCCGGAAACCGCCGCGACGCCCGAGCCGACCCCGGTGGCCGAGCCGACCCCGGCGGCCGCGCCGGAGCCTGCGGCGGAGGCCGAGCCTCGCCCGCCGGAAACCGCGGAAGCGAAATAATCCTGGGGAATGTCAGGCGGCGGCGAGTTTCGCCGCCTTTTCCTTGAGCGCCGCGAAGGTCTCGACGCGGCGCGGGTCCGGCGCGATCGCGTCCGCCGGGCACACCAGGCGGCACTGCGGTTCGTCGAAGCGGCCGACGCACTCGGTGCAGCGGTCCGAATCCACCTCGAAGGCATCCTCGCCCTGGGCGATCGCCTCGTTCGGGCACTCCATTTCGCACGCTCCGCAGAACACGCAGTCGGCCGCGGAAATCCTCATCGCCATGATCGTCGCATCCGCACAATTGGGGTCTCGGCGCGGCACCCTAACGCACCGCACGAAAGAACGGAAGCGGCGATTCCGCAAGGGTTGCCCGGCCCCGGAATCCGTTCTACACCAGAATGCGAAGCCTGGGCGGATTCACGACCCGGGACAGGCCGCCGAAGGCGGGAGGAACGGTAGCGTGTAGCCTTTCATCAACAGTCTCAGCGCACGGCAGGAGATCCATGTCCCATCATGTTCTGTCCCTGGCCATGACCGGTTCCGGCGGCGCCGGTGTCATGACCGTCGGTCAAATTCTCGTCGACGCGGCGGCCCGCGCGGGGTGGTACGGCCTGTTCCGCCGCTCCCTCGGCCCCCAGATCCGCGGCGGCGAATCCGCCGCGCTGCTGCGCTTCGGCCACCGCCCGATCCTCAGTCACGGCGATTCCTTCGATCTCCTGCTGGCCTACGACTGGGGCAACATCACCCGCTTCGCGGCGGAGCTGCCGCTGCGGCCGGACAGCGTGGTGCTCTACGACCCGGACGCGGGCGACGTGCCCGAGGTGATCGAGCGCACCGACGCCCGCTGCGTTCCGGTGCCGCTGGCGCAGACCGCCAAAACCGCCCCCGGCACCCGCGCCAACATGGTCGGCCTCGGGCTGATCGCCCGCGCGCTCGGCTTGGTGCCGGACGACCTCAAGGGCGAGCTGGAAGCCGCCCTCGGCGACAAGGGCGCCGAGATCCTCGAACACTCGCTCCAGGGCCTGCGCCTCGGCGCCGAGATCGCCGCCGGGCTGCCCACCAACGTCTGGCCCGCCGCCGACCGCCCCGCCCCGCTCGCGGTGCCGCGCTGGTCGATCACCGGCAACGAGGCGGCGGGCATGGGCGCGGTGCGCGGCGGCGTGCGCTTCGTCGCCGCCTACCCGATCACCCCCTCCACCGAAATCCTCGAATGGCTCGCGCCCAACCTCGCCAAGGTGGGCGGGCAACTGGTGCAGGTGGAGGACGAGCTGGCCTCCATCAACATGCTGGTGGGCGCGTCCTTCGGCGGCGTGCCGTCGCTCACCGCCACCTCCGGCCCCGGCCTGTCGCTGATGCTCGAGGGCCTCGGCATGGCGGTGGCGGCGGAGGTGCCGCTGACCCTGATCGACGTGCAGCGCGGCGGCCCCTCCACCGGCATTCCCACCAAGTCGGAGCAGAGCGACTTCAACATCGCCGTCTACGGCATGCACGGCGACGCCCCGCACATCGTCTGCGCCCCCACCTCGATCCCCGATTGCCTCTCCACCGTGCAGTGGGCGGTGTCGGCGGCGGAGGCGGTGCAGTGCCCGGCGATCGTCCTCTCGGACCAGAACATGGGCCAGTCCCGCGCCATCGTCGACCCGCCGCAACCCGGCGGCCCGGTGGCGGCGCGGCGCCTCGCGCGGCTCGAGGCGGGCACCGCCTACAAGCGCTACGCCCTCACCAACGACGGCGTCTCGCCGATGGCGGTGCCGGGCATGGCGGGCGGCGAATATACCGCCGACGGCCTCGCCCACAACGAGCGCGGCACCCCCTCGACCCAGGCCGCCGACCACCAGAGCCAGCTCGACAAGCGCCTGCGCAAGCTCGAAACCCTGGAATGCGAGGAGATCTGGGCGGAAACCGAGGGCGACGGCGCGATCGCGGTGATCGCCTGGGGGTCGCTGACCGAGGCGGCGCGCGAGGCGGTGGCCCGCGCCAACGGCGCCGCAAGGCTGATCGGCCTGCGGGTGATCCTGCCGTTGCAGCCGGAGGCGATGGCCGAGGCGCTGACCGGCGTTTCCAAGGTGCTGGTGGTGGAGCAGAGCCACGGCGCCCAGTTCTTCCACTTCCTCAAGGGGCACTATGCCCTCCCCGCGACGGTGGAAAGCCTCCACCGCCCCGGTCCGTTGCCGATCCGCCCGGTCGAGATCCTGGCGGCGATCAACTCGCTGAAGGGAGACGCATGATGAACCAGGTTCTCGCCCCCGAACTGGATTTCACCGACTACAAGTCCGACGTCACGCCGGTGTGGTGCCCGGGCTGCGGCGACTACGCCGTGCTCTCGGCGATCCTGAAGGCGCTCGCGGCGCTGCGCCTGCCGCGGGAGGACGTGGCGCTGATCTCGGGCATCGGCTGCTCGTCGCGCATCGCCGCCTACACCTCGGTCTACGGCTTCCACGGCATCCACGGCCGCGCGCTGCCGATCGCCCAGGGCCTCAAGCTCGCCCGGCCCGAGCTGACGGTGCTGTGCGCGGGCGGCGACGGCGACGGCTTCTCGATCGGCGGCAACCACTTCCTCCACGCCTGCCGCCGCAACCTCGACCTCACCTACATCGTCATGGACAACGCGGTCTACGGCATGACCAAGGGCCAGGCCTCGCCCACCTCCGCCGCCGACTGGTCGGAAAGCAAGCTGACGCCGGAAGGTCCGGGCGTGGCGCCGCTCCAGCCCCTCGACCTCGCGCTCACGGCGGGGGCGAGTCACGTGGCGCGGTGCTTCTCGGGCAAGGTGCAGGCCCTCACCCAGACCATCGCCGAGGCGATCCGCCACCCCGGATTCTCGTTCATCCAGGTGATTTCCCCCTGCGTCACCTACCGGCCGGAGATGCGGGAATACAAGACCCTGGTGCATGAAAGCTTCACCGAACCCTGCACCGACCGCCGCGAAGCGCGCCGCCGCCTGATCGACGACGACGGTTTTTCGCTCGGAACCCTGTTCAAATCCGTCGAACCGTCCTATAAGCCTCTCCGTCACGAACCCGAGTCCCTGGACGCGTTGGAAAGGCAATTCTCTCTATGAATAGTCTGGAACTGTTCCTGGCGCATGCGCTTCGCCTCGAAGAGGATTCGGCCGTCCAGTACGACGAGATGGCCGACGCCCTCTCCGTTCATCGCAAAAGCGAGGTCGCCCGCCTGTTCCGCAAGATGGCGCACTACTCGCGCCTGCACCTGGCCGAGGCCGAGCGGCGCGCCGCCGGTCTCGACATTCCCCGGCTCCAGCCCTGGGAATACCAGTGGCCGGGCGACGACAGCCCGGAGAACGCCCCCGCCGGGGAAGCCGACTACACCATGAACGACCGCGACGCGCTGCGTCTCGCCCTCAAGGGCGAGATGGGCGCGTACGCGTTCTACAGCGGCGTCGCCGCGGCCACCGCCGACGCCGAACTCAAGGCCGCCGCCCTGGAATTCGCGGACGAGGAGCGCGAGCACGTCGCGCTTCTCGAAGACTGGCTGACCCGCACCCCCGATACCGGCCCGGTGCTCGACCTGGACCCGCCCGCCGCGATCGCCTGAACCCGTTCGGGCGTTGCGGCTCCAACGAGGAGACGTTCGCCGTGCTAGGCGCCGTCACGCTGCTGCTGTTCTGTCAGCTCGCCGGGGAAGTCCTGGTGCGGCTGATCCATCTGCCGGTGCCCGGCCCGGTGCTCGGCATGGTGTTCCTGTTCCTCTACCTGCTGATCCGCCGCCATGTGCCCGAGGCGGTGGAGCGGGTGAGCAACCGGCTTCTCGACCACCTCTCCCTGCTGTTCGTGCCCGCGGGCGTCGGCGTGATTCAATACGCGTCGCAGATCGAGGACGCGTGGATGGCGATCCTCGCCTCGATCGTCGGCGGCACCGCCGTCGCCATCGCCGCCACCGCGTGGATCCTGCAACGCCTGCTGCCGCCCGGCCACGAACCGCCGGAGGAGCCGAAATGACCCCGCCCTATGCCCAGCTCTGGGTGTATCTGGCGAGCGCGCCGCTGTTCTGGCTGACGCTCACCCTCGTGGTGTTCCAGGCGTTCAACTGGCTGTTCGTGAAATGCCGCCGGATGCCGCTCCTGAACCCGGTGCTGTGGAGCATCGCCGTGCTCGCCGGGCTGCTCACCCTCACCGGCACCGGCTACCACAGCTATTTCGAGGGCGCCCAGTTCATCCACTTCCTGCTCGGCCCCGCCACCGTGGCGCTGGCGGTGCCGCTCTACCGCCAGTTCGACCAGGTGCGCCGCTCGCTGGTGGCGCTCGGCGTGGCGCTGCCCGCGGGCTGCGTGATCGCGGCGGGCGCGGCGGTGGGCCTGGCCGGGCTGTTCGGCGCCGACCGCGCCACCCTGGTGTCGCTCTCGCCGAAGTCGGTCACCACGCCGATCGCCATGGGCGTCTCCGAGGCGCTGGGCGGCGTGCCCTCGCTCACCGCGGTGTTCGTGATCCTCACCGGCGTCAGCGGCGCGGTGACCGCCGCGGCGATCTACCGCGTCTGCCGCATCCGCGACCCGCGCGCCATGGGCTTCGGCCTCGGCCTCGCCGCCCACGGCCTCGGCACCGCGCGCGCCTTCCAGTTCGGCGAGACCGCGGGCGCGTTCGCGGGCATGGCGATCGGCCTCAACGGCCTCGCCACCGCCGTGCTGCTGCCGATCCTGCTGCCGATGATGCTCGCGATGCTCGACTAGGAGGCGCCGATGACCCGCTCCGGACTGCCGCTCGAAGGCGCGTTCTACCCCACCCGAAACCTCGCCCCGGCGCGGTCGGTGGTGGTGTTCCTCCACGGCTACGGCGCCTCGGGCGACGACCTCATCGACTTTTCCGCCTTCCTCACCGCCAACCTGCCCGACACCGCGTTCTACGCCCCCGACGCGCCCGAGCCGTGCGAGATCGCGCCGTTCGGCTTCCAGTGGTTCAGCCTCCAGACCTACGACCCCGGCATGCTGCGGCGCGACCCGCGCTCCCTGCCCCGCGCCCTCGAGGACATGGCCGAGGGCGCCAAGACCCACGCGGGCCTGCTCAACGACTATCTTTCGGCGGTGATGGAGCGCCACGGCCTGGGGCCGGAGCGACTGGCGGTGATCGGCTTTTCGCAGGGCACGATGATGGCGCTGGAAGTGACGCTGCGGCGCGAGGTGCCGGTGGCGGCGGTGGTGGGGTTCTCGGGCGGGCTGGTGGGCGCCTCCCGCCTCGCCGACGAAATCCGCTGCCGCCCGCCGGTGCAGCTGATCCACGGCGACGCCGACGAGATGGTGCCGTTCGGCGCGATGTCGCTGGCCCAGCACGCCCTCGCCGCGGCAGGGGTGGACGTGCGCAGCCACGTGTGCCGGGGCCTCGGCCACGGCATCGACACCGCGGGCATGTTCGTCGCCCGCGACTTCCTGTTCCACCGCCTCGAAACCGAGCCCTCGTGACCGGGCTCAGCGGCCGAAGCCGAGGTGCCGCAGCATCGGCCGCCGGTTGAGCGCCACGTGCGCCACGGCGGCGGCGATGAACGCCCAGCCCGCGTAGAGGTGGATGTCCCGCAAGGTGTGGCGCAGCGAATGGATGCCGCCGCCCCGCTCGGCGCCCCAGGCGCCGCTCCAGATCCAGATGCCGGTGACCGCCAGAACCAGGCTTGCCGCCAGCAGAACCAGCGCCACCGGGCGCTTGGCGTCGATCATCTCGTCCCTCCCCGCCCCTGGCGCGGCGGCGCTCCGTTCCCGGGGAGCGCCGCCGCCCGCGGGCCGTATTACTTCTGCTGCTGCTGCATCTTCGGGCCGCCGCGCAGGGGCATGCCGTTCTTGGCCAGCTCGAGGGTGCGGGCGACGCTGCCGTCGGACTTCAGCAACTGTACGGTGTAGGTCTTGGCGGTGCTTTCGCGAATCTCGCCGACCTTGAACTCGCCGTCGTCGCCCATGCGGATCAGGTGCGCCTGGGTGAGCACCCGCACCTGCTCGGCGGAGAGTTCGCGATCCGGGTCGAAGTGACGGCCGCGGAAGCCGCCGTCCTTGCCCATGCCGGGGCCGCCGCGCATCGCCATCGGCGCCGGGCAATCCACCTCCGGCTGGGGGGCGGTGTCGGCCGCCTGGGCGGCGGCGAGGCCGCCGAAGCCGAGCGCGGCGGCGAGCGCCAGGGTCTGGAACGTGGTCTTCATGGTGTCCTCCTCGTGGAATTGATCGTGCGGGAGGCTCCCGCCCTCCGATGAAGCCGATTAGAGCGCCGCCACGTCGCAGAAGTTCGCCGTTGGCGGCGGAAAAGTGTCGCGCGGTGTGGCAAAGGCGGCGGCTGATACAATTGGATACGTTTTTTTTCGCCGCTTGCGCCCGGGCTTGCCTATTCTGACGGTGTGACAGACTGCCCGGACGCCGCCATGAACGAAAAGACCCCGCACATCCTGGTCGTGGACGACAATGCGGAAATCCGCGACCTGTTGAGCAAGTATCTGGTGCGCAACGGCCTGCGCGCCACCACCGCCGCCTCGGGCGCGGAGGCGCGCAAGGTGCTGGCCGCCGCCTCCATCGACCTGATCGTGCTCGACATCATGATGCCGGGAGAGGACGGCCTGTCGGTCTGCCGCCACGTGCGCGAAACCCGCGACACCCCGATCATCCTGCTCACCGCCGTGGCCGAGGACACCGACCGCATCGTCGGCCTGGAGATGGGCGCCGACGACTACCTCACCAAGCCCTTCAACCCGCGCGAGCTGCTGGCGCGGATCAAGGCGGTGCTGCGCCGCGCCAACAGCCTGCCGCACCGCGCGGTGGCCGAAAGCCCGGGCGAGACGGTGGTGAGCTTCGGCGACTGGCGCCTGCGCACCGACCGCCGCGAGCTGGAAAACGGCGCGGGCACGGTGATCTCCCTCTCCACCGCCGAGTTCGCGCTGCTGAAGGCGTTCACCGACCACCCGCGCATGGTGCTCTCCCGCGACCAGTTGCTGGACCTCACCCAGGGCCGCGCCGCCAACGTCTTCGACCGCAGCATCGACAACCAGGTCAGCCGCCTGCGCAAGAAGATCGAGCCGGACCCCAAGACGCCGTCGCTGATCAAGACGGTGTGGGGCGGCGGTTACATGCTCTCCGCCGAGGTTCGGCGCGAAGGGCGGGCGTCGTAGATGCGCCTGCGCCTGTTCCCCCGGGGCCTCGCGGGCCAGTTGACGATGCTGCTGCTCGGCGCCCTGGTGGTGGCGCAGATGGTGGCGTTCCAGGTGGTTCACGACGAACGCAAGATCGCCCAGCGCGCGGTCTACAAATCCCAGGTGCTGGAGCGCATCGCCGCCGCCAGCCGCCTGATCCTCGAATCCCCCGCCGAACTCCGGCCGCAGATCCTGCGCGCCTTGCAGACCGAGGACATGCGCTTCTGGATCGCCACCGCGCCGCTGGTGGCGATCGACCCGGCCGACGAGGAATCCCTGCGGGTGCAGCGCCGCCTCGCCGGGCTGTTGAGCGAGAGCTACGCCGAGATGCGCCTGCGCATCCAGACCGAGATGCCCGAGACCCCGCCGCCGCCCCACATGGCGGGCCACCGCGAGCCGCCGCCGTCCGGCTTCGAGCAGCCGCGCGCACCGCGCAACTGGCGGCGCTGCATCGACGAGACCACCGGCTTCGTCGACGGCGAGTGCGTGGCGCGCTGGCGCGCCCTCAAGGGGCGGGAGGAACCGCGCAACCCGTTCGTGATCGCCGCCGCCGCCTCGATGCGCCTGCCCGACGGCCTCTGGCTCAACGCCGAAACCAGCCTCGACATGCCGCCCCAGCCGTGGGGCTGGCCGCCGCTGCTCACCTTCACCCTCTCGGCGGTGCTGATCGCTGCGGTGGCGGTGGTGACGGTGCGGCGCATCACCCGGCCGCTCAACCGCCTCGCCGCCGCCGCCGAGCGCCTCGGCCGGGGCGAGGCGGTGGCCGACCTGCCGGAAACCGGCCCCGACCAGTTCCGCGCCACCACCCGCGCCTTCAACCTGATGAACCGCCGCCTGCAACGCTACGTCGCCGACCGCATGCGCTTCCTCGCCGCGGTCTCCCACGACCTGCGCACGCCGCTCACCTCGTTGCGCCTGCGCTCCGAGTTCATCGACGACGAGGAAACCCGCACCCGCATGCTCGCCACCCTCGACGAGATGACGCAGATGGTGGACGCGGTGCTCGACTTCGTGCGCGAGGACACCCGCGCCGAGGCCACCGACCGGGTCGACCTCGCGTCGCTGGTGGAAAGCGTGTGCGACGACTTCTCCGACCTCGGCGTGCCGGTGGAGCTGGCGCCGCCGCCCAGGCTGCCCGACGTGGTCTGCCGCCCGCTGTCGATCAAGCGGGCGCTGCGCAACCTGGTGGACAACGCGGTGAAATACGGCAACCGCGCGGTGGTGACGGTGGAGCCGTCGCGCGGCGGCGTCGCCATCCACGTGGACGACGACGGCCCCGGACTCACCGACGCCGAGATCGAGCGCATCTTCGACCCGTTCGTGCGCATCGAAACCTCGCGCAGCCGCGAGACCGGCGGCGTCGGCCTCGGCCTCTCGATCGCCCGCTCGATCGCCCAGAGCCACGGCGGCCGCATCGAGGCGGCGCGGCGGCCCGAGGGCGGCATGCGGATGTCGCTGTTCCTGCCGGTTTAGTCCTAAATCCTTCGCATTCCTTGAAACCTCGCCCCCGGTTCCTTCATTGTGAGAACACGCCGGGAACTGGAAGGACTTGCCGATGGACGTGAACGACCTGCTCGACCCCGCCGCGATCGAACGCGCCGCCGCCGCCCTGATCGCGATGGGCACCGCCTACGGCCTGCGGGTGATCGGCGCGATGCTGCTGTTGATCGCCGGGTGGGTCGCCGCGTCGTGGATCAGCCGCGCGATCTGGAGCAACCTCGGCCGCTTCAAGCGGGTGGACGACATGCTGCGCGGCTTCGTCGCCAGCGTCGCGAAATACGGCATCCTCGCCGTCACCCTGATCGCGGTGCTCGGCCAGTTCGGCGTGCAGACCACCAGCTTCGTCGCGGTGATCGGCGCCGCCGGCCTCGCCATCGGCCTGGCGCTCCAGGGCACCCTCACCAACATCGCGGGCGGGGTGATGCTGCTGCTGTTCCGCCCGTTCAAGGTGGGCGACTTCGTCGACGCGGGCGGCAACATGGGCACGGTCAAGCACCTCACCCTGTTCTTCACCGAACTCGCCAACCCGGAAGGCGTGGCGATGATCGTCCCCAATTCGGAAATCTGGGGCAAGCGCATCACCAACTTCTCGGTCAACCCGGTCCGCCGCTTCGACATTCCGGTGGGGATTTCCTACGCCGACGACGTGGACGCGGCCATCGCGGCGCTGAAGGCGGTGCTCGCCGCCGAGCCGCGGGTGCTGCCCGAACCGGCCCCCGACGTGTTCGTCGAGAGCCTGGCCGACAGTTCGGTGAACCTGGTGGCGCGCTGCTGGGCGAAATCGAGCGAGTGGTGGCCGCTCAAGTCGCACCTGATCAAGACGATCAAGGCGGCCCTCGACGCCGCCGGCATCTCGATCCCGTTCCCGCAGCGCGACATGAACCTGCGCATCGACGCGGAAGCGCTGCGCGCCCTGCTCGACGCGCGCACGCCCCCCGCCGAACCGCCGGTCAGCCCTGGGCGGTGAGTTCGCCCAGGGGCTTGAGGCGGCGGTAGACCGACCGGCTGACGTAGTCCTTCTCCGGGCCGCAGACGGTGTAGGTGACGTCGAACTCGTCCTCGGTCTCGAAGCAGAACATCGCCTTGTAGGTGTCCTTGAGGCAGTAGTGGGTGTCGCCCGAGCACAGCGGCCAGTCCGCCTCCGGGTCGGAGGGGAAGAGGATGTCGACGAAATGCTGGCCGTCGTTGGGGCCGTCGGCGAACAGAACCTCGATGCGGTCCTCGTGCAGCAGGTAGGTGTGCTTGCGCTCGCCCACCATGCTGGTGCCGTCGTTGAGCACCAACGTGCCCTCCTCGGCATAGGCCAGGGTGCGCGCGTCGGTGCGGACGAAGCTGCAGGTGCCGCGGAAATTGCCCTTGGGCGTGATCTCGCGCTCGATCGTCCAGTTGCCGACGAGGAGGTCGAACACCCGGTCGGCCAGCGGCGGGCGCTCGGCGGGCGGAGCTTCGGGGGAGGATTGCACGGCAGGTTCGGTCATCGTTCGCCTTCCAACAGGGGCGCGGGGGTCGAGAGCATGATCGCCCGCGCCAACTGCGGCTTCGCATCCGGCCCCACGAGCCGGAAGTTCGCCGCGATCATCGGTCCGTCCACCAGCCGCGCCGCCATGTCCGCCACCTCGGGACCCTCGGGGTAGACGCCGAATTCGCGGGCGAAGCCGTCGGCCAGCCGCACGTAGTCGCCGTGCGGAAACTGGGGTCGCGGGCGCCGGTTGCGGATGGCCCGCTCTATTTCGACACCCGCCCGCATCCGTGCAAGGGACGGCGGCGGGATTTCTCCGGCGGCGAGGCCCGCCATCCAGCGCGCCTGCAACTCCATCACCGGGAAGTACGGTCCCCGATAATAGCCGACGAACGCGAGGCCCGGCAAATCCGGATGGAACATCTGGTGGTGCAGCAGCACCGGCTGAAGCTGGTCGCGCGGGTCGAACTCGATGGCGGCGAGCACCTCGGGCGCGAGGAACGGCAGCGCCGAGGCATAGCCGGTGCACATCACCACCGCGTCGAGGTCGTCGCGGGTGCCGTCGGAATAGAGCACCCCCGCGTCGTCGAAGGCGAACGCCTTCGACCGCTTCGCCGCCACCTTGCCGTCGCGCACCAGTTGGAGGAAGTCGTCGGAGGTCACCACCGTCATCGGCGCGGTGTGGATGTCGTCGAAGGCGAGGTCGCGGCACACCAGGCCCGGGTCGCCGCCCATCTCCTTGAGATACGCGCGCGGCCGGGTGTTCATCGGGTTGTCGGGGCGGCGGGTGTAGAACACCAGGTCCGCCGGGAACAGCGGCGCGTCGGCCCACGGCCGCACCCAGCGCGGTACGAACCACATCGGGTTGCGCAAGCCTACCACCACCTTTTTCGCATAGGGCGCGATCTGCCCGGCGATCTCGGTGCCCGAGAACGCGGCACCGACGATCAGCACCCGCTTGTCGGCGAACGCGGCGCGGTTGACCTCCTCCGAATAGCAGTCGGCGGCGTGGTAGATCTTCCCCCGGAACCCCGGCAGGCCGTCGAAATCCGGCACGAACGGGCGGGAGAACACGCCGGTGGCCACCACCACCCAGTCGAACTCCCGCACCTCGCGCTCGCCCTCGCACAGGGTGGTGAGGCGCCAGCGGTGCGGCGCGATCGGCTCCGCCCGCTCCACCCGGGTGTTGAGGCGGAAGCACCGGGCGAGGCGGAATTCCGTGGCGTAGGCCTTGAGATATTCCACCACGGTGCGCCGCATCGGGAACACGTCGCCCCGCTGCGGCCAGGTGAAGTCGGAGAACACGCAGGAAAACTTGGAGAGGTTGGTGCGGGCATACGACGACCACGCGCCCCGGCCCGGCCCGCCCCACATGCCGCCGATGTCGGCGGCGGCATCGTAGACCACCGGTTCGATGCCCTTTTCCAGCAACGCCTTGGCGGCGGCAAGGCCGCTGGGGCCGGTTCCGATGACGGCGACGCTCGGCATGGTGGAGAGGCCCCCTCGAAATGCCCGGCACGGATGCGCACCGGATCATGCCACCATACCAACGGAACGAGGCCGGCAGCCCTTTGGATATACCCTAAAGGTATCGGGGGAATCGGATTTTTTCAAGGCGGCACAACCCTCGGGGCGGCCTCGGCGCGTCGATTTCCACCATCCGTCGGCAGACGCCGCCCGTCCGGTTGCCGTAGCATGATCCTCCCCCCGCCGTGGAGCCCGAAATGCCCTGGACCATCCGCCCCGCCCGCGCCGACGAAGCCGAAACCGTGGTGGCGCTGTGGCGCGCCTGCAACCTGGTGGTGCCCACCAACGACCCGTTGGCCGACTTCCACCGCGCCCGGGGCCGCGCCGAGTCCGACGTGCTGCTGGCGGTGGAGGGCGCGGCGGTGGTGGGGGCGGCGATGGTCGGCCACGACGGCCATCGCGGCTGGATCTACTACCTCGCCACCGACCCGGCGCGGCGCGGCGCAGGCATCGGTCGCGCCCTCGTCGCCGCCGCCGAGGAGTGGGTCGAGGCGCGCGGCATTCCCAAGATCCAGTTGCTGGTGCGGCAGACCAACCGGGGCGTGATGGGCTTCTACGGCGGCATCGGCTACGCCGAAACCCCGGTGGCGGTGATGCAGAAGGTGCTGACGCCCTATTCAGCCGATTAGGGCGCGGGCGAGCGCGGCGGGCAGGTCCTCGACCCCGTCGAGCCGCACCACGCCCGCCACCGGCGGCGGCGCGCACAGCCCCAGCACGGTCTTGCCGAAGCGCAGGCCGAGCGCGACTTCGGAAAGGGTGCCGTAGCTGTCGCCGATCACGATCAGCACCGCCGCCGCCTGGGCGATGATGGCGTTGCGCGCCTCGCCGATGCCGGTGGCGATCGGCACCCCGACGAACGGATTGGCGGCGGCGGGATCGGGTTCGGGCAGCAGGCCGACGGTCAGCCCGCCCGCCTCCGCCGCGCCCCGGCAGACCGCCTGCATCACCCCGCCCCGGCCGCCGCAGATCACGGTGAAGCCGAACCCGGCGAGCATCCGCCCCACCGCCTCCGCCACCGCGTTGCGCGCCGGGTCCTCCTCGCGCGGGCCGATCACCCCCACCGGCGCGCGCACCGGGCGGCCGCTGCGGCGTTGCAGCCACAGCAGGGCGGCCGCCGCGTCCATCGGCACCGCGCCGGGCTGCGCCGGGTCGACCAGAGCGTTGGCGTGGGGATCAATGGCGTACATGGGCGTCCTCCGAGCGGGCGGCGGCGATCTCCGCCACCGCCATGATCGCCGAACACACCGCCAGCAGCAGCACCGAAACCGCCGAGGCCAGCGGAAAATCCGCCCCGGCGTCGGAAATCAGCGAATAGAGCCTGAGCGGCAGGATGTTGAGCTGGGTGCCCACCAGCGCCAGCGCGGTGCCGTAAGCCCCCACCGCCACCGCCGCGACGAGGCAGAACGCCGCGAGGAAGGTGGGCGCCACCTGCGGCAGCACGATCTCGACCCACGCCCGCCAACGCGGCGCGCCCAGGCTTTCCGCCGCCTGCATCTGGCGGGGGTCGAAGTTGAGGAACACCGGCAGCAGCATCAGCACCACTCGCGGCGTGAGATAGTAGGAATAGGCGAGCACCAGCCCCAGCGGGCCGTAGAACGCGCCCGCGATCGCCGCCGGATCGGCGCCGAGCTTTTCCAGCAGCAGGGTGAGGAACCCGGCGCGCCCGAGCAGCAGAATGAAGCCGTAGGCGACGATCAGGCCGGAGAAGGTGAGCGGCAGCGCGATCAGCACCTGAAGCGCGGCGCGCAGGCGCGGCGACACGGTGGCGAGATGGGCGGCCACGCCGATCCCCACCACCAGCGACAGCGCCGCCGCCCGCGCCCCCAGCCAGAGCGAGGCGAGGAGCGCGTCGAGGAACTCGGGCGCGGCGAACAACCGCGCCAGGGCGTCGCCCTTGGCCGCCTCCGCCAGCACGCTGGCGAGCGGCAGGGCGAAGAACGCCGCCAGCACCCCCACCCCGGGCAGGGCGAGCCAGAGCAGCCTGGCGTTGCGGGGGGCGGGCGGCGTCATCGCGTCACCTCACTTGCCCAACGCGGCCTTGGCCCAGCCCGCGTCGATCTCGGCCTTTTTGGCGGCGGCGGCCTTCACGTCCAGCGGCTTGACCTGGGGCGCGGCGGGCAGGCGGGCGGCGACGTCGTCGGGCAGTTGCACCCCCGGCACCGAGGGCCGCACGAAGCCCTTGGCGAAGGTGGTCTGGCCCTCCTGGGTCATGATGTAGTTGAGCCAGAGCTTACCCGCGTTGGGGTTCGGCCCGTTCTTCACCAGGCTGATGCCATAGGGCGCGGCGGCCGAGGCCTCCTTGGGGATCACCACCGCGACGCCGTCGCCGAGGCCGTCGGTGTACTTCGCCTTGAGGCCGTCGTTCTCGTAGGCGATCCAGATCGGAATCTCGCCCTTGACGAACTTGGCGTAGGGCGTGGTGCCCTCGACGCGCAGCACGTTGCCCGCCTTGTGGAGCTTGCCCATGTAGTCGACGCCGGGGGTGACGTCGTCCATGGTGCCGCCGTTGCCGAAGTTGGCGGCCAGCACCGTCACCTGCCCCACCCCGGCCGAGCGCGGGTCGAGGTAGACCACGGTGTTCTTGTATTCGGGCTTCAGCAGGTCGGCCCAGCTTTGCGGCGGGTTCTTCACCAGCTTGGTGTTGACGACGAAGGCGATGGTGAGGCTGTGGATGGTGAACCACTTGCCCTCCGGATCGCGCCACACCTCCGGCAGGGTGTCGAAGTTGACCGGCTTGAACGGCGCCACCACGTCCTTCGCCACCGCGTCGATGGCGGAGGCGGCGAAGTAGTACGCGGTGTCCGCCTGCGGGCGGTTGCGCGCCTTGTCGAGCGCCACCACGGTGGCGGCGGAGCCGAGGTCGTTGTAGGTCATCTCGACGCCGGGATAGCGCTTCTTGAACCCGGCGAACTGGGCGGCCCAGTTGGCCCAGGTCGGCCCGGTGTCGAAGGACACCACCAGCCCTTCCTTTTCCGCCGCCTTGTAGAGCTCGGCCTCGCCGGGGTACAGCTCCGGCCCTTCCAGCGCCAGCGCCGGTCCGGCGAGGGCGGCGGAGACGCACGCGGCGATCATCAGACGTTTCATCGGGGGGTCCTCCCGTTGCGTTGATCGTTGTTACCCACACGCCCGCCCTCGGCTCATGCCTCCGGCGGCAACACCCGCACCGCCCCGGGCGGCACCCGCACGCCCACGATCGGCGCCTGCGAACTGGTCTCGCCGAGAATCGTGCCGCCCCGCACCGCCAGGTCGAAGCGCCGCAGCGAGCCGAGGAAGCGGTCGCGCGTCACCGACCCCATCAGCACCAGGGCGCCGTCGTCCTTCGCCACCGCCTCGGCGACGTGGGCCTCGGAAATCGGCTCCAGCGCCTCGGGGCGCACCAGCACCGTGACCGCCGCGCCCTCGGGCGGCAGCGGGTCGCGGGTGGCGAGCGGCCCCACCGGGGTTTCCAGCATGCCTCCCGCCACCCGCGCATCGAACAGGTTGGCGTGGCCGACGAACCCGGCGACGAAGCGGTTGACCGGCCGGTCGTAGAGTTCGCGCGGCGGCGCCAATTGCAGGAGCTTTCCGCCCTCCATCACCGCCACCATGTCGGCGATCGAGAGCGCCTCCTCCTGATCGTGGGTGACGTGGAGGGTGGCGATGCCGTGCTCCCGCTGCACCGCGCGGATCTCGTCGCGCATCGCCGCGCGGTGGGCGGCGTCGAGGGCCGAGAGCGGTTCGTCGAGCAGCAGCGCGCGCGGCCGGAACACCAGCGCCCGCGCCAGCGCCACGCGCTGCTGCTGGCCGCCCGACAACTGCCCCGGGCGGCGCTCGGCGAAGGCGGAGAGGTGCGCCTTCTCCAGCGCCTCGCCCGCGCGGGCGCGGCGCTCGGCGGCGGGCACGCCGCGCAGCTTCAGGGGATAGGCGACGTTTTCGAGGGCGGTCATGTGGGGGAACAGGGCGTAGTTCTGGAACACCACGCCGACGTTGCGGTCCTTGGGCGGCACGTCGGCCACGTCCACCCCCGAAAGCGCGATCCGCCCCGCCGCCGGGCGCAGGAACCCCGCCACCAGTTGCAGGAGCGTGGTCTTGCCGCAGCCGGAGGGGCCGATCACCGCGCAGAACGCCCCCGGCGGCACGTCGAGGTCGATGCCCGAAACGCCCGCGCCGGAGCCGGAATAGCGGAATTCCAGGCCGGAAATCGCGATGCTCATGGCCGCCCTCCCACGGCGCCGACGCGCCCGCGCCCCGCCGCCCCCGCCGCCGCGCCCGAGAGCAGCGCCAGCGCCAGCAGGATCACCGTGGCGGCGCAGGCGAACCCGGTGGCGCCGTAGAACGCCTGCAGCAGCACCACCGGATAGGGGCGCGAGAGGAACCCGGCGATCAGGTTGGAGAGCTGGAACTCGCCGATCGACAGCGCCGCCACCATGATCAGCCCCGAGGCGAGGGAATGCCGCAGGCTCGGCACCACCACGCCGAAGAACCGCTGCGCGAACCCGGCGCCCAGGCTCTCCGCCGCCCGTTCGAGGGAGCCGAGGTCGAGGTGGCGCATGTCGGCCACCAGGGTCTGCATCAGGTAGGGGAGCGTCAGCACCACGTGGCCGCATACCAGCAGCCACGGCGCGCCGAGGAACGGCAACTGGTCCGACGAGAACACCAGGATGAAGCCGAACCCCAGCACCAAGGGCGGCGCCGCCACCGGCATCAGGTAGAGCAGGCGCGCGGCGATCTTCACCCCCCGCCGGGCGGCGCCGTAGATGCCGTAGGCGAGCGGCAGGCCGATGGCGGCGGTGGCGGCGCAGGTGGCGAGGCACACCCACAGGCTGACGACGAAGGCGCGGCGGAAGCTGCCGTCGTCCCAGACGTTGCGGTACCACTCGGTGGTGAAGCCTTCGGGCAGCAGGGTGTTGGTCCACGCCCCGCCCACCGAGCCGACCAGCAGCAGCAGGATCGGCGCGACCAGGAACAGCAGATAGGCGACGGTGAACACCGGCACGGGCGGCCTCCAGGCGGGGTGGCTCCAGCTTCGGTTCGTCCGCGGCGCTGCCGCAAATCATTGTTTTATGTCAGGATTTATGCACGGAGCGTAACATTGCAAGGCACCCGCGCCCATTCCGCGCGCGGACATGCGAACGGCGGGGGCCGAAGCCCCCGCCGCCGGTGGTGCCGCGCCGCTCAGAGGGTGCCGAGCAACTGCCTGGCGTCGTCCAGTCCGGGATACGGCCGCGCGTCCTTGACCGCGATTTCGAGCTGCTTTTTCGCGCCCGCCTTGTCGCCCGCCAGCATCAGCGCCTTGCCGTAGTGGTAGTGGATCTGGCGCGGCAGGTTGGCGTTGGCGGTGACGCGGGCGAAGATCGGCAGCGCCTGCTCGTATTGCCCCTGGCGCACGTAGACCCACGCCAGGGTATCCTGATACAGCGGGTTCTGCGCCTGGATGAAGCGCTCGGCGACGCGCCGCGCCTTTTCGAGGGCCGCCGGGTCGCCGTATTGGTGGTCGGCGATCAACTGCGCCATGTTGTTGGCGGCCACGTCCAGCCCCGGGTTGCGCTGCAGCGTCGCCTCGTAGAGGCCGATGGCGTCGGGAACCCGGCCCATCTGCGCATAGAGGTCGGCGAGCATCAGCGGCATCTGCAAATCCGCCGGAACCGCGCCGATGCCGCGCTGGAGGATATCGGCGGCGGGGATGCGCTGGTTCTCGGTGATGTAGAGCCGGGCGCGCAGGATGTAGGGGTCCGGCCGCGTCGGCGACTGCGCCAGCGCCTTTTCCACCGCCGCCGCCGCCGCGTCGAGGCGCCCGCGGGTGGCGTGGGCCTCGGCCAGCACGGTCAGCGACATCGGGTTGCTGAGATTGAGGCTTTCCAGGTGGCGGGTGGCGTCGTCGGTGCGGCCGAGCCTCTTCTGCACCGGCATCAGCGCGATCACCGCGCGCTCGGAGACCGGGTCGTTGGGATCGGCGTCGATCACCTCGGTGAACACCTTCACCGCCTCCTCCGACTTGCCGGTTCCGGCGAGCACCTCGCCTTCGAGATAGCGGGCGAGCCGCCCCTGGCCTTCGAGTGCGCCGAGCTTGCCGATCGCCATCTCGGCGGCCTGCCAGTCCTTCATCTCGATCGCCAGCCGGGCGCGGGTCTCCCACGCCACCGCGAACTCCGGCTCCGCCTCGGTCACCGAGCGCAGCATCACCAGCGCGCGGTTGGTGTCGCCGTTGACGTGGTGGAGCTGCGCCAGGCGCACCTGCGCCACCCGGTTGTCGGGGGCGAGGTCGAGGAACTGGTTGAGGGTTTCGATGGCGAGGTCGCGGCGCCCCTGCTGCAACAGCGCCTCGGCGAGGAGCTGATAGACGCGGGTGGAGCGCGGGTTGTCGCGCAGGATGGTGCGGATGTCGGTGACGGTGCTCTGGCTGTCGCCGCGCTCGAACGCCAGCGAGGCGCGCATGTAGAGCGCCTCCGGGTTGGTGGGGGCGCGGGCGAGCACTTCCGACACCAGGCGCTCGGCGGTTTCGCGGTCGCCGCGGCCGAGATTGATCTGCGCCAGCATCGCCCGCGCGGTGAGGCCGCCGGGTTCGGTCTTCTGCTGCGCGATCACCCGGTCGAGGGTGGCCACCGCGCCGTCCACGTCGCCCTGGCGCAAGCGGATTTCCGCCAGCCAGAAGCTGTAGGTGTTGTTGCCCGGCTCCGCCTCGATCAGCTTGCGCACCTCGGCCTCCGCCGCCGGGGTGCCGCGCACCTCGTTGAGGAAGGCGATCAGCTGGCTTTTCATCTGCTGATTGGCGGGCTGGGCGGCGATTCCGGCGCGCAGCGCCTGTTCCGCCGCGTCGGGGCGGTTGGCGGCCACCAGCATCCGCCCCAGCTCGGCGCGCAGGCCCGGGTCGGCGGGGCGCAGCGCGAACAGGGCGTCGTAGGCGGCGGCGGCCTTGTCGATGTCGCCGAGCTTGCGGTAGAGGGTCACGCGCAGCTGCAGCAGCGACATGTCGCGCGGGTGGCGCTTGATCCCCTCCTCGAGAATGCCCACCGCCTTCTCGGGCTGTTCCATCGCGGTGTATAGGCCGGTGAGCACGGCGATCGCCCCGGCGTGGCCCGGATCCTTGGCGAGGGCGGTGCGGGCCTCGGCCTCGGCCTCCTGGTGCTGGCCGCGCCGCAGGTGCAGCGCCGCGCGGATCGCGTGCAGGCCCGGGTCGTCGGGCGCGTCCTCGGCGACGATCGCGAGGCGCTTCTCCACCTCGCCGTAGCGTTCGCCCGCCATGTAGTATTCGGACAGCTTCAACAGCGCCGGGCGGAAGCGCGGGTTCTGGTTCTCCGCCTCGCGGAAGCCCACGAACGCGGCGCGCAGGTTGCCCTGCGCCTCGTCCACCAGCGCGAGGCGGAAGCGGATCTCGGGATCGGTGGGCTTGATCCGCCCGGCGTTCTTGAATTCCACCCGGGCCTTTTCATATTGGCCCTGGGCGAGATACTCCATGCCGCTCTCGATGTATTTCGCCGCCCGCTGGTCGGGGTCGGAACATCCCGCGACGAGCGCGGCAATGCCGAACGCCATCAACAGGAACCGCGCTTTGCGTAGACTCATGGTCGCTGCTCCGAGATTGCCGTCGACGGACCGAGACCACACGGACCCCGCACCTCCGAGCGCGACGCATGCCGGGCCGCCGTCCGGAACGGCGGCTAGGCGCGCGCCCGGGCGAAGGCGCGAAAACGCGACTTCTCCGGGCGCGGCATCGGTCGATCGGAAGAGAAACGAAGGATCGGCACTGTCAGGAACCCGTCACGGTGGGATGGTTGAAATGCCTTTTGGCGGGCGCATATACTGGATGAATGCTCCTGACCGGCAATTGCAAGGGCCGGTCGGGCTTTTTTCTGGAAATGACCCGTCTCCCGCAAGGCTTCGGACCCCTCGTCCGGATCGAAGCTTGCGGCAAACCGACGGGACCCTCGGGGGGAACCGCTGAATACGCGCGGGCGCGCTTTTCGAATGCGAGTGGTCGAAGACGGCATCCGACGCGAGTCTCCCGCCCTGGGGCCGGGATCCGCGTGCGACATCTGAGAAAACGCCGGTGGAGACATGCATCAGATCGTAACCGAGACGACCCGCGCCGAAGCCTTCAAGCGCAGCCTGAGCCTCAACAGCGCCACCGTGGTCACGCTGGTGGCGTTGCTCGATCTGGCGGCGATGTCGGCCTTCTTCGTCCTCTCCTACACCCAGGCCGAGGCCGCCCCGCCCGAGGCGGCACGGGTCTGGAAGATCACCGACGGCCTGTTCGCGGGCAGCCTGCTCTACCTGATGTTCGCCTCCGGCGCCTATCGCGCCTCGCGGCTGTCCAACATCACCTCCCAGCTCACCTACATCATGGTCAACGGCCTCGCCATCGCGCTGGTGGAGTGCGCGGTGCTGTGGGCGCTCGACCTCGCCGCGCTGTTCGCCTGGCCGTGGGACGGCCCGATCAACATCGTCAGCCTCGGCGCGATGACGATGTGCCTGATCCGCGTCGGCGTGCACACCCTGCTGATCTCCGCCGCCGAGCGCGGCAGCATCGCCCGCAACATCGCGGTGGTGGGCGCGGGCAAATCCGGCCAGCGGCTGCTGGCGCAGCTGCGCGAGCAGCGCGAACCCTGGACCCGCGTGATCGGCATCTTCGACGACCGCAAGGCGCGCCTGCAGCAGGCGGTCGGATCGCTGCCGATCACCGGCACGGTGGCCGACCTGATCGCCTTCGCCCGCGACCACCGGGTGGACGAAATCCTCGTCGCCCTGCCCTGGCACGCGGAGGCGCGGCTGCTCGGCATCCTCGAACAGCTCAAGGTGATCCCCTGCAACGTGCGGATGGCGCCCGACGGCATCAGCCTGCATTTCCTCGACACCGGCTTCTCGTCGGTGGACGGCATTCCGGTCTACAACATCTACCGCAAGCCGATCAGCGAATGGGGCGCGCTGCTGAAGCGCGCCGAGGACCTGATCCTCGGCCTCGGCATCATGGCGGTGGCGCTGCCGGTGATGGCGGTCTGCGCGATCGCGATCAAGCTCGACAGCAAAGGCCCGGTGCTGTTCCGCCAGAACCGCTACGGCTACAACAACTCGCTGATCTCGGTGTTCAAGTTCCGCACCATGTATCACGACCGCTCCGACGCCGACTGCGACGTGCAGACCACCAAGAGCGACCCGCGCGTCACCCGCGTCGGCGCGTTCCTGCGCCGCACCAGCCTCGACGAGCTGCCGCAGCTGTTCAACGTGATCTCGGGCGAGATGTCGCTGGTCGGGCCGCGCCCCCACGCCGTCAACACCAAGGCCGCCGGCCGCCTGTTCGAGGAAGTGGTCCACGAATACGCGGCGCGCCACAAGGTCAAGCCCGGCATCACCGGCTGGGCGCAGGTGCTCGGCTGGCGCGGCGAAACCGACACCGAGGAGAAGATCCGCCGCCGCGTCGAGGCGGACCTCTACTACATGGAACACTGGTCGCTGTTCCTCGACATCGAAATCCTCTTCCGCACCGCCAAAGTGATCCGAGGGGAGAACGTCTATTGACCATCCTGTTGCGCGAGGCTGCCGCTCCCCCCGACCACGGGCCGGAGCGTAAGGTGGTGAGGTTTCCCGGTGCGCCGGGCCACCCGGAGGGCGCCCCGGGGCGCGACTGGGTCCCGATGCTGCTGGCGGCGCTCGCCGCCGTGGCGCTGGTGGTGCTGTTCCACCGCACCCTCGCCGGGCAGATCAAGGCGTGGGACATCGACGAATACAGCCACTGCTGGCTGATTCCGCCGCTCGCCGTGGCGTGGGCGGTGGGCCGCCTCAAGCACGACCGCCCGGCGATCGCCCCCGCCCCGGCGGCGGGCGCGGCGGTCGTGGTGTTCGCGGTGCTGCTGAAGTGGGTGGGCGACCTGATCGTCAACAACTGGGTCTCCACCACCGCGTTTCTCGTCGCCGTCGGCGGGCTGATCCTGTTCGTCGGCGGCTGGCGGGTGTTCCGCACCCTGCTCGCGCCCTACGTCTTCCTGTTCTTCACCGTGCCGCTGCCGGTGTCGCTGTTCGCCCGCCTCACCGCCGAGCTGCAACTGCTCTCGTCGGTGCTGGGCACCTGGGGCTTGCAGGGCATGGGCATCGCCGCGTTCCAGGACGGCAACATCATCGACCTCGGCACCATCAAGCTCGAGGCGGCCGAGGCGTGCAGCGGCCTGCGCTACCTGTTCCCGCTGATGAGCTTCGGCTACATGATGGCGTTCCTGGTGCACACCGGCTGGCGCGACCGCATCCTGGTGTTCGCCGCCACCATTCCCATCACCATCGCGATGAACGCGGCGCGGATCGTCTCGGTGGGTTGGGCGGTGGACCGGGGCTACATGATCGCCCTCGACGATTCCCTCCACTGGGCGCAGGGCTTCGCGGTGTTCCTGCTGAGCCTCGGCGTGCTCGCGCTGGTGAGCTGGGGGCTGTTGCGCCTCGGCCGCCGCGGCGGCGGCGCGGGCGGGTTCAACGGCGTCGAGGTCGACGGGCCGATGACCTCGGGCGGCCGCGCCCCCGGCCCGCGCGTCGCGCTGCCGCTGGTGGGGGTCCTGGCGCTGGCGTTGGTGGTGCAGAGCACGGCCCTGCGCGCGGGCACCGGCCCCGAAAACGTGCCGCCGCGCCGCCAGTTCGTCGATTGGCCGATGATCGGCGGCGAGTGGACCGGCCGCCGCGAAACCCTCACGCCGGAGGAGCTGCGCGCGCTCCGGCTCGACGACTACCTGCTCGCCACCTACCAGCGCGGCCCGGCGGACGTTCCGGTGGGGCTTTACATCGCCTACTACGCCACCCAGGAAACCGGCTCCTCCACCCACTCGCCGCTGGTGTGCCTGCCCGGCACCGGGTGGGAGATTTCCGACCTGTCACGGGCGGAGATGCCGGTGGCGGCGGCGCAGGGCACGCCGCTCACCGTCAACCGCGGCATCATCAAGAAGGGCGACAGCCGCCTCTTGGTGTACTTCTGGTATCGCGAGCAGGGGCGCGACCTCGCCTCCACCGGCGAGATCAAGTGGAACATGATCAAGCGTTCGCTCACCGACCGCCGCAGCGACGGCGCGCTGATCCGCCTGATCACCCCGGTGACCGAGGACGGCAACATCGCCGAGGCCGACAAGCGCCTCACCGCCTTCCTCGGCGAGCAGGTCGCCCGCCTGCCCGCCTACGTGCCGTAAAGCGGCGGGAGGGGAGGCTCAAGCCTCCCCCGCCCGGCGGCGGCGGAAATACCCCACCAGGCGGCGCACGTCGCCGCGCAGCAGCAGCAGCCCGGCGGCGCCGAACGCCGCCCCGCCCGCCAGCAACGCCAGCAACAGCCGCAACCACGGGTCCGCCGCCGCCCACGGGCTGGCGGCATAGCCCGCGATCGCCGCGGCCATCGCGCCCGAGGCCGCCAGCGGCCGCCACAGGCCGCCGAGATCCCGCCACAGCGACACCCCTTCCCACGTCTGCAAGGCGCGGAAATAGACCGGCAGGAAGACCACGCCCACCGCCAGGGTCGCCGCCGCCATCGCCAGCAGGCCGAACGGCAGCGCCGCCGCCGTCGCCGCCAGAACCGCCGCCACATAAGCGATCTGGAGCTTGAGGAAGCGGCCGAGGCGGTTGTGGGTGCGCATCATCTCGCGCACCACGTATTGCAGCGGCAGCACCGCGCCGCACAGGATGAACACCTGCAACAGCGGCACCACCTCGGCCCACTTGCCGCCGAAGAACAGGGTGACGTAGAGCGGCGCCGCCACCGCCGCGCAGGCGAGCGTGGGGAAGATCAGCACGCCGCTCGCCACCACGAACAGCCCGAGCAACTGGCGCTGCGCCTCGCGATCGTGGTTGAGCTTGGCGAGGGAGGGATAGAACACCGAGAACGGCGGGTTGACGAAAATGTCCTGGATCGCGTAGCGCACCCGCGCCACGAACGAATAGAACCCCAGCGCCAGCGGCCCCATGAAGGCGATGATGAGGATGCGCGGCACCTCGCGCTCGGCGACGGTGACGATCATCGACCCGGCCATGCGCACGCCCGGGCGCAGGGTTTCGGCGAGGGCGGCGCGGTCGAAGCGCAGGTGCGGGCGCCAGCGCACCGACAGCCACACCACGATGTTCGACACCGTGAACAGGGTGATCTGCTGGAGGATCAGCGCGTAGGCGCCCATGCCCTGGAACGCCGCCGAGATCCCCACCGCGCCGCCGATCAGCGACGCGGCGATCGAGCGCAGGGCGTAGACGCGAAAGTCCAGCTCCTTCAGCACCAGCATCGAGGGCACCGCCGCCAGCGCCAGCAGCAGCGGGATCACCGAAAACCACAGGATCAGGTCGCGCATGCGCGGCTCGTCCATCGCCGCCGCCATCGGCCCGGCGCCCGCCACCGCGATCAGCGAAAACCCGAGGCCGGTGGCCATCGCCGCCCAGAACAGCGTCGAAAGCCGCCGGTCGTCCTCCACCTGAAGGCTGACGATGCCGTCCACCACCGCGAGGATGATGAGGTTGGCGATGGTGAAGAACACGAAGCAGACGTTGGCGAGGCCGTATTCGGTGGGACCGACGAGGCGGGCGATGACCATGAACACCAGAAAGGAGATGCCCTGTTGCCCGCCCTTCTCCAGGAGCGACCACATCACTCCCTTCGCCATCCGGGACTGAAGACTCATCGGGCGCGTCTCCGCCGCGCCAGGGCGCGGTCGTAAACCTCGCGGAACCGCTGCGCCACCCCCGGCCAGGCGTAGCGCGCGGCCAGCGCCATCGCCGCGGCGCGGCGGGCGGGGAAATCCTCGGCGTGGCGGCGGAACGCCGCCTCCACCGCCGCCGCGCTCGCCGTCATGTCGGCGGGGTCGAGCACCACGCCGTCGCCCAGCGCGTCCACCAGCTTGACGAACGGCGCCAGCGGCGACACCACCGGCAGCAGCCCGGCGGAAAGCCCCTCGACGATGGTGAGGCCGAAGCCCTCGTAGGCGGAGGCCGAGGCGATGTAGCCCGCGCGGCCGAGCAAGCCCTTGAGCGCCGCGTCGTCGGGCTTGACGTGAATCTCCACCGCCGCCGCCACGCCCCGCTCCCGCGCGTGGGCGGCGAGGCTCTCCTCGGTTTCGGCGTCGGGCACCCCGGCGAGGATCAGCCGCCAGTCCGGCCCGCCCGCCCGCAGCGCCGCGATCAGGTCGATCAACAGCGGCACCCGCTTGTTGGACGACCAGCGGCCGATGAAGATCAGGGTACGCGTCGCCTCGGGGCTGCCCGCGTCGGCCCACTTGGTCACGTTGACGCCGTTCTCGATGGCGATGGTCTTTTTCGGCGCGATCCGGCCGAAGGTGGCGGCATCGTTTTCCGACGACGCGCAGATGGTGTGGTAGGCCTTGCACGAGGCGCGGGTGACGGTTTCGAAATAGGCCTTCTTGGCGCGGGCGGCGAACTCGGTGTGGAAGAACCCGCCGTGGGTGGAGGCCACCAGCGGCAGGCGGTGGATCGGCTTGGTCCAGGCCATGTAGTCGAAGAAGAAGTCGATGGCGTGGACGTGGACGAGATCCGCCTGCTCCAGCGGCTTCAGCACCGACAGCGCCAGGGGATACCGGGTGGAGCCGTGCCACGGGATGCGCGCCACCGGAATGCCGTCGACGGTGGCGGCGCGCGGCAGCACCCGCTCCGGGTCGGAGAACAGGCGGTCGAGGGTCACCACCCGCACGCGGAGGTCGGGCATGTCCGCCAGATGCTTGCAGAGGTTCGCCACCGCGTCTTCCAGCCCGCCCACCGAGGGCGCGTATTGCCGCACCAGATGCACGATCTGGATCCTATCGGGCATGGGACTTCAACCTTCCGTAAGTCAGGCGCAGGCGCGCGCCGTGGAACGCGAACACGACGCCGCCCAAGATGTAGCGCCGCCACAGCCGCCGGGGTTCGTGAATCAGGCGGTAGAGCCATTCCAGCCGCAGCCGCCGCCAGATTTCCGGCGCGCGGGGGAAGCGCCCGGCGATGAAATCGAGGATCGCGCCGCCGTTCAGGATCACCGCCGGGCGGTCGAGGCGGGCGGCCAGCTCGGCCGCCACCTCCTCCTGGCGCGGCATGCCCATGGCCAGGACGAACACGTCGGCGTCGCAGGCGCACAGGTGGTTGACGGTGGCGGCGAGGCCCTGGAAGCCGTCGATCGCCAGCACGATCACCTGCCCCTGCTCGCGCAACTCGGTGGCGGCGCGGGAGAGCCACGGATCGGCGGTGCCCGCCAGGGCGATGCGGCGGCCGCGGCAGGCGTGCAGGATTTCCGGGATCAGGTCGGTGCCGTTCATGTTGAGGCCCGCGTCCGCGCCCAGGAGGCGCAGCATCAGCGACACCCCGACGCCGTCGCGGAACAGCGCGTCCGCTTGCATCAGGTGGTCGCGGAAGCCCGCGTCCCGCTCGGCGAGGTTGAAGGCGTGGGCGTTGAGGAACGACACCACCATCGGCTTGAGCGGCGCCTCCAGCGAGGCGAGGAACGCGGCCTTGGCGGCCGCGTCGGGAACCGGGGCGATGCGCGCCAGCAGCGCCAGTTCCGGCGGCTGGGAGGGGGTGTCGAGAGGCGGGGCGGCGGCGGTGGTCATGCGGCGCTCCTTCCGGCGCGGACCGGCAGCGCCACCCGCGCGAGCAGCGCCGCGCGGCGCTCCACGGCGAGGCCCACCGGCACCAGGAACAGGGGCAGGATCATTCCGGCGGCGGTGCCGAGGACGAGATGGACGCCCGGGTCGGTCACCCCGAGCCGCACCAGCAGCGCCCGCATGCCCGCGCCGAAAATCACGTGGGAGAGGAAGATGATCATGCTGTTGGCGCCGACGAACGCCAGCGCGCGGCCGAACCGTCCCGGAGACTCCGGCTGACGCGCCGCCGCCTCCATGAACGCCTTGTAGAACAACAGCACCAGCGCCGCCGTCACCACCGCCAGCAGCGGCGGGGTCTCGGGCGCGGCGGGCAGCGCCGCCAGCATCGCCACCGCGAACGCGGCGACGAAGACGAGCGGGTGCGCGCCGCCCCGGTCCATGGCGTCGTTGCCGCACAGCATCCCCAGCAGCAGGAACGGGAAATGCCAGAGGAACTGCCCCACCAGGAACCAGTACGGCCCGCTCTCGAACGCCGTCTTGATCCAGTCGTCGAGGCCGATGCGCGCCGCCATCGCCGCCACGAACGCGGCGGCGACCGCCCGGCGCGAGGCGCCGAGCGCGGGCAGCGCCCCGGCCACCGCCATCGCCACGAACAGCACCCCCAGGAACCAGAACTGCTGCGCGGGCGGGAACGGCGCGGAGAGCACGTCGTCGAGGCCGACCTTGAGGTTGGAGCTGCCGGAGAACACGTACTGCATGCCCACCTGGATGTACGACCACACCACCAGCGGCCCCACCAGCACCACGAGGTTGCGCCGCAGCATGCCGAGGTAGCCCGCCTTGCGCACCGTCTGCGCGAAGAACAGGCCGGAGAGGTAGAAGAACAGCGGCATGTGGAACAGGTAGATCGCCCAGTCCACGGTGCGCCAGACGCCGTCGTAGGCGATCAGGTTGCCGCGTTCGAGGCCGCGCAGCACGTGGCCGAACACCACCAGCAGGATCGCCAGGGCCTTGGCCTGGTCGGGCGCGAGGGAGGCGCGGTTGGGGTTCCTCATGCGGCCCCCACCTGGCGGAACAGCGGCGGCGGTTTGGGCTTGGCCGCCCGCGCCGCCTCCGCCTGGGCGGCGAGGCAGCCGCAGATCATCCACAGCGGCGCGCTCACCTTGATCGACAGGATCGCCGCGCCGACCATCAGGTTGACGCAGATGAACAGCAGCGCGCCGTAGGCGAAGCGTTTGTCCATGGCGCTGTCGCCCGGCAGCAGCACCCAGGTGAAGATCCAGAAGTAGATCAGCCCCATCACCGTGGTGGCGTAGACGAGGTAGGCGTAGCCGGAATCGCCGGTGCGGGCGATGTTGGCGACGTCGCCGGTGACGAGGTCGGAGAGGTCCATCCGCGCCAGCAGGCCGACGGTGTGGCCGATGCGGCCGGAGAGAGTGTCGGTGAAGCCCTGCTCGGGCCGGTAGAACAGCAGCGCCGCGATCACCAGAAGCGCCGGCATCGCCGCGCCGTAGAGGCTTTTCGGCAGCTTGGGGAACGCCCAGTAGCCGAGCGCGCAGAGCAGGCAGAGGGCGGTGCCGGTGCGGCTGCTGTTGGAGAGAATCATCAGCACCACCGCGACGCTGAACAGGATGCGGTCGCCGCGCCCCATGCGTTGCCACCACGCCACCGCGAAGATCGTCAGCACCATCGCGAAGTTCGCCAGCGACACCTGTTCGAGGAAGATCGACGACAGCCGCCGCTGGCCGAACAGGCCGTAGGAGAAGCGCCCGGCGAACCCCAGCGAATTGCGGAACAGGCCGGTGTCGTCGAGGCTGAACTTCTCGATGCCGCGGGTATTGGCGAAATAGTCGGCGGGCTGGAACAGCCACACGTAGAGCGGCACCGAGAAGCCCTCGATCAGCAGCACCGCCACCGTCACCACGGTGATGAGGCGGAACGCCTTCAGCATCCGCTCCGGCGGGCACTGGGTGCCGACGAGGTAGAACATGCAGACGATCGCGAATTCGCGCGGCGTGCGCATGAACAGCGCGCCGTTGGCCACCGTGACCCACGCGAACAGGAACAGGAACACGCAGAACGACGCGATCACGAACGGCCGCTGCGGCCCCAGCTTGCCCCATCGGAACATCAGGAACATCGCGGTGACGAACAGGATCGCCAGCTCGGTCACCGCCACGTGGGCCTCGCTCAGGCGCAGGCCGCGGGCGTTGAGGAACGCGAGCCCGGCGTTGTAGCCGATCGCGCCGAACAGCAGCAGATACGGCACCGCCGAGCGGCTGGCGCGCGCCACCGGCGCGGCCACGCGGCCGAAGCTCCTGCCGGTTGCGCTGATGCCGTCCACGGGCCGTTTACCTCCGCATCGCCTGGTCGAGGATTTCGATCTGCGGGAACCGAGCAGGATCGGGGGGATAGACGTTGAACATGTAGTCGCCGAACCACGGCGCGGCGGCCCAATAGGTCCAACCTACCCATACGTCGGAATTGTCGTCCATGAATTGAAGGGTCTTGCGCAACGCTTCCATGCACAGCGGCTGCTTGGAGGCGCCGAACTCGCCGAGGAAGCCGCGGTTGCCGGTCTCGCGCAGCCAGGCGTTGAAGCCCGAGAGCCGCTGCACGCCGATATCGGCGGAGACGCACTCGGGGCTGGTGCCCGAGGTGTTGGAATCGAAATACTGGTGGACCTCGAAGGCGAAGTTGTCCGCCGGGTCCTTGATGCCGCCCACCGCCTCGGCGTTGGAGAGGCGGCCGTCCTTCGCCAGCCAGGCGTGGGCGCCGGACCAGCGGGTGCCGGGCACCAGCACCAGCTGCTTCGCGCCGGTGGCGCGGATCGCGTCCATCGCCGCCTGGGCGATCGGCGCCCATTCGTCCGCCTTGTGCTTGTTGGGTTCGTTCATCAGGCCGAACACCGCCGAGGGGTTGTCGCGATAGCGCCCGGCGAGGCGGGTCCAGAGATCGGCGAAGGCGGCGGTCGGCACCTCGTCGGAGCCGATCAGCTTGTCGTAATAGGCGGCGTAGTTGTGGGGGTCGAGGATCACCTTGACGCCCCGCGCGTCGCCCTTTTTCACCAGGGCGTCGAGCCGCCCCGCCTCCGCCTCGTCGAGGGGGCCGAACAGCTTGGGCTGCATCCGTTCCCACAGGAACGCGATGCGCACCGCGGTGGCGCCCCGGTCGGCGTAGAGGTCGATGTCGGAGGGGGTCGGCCAGAGGTAGTTGACGCCGTGCTTGCCGGGGCGGGCGGACCCGCCGAACCCGGCGTTGGCGAGGTTGACGCCGACCAGCTCGGGCGGCGCGGCCTGGGCCGGAGCGGCGAGCGCCAGGCCGAGGGCAAGGCAGAGGGAGCACGCGAAGCGATCGATCACGGGGACGTCCTTTCGCTGAGAATCGCTCGGCCTTCCGCGGATTCAGGCGGAAAACCGCGAATCGTTGAGAATCGTGCCCAGGAAGTTGCGCCCCGCCAGGCTTTCGGCGCAGGCGCGCACGTCGGCGATCGGCGAGACGCCGTCGCGCACCACCAGCAGCACCCCGTCCACCAGCGGAAGGAAGGCCAGGGTGTCGTCCTGGGTCAGGAGCGGCGGCATGTCGTAGATGACGATGCGGTCGGGATAGCGGGTCTTCAGCTCGGCGGCGAGCTTCGCCATTTTCGGGGTGCCGAGGAGTTCGGAGGAATCCTGGAGCGAGTGCGCCACCGGCAGCACCACGAGGCGCTCGATGTTGGGCTTCACCAGGCATTTGGCGATCGGCACGTCGCGCAGCAGGTAGTCGTCCAGCCCGCACTCGGGCTTCATGCCGAGGAACTCGTGGACCGACGGCTTGCGCATGTCGGTGTCCACCAGCAGCACCGTCTGCTTGACGTCGAGCGCCAGGCTCATGGCGAGGTTGATGGCGATGGTGGTCTTGCCGTCGCCGTACTGCGGGCTGGTGATCGCGAGGGTGCGCAACCCCGCCCCCTGCATCTGCTGCATCACCTTGGTGCGCAGCATGCGGAAGAGGTCGACGGTTTCGCCCCGGCCCGGGCGCACCACCACGCGGTGGCGCTCCAGCTCGGCGGGCGAGAGCGGCTGGGTCGCGGTGCGCTCCGGCTCGGGCGGCGGCGCGGCAGGCGGCGCCTCCAGCGGCAGAACCGTGGCGGTGGCCACCTCGGCCAGCGCGCGTTCGCGGTCGATCCGCGCCTTCTGCAGGGCTTTTTCGAGCTTGTCCATCGGACTCCCGTCAGGGTCAGTTGATACCGAGCTTCAAGGTGAAGAGCGTCCACGCCAGGTCGAGCGGCATCACCATCCGGTCGAACACCAGCACCGCCGCGCCCGCCGCGGCGAACGCGCCGCCGAAGGCCACCAGCCAACGGTTGCGCCGCGCCCGGCGTTCCGCCCGGGTGGTGATGTGGGGGATGATCACCAGCGGCGAAAGGCCGGTGATCGCCGCCAGGTGCCCGGCGCCGTGGATGCGGCGGCTCAGCACCTCGGTGACGACGATCGCGGCGAAGCCGCACAGGCCCGCGAACAGGAAGCCGCCCACCAGCAGCAGCTTGCGCGCCGGTCGGGTCTGCGTCGGCACCTCCGGCGGGTTGATGACGGTGAGGCGCTGCGCCTTGCGCGACTGCTCCATCTGCACCGTCATGTCGGCGATCTGCTTCTTGGTCTTGAGTTCGCGATAGCGCGCCTGGGAGTTGTCGTAGTCGCGGGCGAGCGCGGCGAGCTCCTGCTCGATCGCGGGCGCGGCCGCCACCGCCGCCTCGTACTGCTCGTGCTGGCGCTGCATGTCCACCAACTGCCGCTGCAACGAGCGGGACTGCTCGTCGAGGCCGTTGATCTGCGCCACCAGCATCAGGTAGGCGGGGTTGTCGGCGTCTTCCTTGACGCCGCGGCGCGCGGCCCCGGCGCGGCTGGCGGCGGAATGCCGCGCCTCCAGCGCCTGGATGCGCTGCTGAAGCTGGCGCACGTCCGGGTGGTCGGCGCCGTAGACCTTCTCCACCCGGGCGAGTTCGCCGCGGGCGTCGGCGAGCTGCTTCTCGATCTCGGCGGTCTGCCCGTCGCCCGAGGTCTCGGCCTTGAGGGCCTCGATCTGAGCGCTGAGCTTGACCACGTCGGGGTGGCGCGGGCCGTACTGCCCCGAGATCGCCGCGAGCTTGGCCTGCAACACCTTGAGCTGGGTGGCGGGCGTGGTCATCAGCTGGCCTTCCTCGATCACCCGGGTGTAGGGTTCGACGGAGGCGAGCTGGCCGCGCAGATCGGCGCGGTTGCGCTCCACCGAGCCGAGCTGCGCCTGCAGGTTCTGCAGGTTGAGCGCGGTGGTGGCCGCCATCTGGCGATTGAAGGCGAGGGATTCGGGGCGGCTGTCCGGGCGCTTCTCGCGGAATTCGGCGATCCGCCGCTCCTGATCGAGCATCGACTTTTCGAGATCGGCGATCTGCGCGTCGACGAACGCCTGGGTCTCGCGCACCTGGGCGCGGCGCTGCTTCAGGTCCTCGTCGAGGAAGCGCGACACCAGCTCGTTGGTGACCTGCTGGGTCTTGAGCGGCTCCGAATAGTCGAAACTGATGGTGAAGGCGCTCGCCCCCATCTGCGAGGCGCGCAGCTTCTGCGACGCCGCCGGGTTGGAGAGATCGGCGCCCAGCATCTCGAGGCGGACCTTGTTCGACATCCCCTCGGCGATCTCCGAGATCGGCGTGCGCTGGCGGATGCCGGGATAGAGGTCGAACTTGGTGATGATCTCGACCAGGCTGGAGGTCGAGGTGACGATCTGCTGAATCTGGGTGATGCGCTGGTCCACCAGCGCCTGCATCAAATCCGCCGCGTTCATCCCCACCGGGATGGTCATGCCCTCGGGAATGTCCGACGGTACCACCTGGATGGTGGCGGTCGAGCGGTACTTCGACCAGTTGAGCGCACCCGCCGCCGCCAGCGCGAAGACGATGGCGAACGTGACGAAGAACGCCTTCTTGCGCCGGAGCACGATGGCGAGATAGTCGTAGATCGAACAATCCATTGCGACGCCCCGTTGGATCTGGCTTCCGACGGAGGCTTCGCGCGCGTCAGTCGACCCGGAACTCGTCCGGCCTGAAGGTAAGCGTCACCATCACGGCATCGGAGGTCGCGTCGGCGGAGCCGATTTCACGCTCGCGATGCCGGTACATCAGGTTGAGGTTGAGCTTCTCCGTCAGACGATAGACCAACTGCGGCGCGGCCTCGATAAAGGTGATATCGTTGTTGCCGGAGGAATTTGAACCCGACCTGTCGGAAAATTGGTAGGTGAGGCCCAATTTCAAGTCGAGCCGCTGGCTGACGTTATGGGTGCCGGTGAGCTTGAACTGGGTGGTCTGCGCCTGGTTTCCCGAGGCCAGCGACGACGGGCGGCGGCTGGTCTGGAAGACGACATGGTCGTTGAGGTCGTCGTAGTTGATCGCGGCATCGAAGTAATAGGTCGTCTCCGAACCGTCCTCGCGGCCGGGGAACTGCTGGTCGTATTCGGTCGTCGAATACTGCAGGCCGACCGAGCCGTTGACCTTCCAGCGCGGCGAGAGCTGGGCGGTCCAGCCCACCTGCGGGATCAGGGTGTCGGTGGTGACGCCGGAGCCGGAGGTGGTCTCGTAATGCACCCCCTCCACCGCGAACAGCGCCGCCTGGGTCTCGGTGACCGAGCGCTGCCAGGTGGGCTTGAAGGTGAAGGTGCGGTAGTTGGTGTAGTTGTCGAGGTCGTCGTAGCGCGACACCACCATCGAGGCGTCGAAGATCAGCTGGTCGAGCTGGGTGATGTCGGCCTGGTAGTGCGGCGCCACGGTGAAGCGGGTGTTGCGCACGCCCGCGATCGAAAGCCCGGATTCCGCCACCTCGGAGGTGCGGGTGGTGTCGTAGCTCATGTCCGCCTTCACCCACGCGAGGCCGGTGCGGAACTGGCGGCGGGCGAGGAAATTGACGTAGTAGTCCTCGGAGTTGAAGTCGGTGTCGTCGTAGCGGTTGACCTCGACCTGCCCGCCCAGCTCGATCCGCGAGACGTCGGTCTCCTCCAGCAGGGTGAGGCGCGGCGTGGCGATGAAGCCGGTGATCGCGCTGGCGTCGTCGGCGCGCAGCAGCGGGTTGTCATCGTATTCGAAGCGGCCGGACCCCTCGGTCCGGACCGTGAGATTCTCGGCCTGGGCGGAGGCCGCCCCCAACAGGACGACCGCCCCGGCCACAACGATGCGTTTCACCGCCACCGCAGACATGCGCATGAAGCCCTTCCCCCTCTGGGCCGATCCCGACCCGCACTCTAGAACAGACTTGCGGTCGGCACCACCACCACGTCGCCGGTTTGCAGCACGATGTCCTTGTCGAGCTGGCGGCCGCGGATCACCTGGTCGTAGGGGAAGGGGATCGCCTCCTGCCGCTCGCCGGAGCGGCGCAGGATGATGATGCGGCTTTCCGAGGCGTAGGGCGTGAGGCCGCCCGCGGCCGAGAGGGCCTGCATCACGGTGACGCGGCGCCCGGGGGTCTGCACGCCCGGCAGCGCCACCTGGCCGATCACGTTGACGACGTTGCCGAGCGCCTGGCGCACCGCCACCGTCACCACCGCCTCGGGGATGTAGGGCTTGAGGCGCTCCTTGATCGCCACCTGGGTCTGCTCGGTGGTCAGGCCCTGCACCTTGAGGGTGCCGGCGAGCGGGAAGGTGAGGCTGCCGTCGGGCATCACCAGGGTTTCGAGGTTCATCCCCTCTTCCTTCCACACGTCGATCTGGAGGACGTCGCCGGGATTGAGGGTGTAATCGGGTTCGACGGCCGATGCCGCGGTGGAACACAACGCGACCACCAATGCTGCAGCAAAAGACGTGACTGTCTTCATGGAAAACCCCTGTGATCCGAGCAATGGTCGATGCGGCCGCCGACCGGGCCGCGCTGAGGAAGCCGTCTGGCGCCGGCTCTTCGCATAAACCTACGGGAAAAATTCGCCGTTGCAATATCGAGGGACGAAATTTCCTGCATTTCGTATGACGGAAACTCCAGTTTTCGCATGGCGGTACGAAAATCGGCCGCCAGGCATTGTGCCGGGGCCGGGTCGTGGGTAGGTAATAGGGGCGCGCCGAAGCCTTGCAGTCGAGCGACCGACGGAGTTCCGGATGTACGAGCACTTCTACGGATTGAGCGGCAAGCCCTTCTCGCTGCTCCCCGACCCCGATTTTCTTTACGACAGCAAACGCCACCGCATGGCGATCAACCTGCTCGACTATGGGATGATGACCCAGGCGGGCTTCGTGGTGATCACCGGCGAGGTGGGCACCGGCAAGACCACGATCATCCGCCGCTTCCTCAAGGGCGTCGGCGCCGACGTGACGGTGGGGGTGATCAGCAATTCCTCGAAGGGGTTGGGCAAGCTTCTCGGCTGGGTGTCGATGGCGTTCGAGCTGGACCACCGCGGACGCGACCAGATCAAGCTCTACAACGCCTTCGTCGCCTTCCTGGTGGAGCAATACGCCAAGGGCAAGCGCAGCGTGCTGATCATCGACGAGGCGCAGAACCTCGGCGCCGACGCGCTCGAGGAGCTGCGCATGCTCTCGAACGTCAACAACGAGCGCGACCAGCTGCTGCAGATCGTCCTGGTCGGCCAGCCCGAGCTGGTGGAAACCCTGCGGCGGCCGGAGCTGCGGCAGTTCGTGCAGCGGATCGCGGTGCACTGCCACCTCGACCCCCTCACCGCCGAGGAGACCACCGCCTACGTCCGCCATCGCCTGGCGGTGGTGGGCGGGCCGCCCGACCTGTTCGACGACGACGCCTGCGCCGCCGTCCACTATTTCAGCCGGGGCATCCCCCGCCTCATCAACCAGCTGTGCGACGTGGCGCTGGTCTACGGCTTTTCCGACGAGGCGCGGACGATCGACTTCGCGATCGTCTACGAGGTGGCGGCGAGCCGCGAGCGGATGGGGTTGACCCCCTTCCGCCCCCTGCCCGCCAACTCCACCGCCGCCAGCCTGCGCGACAGCCTGGGCGACGACGACCTTTCCAGCCGCTCCGCCTGACCGCGCCTCAGGCGCGGCCGAAGGTGTCCTCGAGGCGGACGATGTCGTCCTCGCCGAGGTAGCCGCCCGACTGCACCTCGATCAGGCGCAGCGGGATCTTGCCCGGGTTCTCGAGCCGATGGACCGAGCCGATCGGGATGTAGGTGGACTGGTTCTCGTGCAGCAGGAAGCTCTTCTCGCCGCAGGTGACGAGCGCGGTGCCCTCCACCACGATCCAGTGCTCGGCGCGATGGTGGTGGCGCTGCAGGCTGAGCTTGGAGCCGGGGGTGACGACGATCTGCTTCACCTGGAAGCGCTGGCCCGCGTCGATGCAGCGATAGTTGCCCCACGGGCGGTAGACGGTGGAGTGGAACTTCTGCTCCGGCCGTCCCTCGGCCTTGAGGCGCTCCACCACCGCCTTCACGTCCTGCGCGCGGTCGCGGCGGCTCACGAACACCGCGTCGTCGGTCACCACCACCACCAGGTCCTCCACCCCCACCAGCGCGGTCAGCACCCGGTCGTCGCTGCGGGCGTAGCAGTTGCGCGCGTCTTCGAGGATCACGTCGCCGCGCGTCACGTTGCCCGCTTCGTCGGCCTCGCCCAGTTCCCACAGCGCCGACCATGCGCCCACGTCGTTCCAGCCCATGCTCACCGGCACCACGGCGGCGCGGTCGGTGTGTTCCATCACCGCGTAGTCGATGGAGAGCGACGGGCTTTCGGCGAACGCGGCGGCGTCGACGCGGCAGAAGTCGAGGTCGCGCTTCGACGCCTTGAGGGCGGCGCGGCAGGCGGCGAGAATCTCGGGCTGCAGGCGCTCCAATTCCTCGAGGAAGGTTTTCGCCTGGAACAGGAAGATGCCGGAGTTCCAGACGTAGCCGCCGTCGGCGAGGTAGCCCTCGGCGGTGGGGAGGTCGGGCTTCTCGGCGAACGCCAGCACCCGGCAGGCCTCGGCCCCGGCGGCGAGCTGGCCGCCCACGCGGATGTAGCCGTAGCCGGTTTCCGGCCGGTCGGCGGTGATGCCGAAGGTGACGATGGCGCCGCCCTTGGCCGCCCCCGCCGCCGCCCGCACCGCGGCGAGGAAGGCCTCGCGGTCGGCGATCACGTGGTCGGAGGGCATCAGCAGCAGCAGGCCGTCGGGGGTCTTGGCCGCCACCGTGAGGGCGGCGAGACAGGCGGCGGGCGCGGTGTTGCGGCCGAACGGCTCGAGGAAGATTTCCGCCGCCTCGACGCCGCACACCCGCAGCTGCTCGGCGACGACGAAGCGGTGCTCCTCGTTGGCCACCAGCAGCGGCGCGGCGAACTCGGCTCCGGCGACGCGCAGAACCGTCTCCTCCAGCATCGTCCGCTCGCCGATCAGCGGCAGGAACTGCTTCGGATACATCTCGCGGGAAATCGGCCATAGCCGGCTGCCGGTGCCGCCGCACAGAATCACGGGGTGAATCATCGCTGCGACTGCATCCATCTCGGGCGTCCTCGTGCGGTTGTCGGGGTGGGTTCGTCCTGAAGATAGGGCAGGAATTCGTCCGTGCGAGAGAGAAAACACGCGATTACCGGCTTTTCCCCCACATCGCGGCAATTCTGCTGACCTAAACTTGATCCCGCCCGTCGCGGCAATACGTTTAGGGGCGGCGAAGCGGATGAGGAGGCGGAGGAATGGAGGACAGCGCGGCGATCGATCTCGGGGTGGCCGCCCCGGCGGCACGGCGGTCGTTCCTCCTGGTGGCGCGCCACGACTACCGCACCGAACGCAAGGCGGGCTGCCACTTCCTCGTGGACGAACTCGCCAACCTCGGCCACACCCGCTTCTTCTCCTGCGCGTTCAGCCGCCTGTCGGAGATCAAGGGCGACAACCGCGTGCCGCTGCGCGACCGCGCCAACCGGGTGGAGACCACCGCCAACGGCGTCGAAACCTACCTGTGGCGCACCCTGGTCCACCCCTGCCGCGTGCCATCGCCGCTGGCGCCGCTGATGAACGCCTACGTCCGCCACTACGGCACCCACGTGCCCGAGGTGCTCGCCGACTGGATCCGCGAGGCGGACGTGATCCTGTTCGAGACCGGCGGGCCGGAACTGTTCCACGACCTCGTCAAGCGGCTGAACCCGCGCGCGATGTTCGTCTACCTCTGCTCCGACAGCTTCGACGCCATCAACCCCGCGCCTTACGTGCGCGAGCTGGCGCTGCGCCACGCCCGCAGCTTCGACAAGATCATGGTCAAGTCGCCGCTGCTGGGGCAGTTGTTCCCCCCCGGCTCGCCGGTGTTCCTCACCTCCCAGGGGTTCGACAAGACCGAGCTGCGGCGCGACCGCGGCTCGCCGTTCGCGGGCGGGGTCAACCTCGTCTCGGTGGGGAACATGCTGTTCGATCCGGAATTCTACCGCGCCGCCGCCCCCGCGTTTCCGGAGGCGACCTTCCACGTCATCGGCGGCGGCCCGCGCGCCCAGGCGCTGAACGATCTGCCGAACGTGAAGCTCTACGGCGAGATGAAGTTCGGCGACACCCTCGCCTTCCTCCAGCATGCCGACGCGGGCATCGCGCCCTACGGCCCGGGGGTGGAGCCGTATTTGGCCGACACCTCGCTGAAGCTGGGGCAATACCGCGTGCTGGGCCTGCCCGCGATCTGCCCGGAGGCGGTCACCGGCGGCTATCCCGGCCGCTTCGGCTACACCCCGGGCGACGCGGACTCGGTGCGCACCGCGGTGCGCACCGCCCTCGCCTTCGGCCGCTTCCCCGGCGTCGACCTGCCGTCGTGGCGGGAGGTGGCCGAGGAGATGCTGCTGCCGCCGGATCACCCGGCGGCGCGGCGCGTGGCGGTCTAGATCCTGCCCATCAGCAGCAGAATCAGCAGAATCAGCAGCACCAGGCCGAGGCCGCCCGAGGGATAGTAGCCCCAACCGCTGCTATACGGCCAGCGCGGCAACGCGCCGACCAGCAGGACGATGACGACGATCAGCAGAATCGTGCCGATACCCATGGTTTCGTCTCCCTGACTGTCTCCCGAGCCAGGAAACAACGCACGAGCCGGGCTTTGCGATCCGGAAAACTACCCTTCCGCCGCCGCCGCCAGGGCTTCGGAGCGGATTTCCTCGGTGAGCTTGAGGCGGAGGGCGGAGAATTCCGGGCTGGCCTTGACGGTGTAGTGGCGCGGGTGCGGCAGGTCCACCGGCGTCACCGACTTGATCCGCCCCGGGCGCGCCGTCATCGTCACCACGCGGGAGGCCATGAACACCGCCTCCTCGATGTCGTGGGTGACGAACAGCACGGTCTTCTGCTCCCGCTCCCAGATGCCGAGCAGCAGTTCCTGCATCAGCGCGCGGGTCTGGTTGTCGAGGGCGCCGAAGGGTTCGTCCAGCAGCAGCACGCGCGGATCGTTGGCGAGGGCGCGGGCGATCGCGGTGCGCTGCTGCATGCCGCCCGAAAGCTGCTTCGGCCAGTGGGCCTCGAAGCCGCGCAAGCCCACCTTCTCGACGAAATCGTCGACGATCTCCCACTTCTCCTTCTCCCCCAGCCGCTTCTCGCGCAGGCCGAAGGCGATGTTCTCGCGCACCGTGAGCCACGGGAACAGGGTGTAGGACTGGAACACCATGCCCCGGTCCACGCCCGGGCCGGTCACCTCCCTGCCGCCCGCGATCACCGCGCCGGTGGTGGGCTTGTCCAACCCGGCAACGATCCTGAGCAGGGTGGACTTGCCGCAGCCCGAGGGGCCGAGGATGGTGACGAAGTCGTTGCGCGCCACCTTGAGGGTGGTGGGCTGCAACGCCACCACCGGCGGCCGCCCGCCCGCGCCGGGAAAGACGCGGCTGACCTCGCTGATTTCCAATTCGTTCATGCCAGCCTCCAGGCGAACAGGCGGCGGTTGAGCCACTTGAAGGCGAAGTCGGACACCAGGCCGATCAGGCCGATGACGATGATGCCGAAAATGATCTGCCCGGTGGCCATCAGCGCCTGGCTGTTGATGATCATGTAGCCGATGCCCGAGGACGCGCCGATCAGCTCGGCGACGATCACGTAGGTCCACGCCCAGCCCAGCACCAGCCGCAGGATTTCGGCGATGTCGGGGGCGTTGGCGGGGATCAGCACGCGTCGCACCACCCCGGCGTCGTCGGCGCCCAGGGTGTAGGCGGCCTCCACCAGATCGCGGCGGGTGGCGGCCACCGCCACCGCCACCATCAGCACGATCTGGAACACCGAGCCGATGAAGATCACCAGCAGCTTCTGCAGTTCGCCGATGCCCGCCCACAGGATCAGCAGCGGCACGAACGCCGAGGCGGGCAGATAGCGCGCGAACGACACGAACGGCTCCAGCAGCGCCTCCACCGGCTTGTAGGCGCCCATGGCGATGCCGAGCGGCACCGCCACCGCCGCCGCCATGACGAAGCCGCCGACGACGCGCCACACGGTCACGCCGATGTCGGCGAGGAAGCCCTGCTCGGTGAGGAGGTAGACGCCGTCCTTCACCATCGTCACCGGATCGGCGAGGAAGGTGGGCGAGACGAAGCCGCCGAGGGTGGCGATCGCCCAGGCGCCGACGAACAGCACGAAAAACAGGATGCCGAGGGCGATCCGCGCGCGGCGGGGAATCGGTTCGAGGGGCTGCATCGCGAATCCCGAATATGTCCGGAGCGGGCCGCGACCCGCCCCGGAAGCCGAATCAGCGGATGAACGAGGTGTCGACCAGGGTTTCGAGGTCCGGCGTCGCCTTGATGATGCCGATCTCCACCAGCAGCGCCGCCGCCTTGGCCGAGAAGGTCTTGAACTCGCCCGCGAAGAACGCGGCGTTGGCGGCGCGGTCCTGCCACTTCAGGTGGCTGGCGGATTCGCCGAACTTCTCCGGCGTCTGCTTCACGTCCTTGCCCATGATCTCGAACGCCTTGGCCTGGTCCTTGGCGATCATCTCGAGGGCCTCGAAGTAGCTGTCCGCCAGGGCCTTGGCCGCCTTGGGGTTGGCTTCGAGGAACTTGGGCGTGCAGCCGAAGGTGTCCATCACCGCCGGATAGTCCAGCGTGGTGGCGACGATGCGGCCCTTGTCGGGGGCGGCGCGCACGGTCGAGAGATAGGGTTCGTAGGTCATCGCCGCGTCGTTCTGCCCGGCGACGAACGCCTGGGCGGCGGGGCCAGGTTCCATGTTCACCACCTTCACGTCCTTCAGGCTCAGGCCGTTCTCCTTGAGGATCCAGGCGAGGAAGAAGTAGGGCGAGGTGCCGGGGGCGGAGGCGGCGACGGTCTTGCCCTTGAGGTCGGCGACCTTCTCCGTCCCCGGCCGCACCGCCATGCCGTCGGCGCCGTAGGATTTGTCCATCTGGAAGATCTGCTTGGCGGGCACGCCGTTGGCGTTCCACACGATCCAGGTTTCCACGGTGGTGGCGGCGCACTGGATGTCGCCCGAGGCCAGCGCCAGGTGGCGGCTCGCCTGGGGAATCTTCTTGATCGAGACGTCGAGGCCGTGCTTCTCGAAAATTCCGGCCTCCTTCGCCAGCGTCAGCGGCGCGAAGCCGGTCCAGCCGGAAATGCCGATCGACACCGGCGTCGCCGCGTGCGCGCCGGACCCGGAAACCGCCGCCAGCGCGGCCGCGAAAACCCATCCCTTGTTCATGAGCCGATCCCTTTTCGCTGCATTTTCGGGCAGACGGTGCGACTGCCTGCTATTGAGGCATGGTACGCACGGGGCGGCGATTTTGTCTATACGTAATCCGGCGTCATGCCGGTCGCAGCAGCACCGCGAACGCCACCGTCTCCGCCAGGGCGCGGGTGAAAACGCCCGCCTCGGCGACCAGCGCGTCGAGAGGGCCGAGGGTCTCCCCCGCCGCCGCCAGCTCGCCGGTGTGGACCAGCAGCACCCCCGGCCCGGGCAGGTCGTAACGCTGCCCCGCCGCCAGCTCGACGCGGTGGAGTTGGTGGGAAACGCGGGCGCGGCGGGTCATGGCGTTGAGGTCGGTCACCGGCCCGCCCAGCAGCCGCGCGACGGTGGGCAGGTCGGCGGAAAAACCGAACGGCGGATCGCCGGGGCGAATCGCCGCCTCCGCCGCGCCGCCGACGGCAAGCGCCACCCCCTCCCCCTCCAGCACCGCGAAGCCCCGGTCGACGCCGGGAAACGCGGAAAACGGCCCATCCGCCTCGACCCGCGCCAGGCTCACCCGCCAGTCGAAGTCGTCCAGCCCGGCGCCCGGGGGCGACACCGCCACCTCCCAGGTGGTGCCGCCGCCGTTCTTCCACGGCATCGCGCGGTGGTGGGCGGCGCGCAGCACCCGCACGCTCATCGGAGGATGCCCGGCAGGTTCAGGCCCTTGTCGCGCGCGCAGGCGAGCGCCTCGTCGTAGCCCGCGTCGGCGTGGCGCATCACCCCGGTGGCCGGGTCGTTCCACAGCACCCGTTCGATGCGCCGGGCCGCCGCCTCGGTGCCGTCGCAGCAGATCACCATCCCGGCGTGCTGCGAATACCCCATGCCGACGCCGCCGCCGTGGTGCAGCGACACCCAGGTGGCGCCGGAGGCGACGTTGAGCAGGGCGTTGAGCAGCGGCCAGTCGGACACCGCGTCGGAGCCGTCCTTCATCGCCTCGGTTTCGCGGTTGGGCGAGGCGACCGAGCCGGAATCCAGGTGGTCGCGGCCGATCACGATCGGCGCCTTCAGCTCCCCCCTGGCGACCATCTCGTTGAACGCGAGGCCGAGGCGGTGGCGGTCCCCCAGCCCGACCCAGCAGATGCGCGACGGCAGGCCCTGGAAGCGGATGCGCGCCCGCGCCATGTCGAGCCAGGTGTGGAGGTGCGGATCGTCGGGGATCAGCTCCTTGACCTTGGCGTCGGTGCGGAAGATGTCCTCCGGATCGCCCGACAGCGCCGCCCAGCGGAACGGCCCGACGCCCCGGCAGAACAACGGACGGATGTAGGCGGGCACGAAGCCGGGGAAGGCGAAGGCGTTCTCCAGCCCCGCGTCGGCGGCCACCTGGCGGATGTTGTTGCCGTAGTCGAAGGTGGGCACCCCCGCCGCGGCGAACGCCAGCATCGCCGCCACGTGGTCCTTCATCGCGGCGCGGGCGGCGCGCTCCACCGCCTTGGGGTCGCGCTCGCGGGTTTCGCGCCACTGCGCCAGGGTCCAGCCCTTGGGCAGATAGCCGTTGACCGGGTCGTGGGCGGAGGTCTGATCGGTGACGAGGTCGGGCCGCACGCCGCGCCGCGCCAGTTCGGGCAGGATTTCCGCCGCGTTGCCCAGCAGACCGATGGATTTCGCCTCCCCCGCCCGGGTCCAGCGCTCGATCGTCGCCAGCGCCTCGTCGAGGCTTTCGGTCTGGGCGTCGAGGTAGCCGGTGCGTAGGCGGAAGGCGATGGACTCCGGATTGCACTCCACCGCGAGGCAGCACGCCCCCGCCATCGCCGCCGCCAGCGGCTGCGCGCCGCCCATGCCGCCCAGACCGGCGGTGAGAATCCAGCGGCCCTTGAGGCTGCCGCCGTAATGCCGCCGCCCGGCCTCGGCGAAGGTTTCGTAGGTGCCCTGCACGATCCCCTGGGTGCCGATGTAGATCCACGACCCGGCGGTCATCTGGCCGTACATCATCAGGCCCTTGCGGTCGAGGTCGTGGAAGTGGTCCCAGGTGGCCCAGCGCGGCACCAGGTTGGAATTGGCGATCAGCACCCGGGGCGCGTCGGCGTGGGTGCGGAACACCCCCACCGGCTTGCCCGACTGCACCAGCAGGGTCTGGTCGTCGTCCAACTCGGTGAGCGCGGCGACGATGCGGTCGAAATCGTCCCAGGTGCGGGCGGCGCGGCCGATGCCGCCGTAGACCACCAGTTCGCCCGGGTTCTCCGCCACCTCCGGGTCGAGGTTGTTCATCAGCATCCTGAGCGGCGCCTCGGTCTGCCAGCTTTTGGCGGTGAGCCGGTCGCCGCGCGGGGCGCGGACGGTGCGGAGGTTGTGGCGCGGGTCGGTCATCGGGCGGGTCCTCGCAGGTCGGGCAGCAATCCGGGCGAGACGGCGGTGTCGAAGCCGCCGTCGGCGATCAGGTCGGCGGCGATCCGGAGATCGTCGGCCATGTAGCGGTCGTCCTCGAGGGCCGGCACGCGGGTGCGCAGGGCGGCGATGGCGGCGCGCAACTCGGGGGAGGTGACGAGCGGCGCGCGCAGCTCCACCCCCTGCGCGCCGGTGAGCGCCTCGACGCCGAGAATGACATAGAGGTTGCGCGTCATCCGCAGCAGCCGCCGCGCGCCGTGGCAGGCCATCGACACGTGGTCTTCCTGGTTGGCCGAGGTGGGCGTGGAATCCACCGAGGCCGGGTGCGACATCTGCTTGTTTTCCGACATCAGCGCGGCGGAGGTGACCTCGGCGATCATCAGCCCCGAGTTGATGCCGGGGCGGACGGCGAGGAACGCGGGCAGGCCCGAGTTGAGCGCCGGGTCCACCAGGGTGGCGATGCGCCGCTGCGCGATGGCGCCGATCTCGCACACCGCCAGCGCGATCTGGTCGGCGGCGAAGGCCACCGGCTCGGCGTGGAAGTTGCCGCCCGAGACCACCGTGCCGTCGGCCAGCACCAGCGGGTTGTCGGTCACCGCGTTGGCCTCGGTTTCGAGGGTCGCCGCCGCCTGCCGCAGCAGGTCGAGGCAGGCGCCGCCCACCTGGGGCTGGCAGCGCAGGCAATAGGGGTCCTGCACCCGATGGTCGCTCTCGCGGTGGCTTTCGCGAATTTCCGAGCCGTCCAGCAGCGCCCGCAGCGCCGCCGCCACGTCGATCTGCCCGGCGTGGCCGCGCAGGGCGTGAATCTCGGGATGGAACGGCGCCGACGACCCCATCGCCGCGTCGGTGGACAGCGCGCCGGTCACCAGCGAGGCCTTGAGCGCCCGGTGCGCGCGAAACACCCCGGCGAGCGCGAGGGCGGTGGAGACCTGGGTGCCGTTGATCAGCGCCAGCCCCTCCTTGGCGGCAAGCGTCACCGGCGCCAGCCCGGCCTTCGCCAGCGCGGCGGCGGCGGGCATGCGGATGTCGCCGAACCACGCCTCGCCATGGCCCATCATCGCCGCGGTCATGTGCGCGAGGGGCGCGAGATCGCCCGAGGCGCCCACCGACCCCTGGCGCGGAATCACCGGCAGGATGCGGTTGGCGAGCATCGCCTCCAGCAGCCGCGCCGTCTCCACCCGCACGCCCGAGGCGCCGTGGCCGAGGGAGATCAGCTTCAGCGCCATCACCAGCCGCACGATGCCGGGCGGCAGGGGTTTGCCGACGCCGCAGCAGTGGGAGAGGATGAGGTTGCATTGCAGCGTCGCCACGTCCTCGGCCGGAATGCGGATCGAGGCGAGCTTGCCGAAGCCGGTGTTGACGCCGTAGACCGGCGCGTCCCCGGCGGCGATTTCGGCGATCCGCGCCGCGCCCCGGGCGATGGCGGCGTCGCACGCCGGGTCGAGCCGCGCGGGCGCGCCGCACCAGAACACCGAGGCGAGGTCGAACAGCGTCACCGCGCCGGGCTTGAGAACGATGGTCATGACGCCGCCTCCCCCTGGAACACCCGCAGATGGAGCGGATTGAAGCCGAGGCGGTAGACCAGCTCGGCGGGCCGCTCGACGCTCCAGATCGCGAAATCCGCCGACTTGCCCGCCTCCAGGGTGCCGGTTTCGGCTTCGAGGCCGAGGGCCTTGGCGGCGTTGCGGGTGAAGCCCGCGATCGCCTCCTCCACCGTGAGGCCGAACAGCGTCGCCGCCATGTTCATCGCCAGCAGCGGCGAGGTGAGCGGCGAGGTGCCCGGGTTGGCGTCGGTGGACACCGCCATCGCCACGCCCGCGTCGCGCAGCGCCTGCACCGGTGGCCGCCGGGTCTCGCGCAGGGTGTAGAAGGCGCCGGGCAGCAGCACCGCCACCGTCCCCGCCTTCGCCATCGCCGCCACGCCCTCCGGGTTCAGCCATTCGAGGTGCTCGGCGGAGCGGGCGCCGTGGCGCGCCGCCAGCGCCGCGCCGCCGAGGTCGGACAACTGCTCGGCGTGGAGCTTGACCGGCAGGCCGAGGCGGCGGGCCTCGGCGAACACCGTCGCGATCTCGGCGGGGGAAAAGGCGATGCCCTCGCAGAAGCCGTCCACCATGTCGGCCAACCCTTCCGCCCGGGCGCGGACCATGCCGGGCAGCACCACCTCGGCGATGTAATCCGCGTTGCGACCGGCGTATTCGGGCGGCGTGGCGTGGGCGGCGAGATAGGTGGCGGAGACCCGCACCGGCCGCAGCTCGCCCAGCCTGCGCGCGGCCCGCAGCATCGCCAGTTCGCTCTCCACGGTGAGGCCGTAGCCCGACTTGATCTCGACGGTGCCGACCCCCTCGGCCAGCAGCGCGTCGAGCCGGGGCAGGCTGGCGGCGGCGAGGCCTTCGGCGTCCAGCGCGCGCGTGGCGGCGACGGTGGCGGCGATGCCGCCCCCGGCGCGGGCGATCTCGGCGTAGGTGGCCCCGGCGAGGCGCATCTCGAACTCGTGGGCGCGGTCGCCGCCGTAGACCAGGTGGGTGTGGCAGTCGATCCACGCGGGCAGCGCCCAGCGGCCGCCGCAGTCCACCGCCTCGTCCACCGCGAAGCCGGGCGGCAGGTCCGCCTCCGCCCCCGCGAAGACGATCCGCCCCTGCCGCACCGCGAGGGCGGCGGCCTCGACGGTGCCGAGGCCGGGCAAATCGGGCCGGAGGGTCGCGAGGCGGAGGTTGCGCCAGAGACGAACGGGTCTGTGCATCGGCTTCACCCTGTCAATGTCGGCTTAAAATGTATATACATGAAAAAGGCCCGTCCAGGGGAAATCCGCGCCGCCGCCGCAAGAATTCGCTTTTCCCCGGCGATTCGAACGGCTAAGCGGTAGACGACCGGGAGCCCGCATGACCGAAGCCGCCCAGACCCTGCACCAGCGCATCCTCGACGAGATCGAGGGGCGGATCGTCTCCGGCGAATGGCCGCCGGGGCACCGCATCCCGTTCGAGATGGAGCTGGCCGCCCACTACGGCTGCTCGCGGATGACCGTGAACAAGGCCCTCACCCAGCTCGCCCGCGCCGGGCTGATCGAGCGGCGCAAGAAATCCGGCAGCTTCGTCACCCAGCCGCGCGGCCAGTCGGCGGTGCTGGAAATCGCCGACATCAAGACCGAGATCCTCGCCCTCGGCCTGCCCTACGCCTGCGACACCCGCCGCCGCGCGGTGCGGCGCGGCCGCGCGGCGGACGGCTTCGCCCCGCCGCTGCCGCCGGGGGCGCGGGTGCTGGAGATCGCGTGCGTCCACCTCGCCGGGCCGCGCCCGTTCTGCCTGGAGGAGCGCGCCATCAACCTCGCGGCGGTGCCCGAGGCGGAGGCCGCCGACTTCTCCGAGACCCCGCCGGGCCTGTGGCTGCTGCGGCAGGTGCCGTGGAGCGCCGCCGAGCACCGCATCCGCGCCGTCGCCGCCAGCGCGGCGGAGGCGGAGGCGCTGGGCCTTGCGCCGGGAGCCGCCTGCCTCGAAATCACCCGCACCACCGCGTGCGGCGAGCGGCCGGTGACCCGGGTGCGCCTGCTCTACCCCGGCGACCGCCACACCCTCGCCGCCCGCTTCACCCCCACCGGCTGAAGGAGGCTTCCATGGACCGCAGAACCGCGCTCGTCACCGGCGCCAACGCCGGCATCGGCCGGGCGGTCGCCGCCCGCCTGCTGGCCGACGGCTGGCGCGTGCTGGCGGCGGACCTGGACACCGGCGCCATGCCCAAGGGCTGCGAGGGCGTGATCGCCGACCTCGGCACCGACGACGGCATCGGCCGAGCCATCGCCGCGGCCGAAGCCCTCGGCCGCCTCGATCTCCTGGTGAACAACGCCGGGATCGCCGATTTCCGCCCCCTCGCCGAGGCGACGCCGGAGCACTGGAACCGGGTGCTGGCGGTCAACCTCACCGCGCCGTTCCGCCTCGCCCGGGCGCTCGCGCCGCTGTTGGCTCGGGCGCCCGGGGGCGGCGTCATCGTCAACGTCGCCTCCACCCGGGCAGGCATGAGCGAGCCGGGCACCGAGGCCTATTCCGCCAGCAAGGGCGGCCTGGTGGCGCTCACCCACGCCCTCGCCGTCTCGCTGGGGCCGGGGGTGCGGGTCAACTGCGTCAGCCCCGGCTGGATCCACACCGGCGCGTGGGGCGACCTCCGCCCCGAGGACCACGCCCAGCACCCGGCGGGCCGCGTCGGCCGCCCGGACGACGTGGCGGCGCTGGTGGCGTGGCTGGCGGGGCCGGAAGCGGGCTTCGTCACCGGCCAGACCTTCACCCTCGACGGCGGCATGACGAAAAGGATGATCTACGCCGGGTAACGCGAATCTCGGCCGCCGCCGAAGGTTGTTGTGGTGGTCCGCCGGAAATTTGCTTAAATTTACCCCACAGCCCCGCCATGCCCATTTCTTGCGCAGATGCCGGGCGCTTCACTCCACGGAGGGCGTGATGAGCGGGTACGCATGTTCCATCGGCGCGACGCGCCACGCGTTCGACGACCTGCGGGCGGTGATGGCGTGCGCCAGCCCGTTGCGCTCGGGCGATCAACTGGCGGGCCTCGCCGCCGAGAGCGACGAGCGCCGCGCCGCCGCCAAGATGGTGCTGGCGGACCTGCCGCTCGCCGCGTTCCTCGCCGAGCCGCCGATCCCCTACGAGACCGACGAGGTGACGCGGCTGATCTGCGACACCCACGACGCCGCCGCGTTCGCGCCGGTGAAGTCGATGACGGTGGGGGAATTCCGCGAATGGCTGCTGTCGTATGCCGCCGACGAAGCCGCGCTCCAGGCCCTCGCCCCGGGCCTGACGCCGGAGATGGTGGCGGCGGTCTCCAAGCTGATGCGCAACCAGGACCTGATGGCGGTGGCGAAGAAGTGCCGCGTCGTCACCGGCTTCCGCACCACCCTCGGGCTGCCGGGGCGCCTCGCCGCGCGGCTTCAGCCCAACCACCCGACCGACGATCCGGCGGGCATCGCCGCCTCCACCATCGACGGCCTGCTCTACGGCATCGGCGACGCGGTGATCGGCGTCAACCCCGCCTCCGACAGCCCGGCGGCCTGCATCAAGCTGATCGAGATGCTCGACGCGGTGCGCCGCCGCTTCGACATCCCCACCCAGTCCTGCGTGCTCACCCACGTCACCAACAGCATCGCCTGCATCGAGCGGGGCGCGCCGGTCGACCTGGTGTTCCAGTCGATCGCGGGCACCGAGGGCGCGAACGCCGGTTTCGGCGTCAACCTCGGCATCCTCCGGGAAGCGAGGGAGGCCGCGTTGGCGTTGAAGCGCGGCACGGTCGGCGACAACGTCATGTATTTCGAAACCGGACAGGGCAGCGCGTTGTCCGCCGACGCCCATTGCGGCGTCGACCAGCAGACCTGCGAGGTGCGCGCCTACGCGGTGGCGCGGGCGTTCAAGCCGCTGCTGGTCAACACCGTGGTCGGCTTCATCGGCCCCGAATACCTCTACGACGCCAAGCAGATCATCCGCGCCGGGCTGGAAGACCACATGTGCGGCAAGCTCCTCGGCGTGCCGATGGGGGTGGACGTGTGCTACACCAACCACGCCGAGGCGGACCAGGACGACATGGACACGCTGGCCACCCTGCTCGCCACCGCCGGGGTCAACTTCCTGATCGGCGTGCCGGGGGCGGACGACATCATGCTGAGCTACCAGAGCCTGTCGTTCCACGACATCCTCGGCCTGCGCCACCGCTTGGGCCTACGCCCCTGCCCCGAGTTCGAGGCGTGGCTCGAAACCATGGGGATGCTCGACGCCGCCGGGCGGCTCGCGCCGCTGCCCGCCGACCGTGGCGCGATGCCGCGCCTGCTCGCCGCCGGAGGTTGACCATGGAACCCGTCGCCGACCCGTTCGCCCGCTTCCGCCTCGCCACCCGCGCCCGCATCGGCCTCGGCCGCTCGGGCGACGCGCTGCCCACCGCCGCCCTGCTGGAGTTCCAGCTTTCCCACGCGCGGGCGCGCGACGCGGTGCACGGCGCGGTGGATTTCGACGCCCTCGCCGCCGCCCTCGCGCCGCACCCCACGGTGCGGGTGAAAAGCGCCGCGCCCGACCGCGCCACCTACCTCCGCCGCCCCGATCTCGGCCGCCGCCTGGGCAACGGCGAGCGCGCCCGGCTCGAGGCCCTGCCGCGCGGCGAAGCGCCATGGGACATCGTCTTCGTGATCGCCGACGGCCTCTCGGCCACCGCCGTCAACGCCAACGCCGCCGCCACCTTCGCCGAATGCCTCGCGCGCCTGCCCGCCGACTGGCGGGTCGGCCCGGCGGTGCTCGCCGAGCAGGGCCGGGTGGCGCTCGGCGACGACGCGGCGAATGCCCTGGGGGCGAAGATGGTGGCGATCCTGATCGGCGAGCGGCCCGGCCTCTCGGTGGCGGAATCCCTCGGCATCTACCTCACCCTCGACCCCCGCCCCGGGCGCCTGGAATCCGAGCGCAACTGCATTTCCAACATCCACGCCGACGGCCTTTCCGCCGCCGAGGCGGGAGCGAAGCTGGCGTGGCTGGCGCGGGAGGGCCGCAAACGCGGCGTCACCGGCATCGGCCTCAAGGACGAAGCCCCGCCGCTGCTGGAAAGCGAGCCGACCGCCGGAGCGCTGCCCAAGGGGTGAAACGCCGCCCCTACCCCCTCCAGCCGCGCGCGCGGGCGATGGCGTCGGCGAAGCGGGCGCGGTCGGCCTCGGTCACCGCGCCGTCGGGCGCGACGCGGGCCACCGCGCCGCGCGCCGCCTCCACCCGCGCGCCGCAGAGTTCGGCGAGGCCGAGGGCGGTGAGTTCGTGCATCGCCGGAACCGCGATCTCCCGCCCGCAGGCGGCGGCGAGGAAGCGCACGAAATACGGATTCTGCGCCAGCCCGCCGTCGATCGAGATGGCGCCCCCCGCGCCGCCCTCGCGGCTTGCCGCCGCCGCCAGACCGGCGGTCAGCATCGCCACCCCTTCGAGCACCGCGCGGGCGAGGTCGCGCCTGTCGGTGGCGTGATCCATGCCGACGAACAGCGGCGCCGCGTTGCGGTCCCAATAGGGCGCCGCGAGGCCCGAGAGCGCCGGAACGAAGACGATCCCCCGCGACAGCGCCGAAGGCCCGTCGAAGGCGTTGAGATCCTCCACCGCGTCGAACAGGCCGAGCTTGCGCGCCCATTCGAGCGCCGCCCCCGCGTCGTAGACCCCGCCCTCGACGGCGAAGACGGTGCCGCCCTCCGCCGTGCGCCACGCCACGGTGGGCAGCAGGTCGCGGGTGGACGGCCGCCGGTCGCCCGCCACCGCCAGCAGGAACGCGCCGGTGCCGAAGGTGATCTTGCAGTCCCCGGGCGCGCGGCAGCCGTGGCCGTAGAGCGCCGCCTGCTGGTCGACGATCGAGGCCCGCACCGGCACGCCGTCGATCTCGCCGAACCCGGCATCGACCGCGCGGATCTCCGGTAGGCACTCGCGCGGCACGCCGTGGAGGGCGCACATCTCGTCGCTCCAGTCGCCGGTGGCGAGGTCGAGCAGGCCGGTGCGCGAAGCGGTGGCGAGGTCGGTGGCGAAGCCGCCGCACAGGCGGTCGAGGAAAAATGCGTCGGTGGTGCCGAGGCGCAGCCGCCCCGCCGACCGCGCCGCCGCCGCTTCCGGCACGTGGCGGAGCAGCCAGGCGAGCTTGCTCGCCGAAAAATAGGGGTCGAGGGGCAGCCCGCAAACCGCCTTGGAGCGGCCCTCCGCCCCCGGCGCCAGGGCCGCGAGGGCCTCGGCGGTGCGGGCGTCCTGCCACACGATCACCGGCGAAAGCGGCTTGCCGGTCGCCGCGTCCCAGGCGAGGCAGCTTTCGCCCTGGTTGGCGATGGCGACGGCGTCCACCGGCCCGGCGGCGGCGAGCGCGGCGCGGACGTTGGCGAGGAGTTCCTCCGGATCGTGTTCCACCCAGCCCGGCGCCGGATAATGCTGGGCATGGCGGATCGCGGCGGCGACCCGCGCGCCGTCGTCGCCGACGACGAGGCAGCGGGTCGAGGTGGTGCCCTGGTCGACGGCGGCGACGCGCATCAGGTGTCCTCCTCGAAGCGGAAATGCACCCGCCCCGCGGCGGGGGCGGAGGGCGGCATCGGCACCAGGATGCGCCGTTCCGGCATCCACAGGCCGTGGCGGCTCCACACCGCGCGGCCGTCGATCTCGAGGCTCAACCGCCCGCGCGCGCGCCGCAGCATGCGCAGCTGGAACTCCCGGAATGCCGGAGCCGGCAGGCCGCCCCGGCGCAGCAGGCTCGGCACCGCGAGCTTGATCGGCGGATCGTAGGTAACCGGCACCGCCGCCCCCGGGTCGCGGTCGGCGGCGAGATCGTCGGCGACCGCCGCGCCCACCGCCCGCCCCTCGCGGAACGACCAGCCGCCGCTTTCGACGCCGCGCAGCAGGTTGCCCGCGGCGAAAACGTTCGGATCGGCGGTGCGGCCGTCCTGGTCCACCGCCGCGCCGCCGCTGCCCGCGTCCACGCCCAGCGGCGATTGCAGGCAGAGGGCGGATTCCGGGGTGAAGCGGCCGGTCAGCAGCACGCCGTCGCACACCAGCGGGCGGGTGCGGCCGTCGCGGCGGATCTCCACCGCCTCCACCCGCCCGGCGCCGCGAATGTCGGCGATGTCGGTGGCGGTGTGGAACGGCACCCCGGCGACGGTGGGGAACCAGTCGAGCGGCGCCCGGGCGAGGGTGTGGGGCGCCGCCTCGATCATCGCCACCGGCCGCGCGCCGTGCAGCAGGCAGGTGGCGAGGGCCGACAGCGACACCAGCTCGGACCCGACGATCAGCGGCCGCCGGAACGGCATCAGCCCGTGGAACGCCACATACGCCTGCAAGGTGCCGGTGGTGACGACGCCGACCGGCCGGTCGCCCGGCAGCAGCCGCGCCGAGCGCGGGGTTTCGCGCGCGCCGGTGGCGAGCACCACCCGGCGCGCGGTGAGGGTTTCGACGCCGCGATGGGTGGCGACCGTGAGCGCGCCGTCCGCCCCCAGGGACACCACCGAATGGCCGGTGCGAATCTCGACGCCCCGCGCCTCGGCCTCCCTCTGCAAGCGGCGACCGTAGGCGCCGCCGAAATAGACGCGGCCGAACTCGCGCATGCCGAAGGGCGAATGCATGCAGTGGCGGGTGGCGCCGCCGAGGCTCGGCTCGCGGTCGAGAATCACCACCCGGTCCACGCCCCGGCGGCGCAGCTCCAGCGCGGCGGCAACCCCCGCGGGGCCGCCGCCGACGACGATGACGTCGGCGTCGCGGGCGGCGATCATGGGTGCTTCCTCCCCACCGCCAGGGGCGTTTCCAGACGGTCTCCGGCGAGTTCCGCCAGTCGCGCGGTGCAGTGGAACCCCTGGCAGCGGCCCATGCCCGCGCGGGTGCGGCGGCGCAGGCCGCCGAAATCGCCGGGCGGCACCGGGCTGGCGAACGCCGCCTCGATCTCGCGCAGCGTCGCCAGCTCGCAATGGCAGACGATCTCGCCGTGGTCGGGGCGCTGCCAGTCGCGCTCGCGGGTTTCCGCCAGGTTCGGCACCCGCACCTCGGGCACGGCGGCGGGCGGAACGAAGGCGGGGCCGAACCCCGCGTGCAGTTCCAGCGCGTGCGCCGCGAGGCCGAGGGCGGCGCTCAGGCCGGTGGAGCGGATGCCGCCCAAGGTGACGGCGCGCTTCTCGGGGTGGGCGGCGACGCGGTAGTGCTTTTGCTCGGTGGCCGGGCGCAGGCCCGCGTACACCGCCGTCACCGGCATTCCGGCGAGGGCGGGCACGATCTCCGCGCCGCGCGCCAGCAACGCCTCGAGAATTTCGGTCTCGACGGTGGCGCGCACCCGGTCGTCCTGCTCCTCGGCGGTGGGGCCGACCAGCACGTTGCCGAACGCGGTGGGGCACACCACCACGCCCTTGGTGATCTCGGTCGGCACCGGCAGGACGATGCGCGGCACGTGCGCGAACGCCGCCTTGTCGAGCACCACGAACTGGCCCTTGCGCGGCTTGATGGTGAAGTCGCACGGCAGGCCCAGGCGCCGGTCCACCACGTCGCCGTAAAGCCCGGCGGCGTTGACCACCGACGCGGCGACCACGGTGCCGAGGGCGGTGTCGAGCCGCCATTCGCCGTCGAAGCGGCCGTTCAGCACCTCGGCATGGCAAAACACCTTCGCCCCCAACGCCACCGCCTGGGTGAGGTAGGCGAGCGGCGCCGACCACGGGTCGACGATGTGCTCGCCCGGCACCGCGATCGCCGCGACCAGGCGCTCGGACAGGCCGGGCATGAGGGCGCGCGCCTCCGCGCCGGTGAGCGGCGCGAGATCGGCGACGCCGTTGTCGCGGCCCTTGGCGGCGATCTCCTCGAGCTTGTCGGCCTCCGCCGGGGTCCAGGCGCACACCAGCGCGCCGGTTTCCAGCAGCGGCAGGTTGAGGCTCTCGCGGATGTCGAGATATTCCCGCCGCCCCGCCTGCACCAGCTTCAGCTCCAGGCTGCCGGGCGGCGCGTCGAAGCCGGTGTGGAGAATCGCGCTGTTGGCCTTGGAAGCGCCGGAGAGAATGTCCGCGCCCTTTTCGATCAGGGCGACTTTCGCGCCCGCCAGGGCGAAGCGGCGGGCGACCGCGCAGCCGACCACGCCCGCGCCGATCACGGCCACGTCGAAGCGATCCTGCGCCGTTGGAACTGCAAACACCGTCGAACCTTTCCTTGCGAACGAACGGTCCCGCCCCGGCCGGGGCGGGACCGGCGGCATCCTCAGCGATAGGGGTAGCCCGCCTTTTCCATGGTTTCGGCGTAGGTCTTGAACGCCGCCACCACCTTGCCCGCGCGCGGGCTGGAGGCGGCGACCTCGTCCCAGAAGCCTTCCGCGTCCTTCACCACCTTGGCCCATTCGTTGGGCGGCAGCGAGGTGAGTTCCATCTTCTTGCCTTCGACGCGCAGCTTCGCCTCGCCGCCCCAGTACCAGACGTCGCGATAATAGTGGGACTGGTCGATGGTGATGCGGAACAGCTCCTGAAGGTGCTTCGGCACCTTGTTCCAGCTGGCGGTGTTGGCGAAGTAGCTGCCGAACCACGCGCCGGTGACCGAGTTGGTGAGCGCGTACTTGCAGATGTCCGCCCAGCCCACTTCGTAGGCCTCGGTGAAGCCGCACCACGCCACGCCGTCCAGCTCGCCGGTCTGCAGCGCCACTTCCACGTTGTCCCACGGAATCGTCACCGGCACGAGGCCGTAGCGGGAGAGGAACTTGCCCGCCGTCGGCACGCCGAAGACGCGCAGCCCCTTCATGTCCGCCAGGCTGCGGATCGGCTTGTTGGTGGTGAAGATGTGCAGCGGGTCCCACGCCCCGGCGGAAAGCCAGGTGACGTTGGGCACCTCGGCATACGCCTCCTGCCAGATTTCCTTGAGGCCGTAATACTGGAACAGCGCCGGGACATCGAGGCTGTAACGGGTGGCGAAGGGGAAGTAGCCGCCGAACACCGCGATGTCCACCGGCGAGGCCATCGACGCCTCGTCGGACTGCACCGCGTCGATGGTGCCCGCCTGGAGGGCGCGGAACAGGTCGGCGGTCGGCACCAGCTGGTCGGCGTAGAACAGCTCGATTTCCATCTCGCCGTTGGCGGCGGCGTTGAAGGCGTCGATCTGCGGCTTGATCACGTGGGCGCCGAGCGGAGCGCCCGAATAGGTTTGCAGCCGCCACTTGATCGGCGCGGTCTTGGCGTGGACGAACGGCGCCGCCATGGTCGCGCCCGCCACCGCCGCGCCCGCGCCCACCGCCGCCTTGCCGAGGAAGTTGCGGCGGGTGGCGAGGATGCTCTCGGCGGGGTCCGCCGCCTTCGGGGTCTTGGTCTCTTCGGTCATTCCGTGCTCCTCTGGGTTGGAAGGGTCAGCCTTTGACGTTCATCTGCTGCGGCAGCCACAGCGCGAGTTGCGGAAAGATCATCACCAGGGCGATGGTGACCGCCATGATCAGGGCGAACGGCCAGATCGACCGGTAGATGTCGACGAGGGTGATCTCCTTCGGCGCCAGGGAGCGCATCAGGAACAGGTTGTAGCCGAACGGCGGGGTGATGTAGGCGATCTGGCAGGTGATGGTGTAGAGCACGCCGAACCAGATCAGTTGCTGGTTGCCGAGGCCGAGGTTGAGCACCTTCACCAGCGGAATGTAGAGGGGCGCGACGATCACCAGCATCGCGGTGTCGTCGAGGAACATCCCCATCAGCAGGAAGCTCAACTGCATCATCACGATGATGGTCCAGGGGTCGAGGTCCCACTGCTTGATGAACAGGGTCTCGATCGCCTTGACCGCGCCGAGGCCGTCGAACACCGCGCCGAACGCCAGCGCCGCGAGGATCAGCCACATGAACATGCAAGAAACGGCGAGGGTCTTTTTCGAGGTTTCGCGCACCAGCTTCCAGTTGAAGCGGCCGCGCAGCACCGCCGCCAGGGTGGCACTGGTGGCGCCCACCGCCGAGCTTTCCACCAGGCTGGTGTAGCCGAACACGAACAGCCCGGTCATGAAGAAGAAGATCGCGAACGGAATGATACCCGCCCGCGCCAGCGCGAGCTTTTCGGAAAGCGGCATGTTCAGCTCGTCCTCGTCGACGATCGGCGCCAGCTCCGGGTTGAGCCGCGCGCGCACGACGATGTAGACGATGAACAGCGCCGCCATGATCAGGCCCGGCACCAGACCGGCGAACCACAGCTTGGAGACCGGCTGGCGGGCGATCATGCCGTAGAGCACCATCACCACCGAGGGCGGAATCAGGATTCCGAGCGACGAGCCGCCCTGCACCACGCCCGAGATCAGCACCTTGTCGTAGCCGCGCCGCAGCATCTCGGGCAGCGCGATGGTGGCGCCGATCGCCATGCCCGCCACCGACAGGCCGTTCATCGCCGAGATGATCACCATCAGGAAGATCGTGCCGATGGCGAGGCCGCCGCGCACCCGGCCGAACCACACGTGCAGCATCCGGTAGAGATCCTCGGCGATGCCGGACTCCGACAGGATGTAGCCCATGTAGATGAACATGGGCAAAGTCAGCATCGCGTACCAATTGAAGAGCTTGAACACCTGGTTGAACGGCAGGTCCATGGACCCGGGGCCGTAGAGCAGCAGCGCCGCCCCCGCGGCGACGAAACCGATGCCCGCGAACACCCGCTGCCCGGACACCAGCAGCAGCACCATCGACGCGAACATCAGGAGCGCGATCATTTCGTAGCTCATCGGAGCTTCTCCCCGCGAAGCTCGGCAACGTGCTTGAACACCAGCGCGACCGCCTGCATCAGCATCAGCACCAGACACGCGACCATCAGTGCCTTGATCGGAATCACCGAGGGATTCCAGATCGAAAAGCGCTTCTCGTTGGTGTGGATGGCGTAGGACAGGCTGGAGATGGACCCGGCGAGCAGAACGCCGAGATAGAAGATCAGGCAGCCGACGGTGGCGAGATCCATCCGTGTGCGGTTGCGGCGGCTGAGGGTCCCGTACCACAGGTCCATGCGGACGTGCTCGTCGTTCTTGAGGGTGCTCGCCCCGCCCATGAAGTAATAGGCGGCGAGGGTGAACTGCGTGAGTTCCACCGCCCAATGCACCGGAGCCTTGATGAGATTGCGGGTGATGGCGTCGAAGATCAGCATCCCGCCCATGAAGAAAATCAGCGACGCCGCCAAATACCCCACGTAATCGGAAATTCGGTCGATCAGGCGCACGTAGCCGGAAACGACTTTCGGCAGGCGCCGCCTTCTGATTCCAAGTTTCTTGGCTTCCACACTCTGACTCCGTTTCTGAACGGCGGCGAAGCCTCCCGCTCGCCGGGGCGCACGCGATCGGGATACGCCGCGCCTGCTGCGCGCCGGTGTCGGGAAATCGGTGGGGCCCCATGGCGGTGAGTCCGGCAATCGACGCGCTGCCGGTGCCGGGGATTGCAAGGATTATGCCGATATCTCAGGAGGATCGGGCGAGACGCCCAGCGCGGCCGAAGCCCTGGGCGGGCCTGGGTTCGGCCGCCACGGCACCCGCCTCGCCGCGCGCGGGGCGCGGCACACCCGGCGGGCAAGCGCATCAATTTTCGCCCTTTGGCGCCCATTGTTTGTGCGTCAAAGGGGAGGTCAGTCCGTTTGCATAAAATTTACTCAACGGCAAGCCACGGCGCGCGGGCGCGTCACGGCAGCAGCACGCTCAGCAGCAGCGGCAGGGTGAGGAACGACAGCGCGGTGGAGAGGATCACCATGCTCGCCACCTCGTCCGGGTGCTTGCGGTAGCGCACCGCGAACAGGTAGTTGAACACCGCCGCGGGCATCGACGCCTCCAGCACCACCACGCCGCGCTCCACGCCCTCGAGGCCGAGCAGCGCCGCCACGCCGAAGCCGGTCGCCACGCCCATGCCGAGACGCGCCGCCGCCAGCGCCGCGCCCACCTTGAGGGCATTGACCTTGAGCCGCGCCAGCGACACGCCGAGGGACAGCAGCATCAGCGGAATCATCATTCCGCCCAGCAGGTGAACCGGCTTGGCGACCCACTCCGGCAGGCTGGCGCCGGTGAACATCAGCCCCAGCGCCACCGCCAGCGCCCACACCACCGGCGTCCTCGGCAGCACCGCCAGGGAGACGCGGCCGGTGGCGAACTGGGGCGACAGGGTGAACAAAAGAACGGTGCTGAGCACGAAGTACGACATCGCGTTCGACAGCCCCGGCTGACCGAAGGCGAACAGGCAGAGCGGCAGGCCGAGATTGCCGGTGTTGGCGAACACCAGCCCGGGAAGATAGGCGGACACCGGCTGACGCGCCAGCTTCAGCAGCGCCCAACCGCCGCCGAAGAACACGCCGTGGCACAGGGCGGAGGCGAGTACCATGGTGCCGAACGCCGCCGGGCCGATCGTCATCGACGACAGGGTGTCGAGCACCATGCACGGCGCGCCGACGTTGACGACGAGCGCGCCCACCTGATTGGTGTCGAAGGCGAGACCGCGCCGCGCCCACACGAATCCCACCAGTCCGATGAGAAACACGGGCGCGATGATGTTCAGGAGAATGTGGAACACGCCGCCCCCGCGCAGGAAGAGAGATCGGCGGCCGGACCTGCGTCGCGGGGGAGGATCGCCCGGGACGTAATGGCGGAGGGACCGGGACTCGAACCCGGGGACGGTTTTAAGGCCGTCACGGATTAGCAATCCGCTGCATTACCGCTCTGCCATCCCTCCGCGCCCTGCCGCGTCGCCGAAGGCGGCGCGGGCAAGAGCCGAATGTCTATCCGAAGCTCGCCCGCCCGTCAACAGCGACGGGCGGGTTTCGCCAGTCTTTTCAGGCGGCGGGCACGGCCATGCCGCGCGCCACCGGCGGCCGCGCCGCCAGGGCGTCGTGCCAGCGGCGGACGTTGGGGAAATCCGCCAGGTCGATCTCGTGGAAATCGTGGCGCGCCACCCAGGGGAAGGTGGCGATGTCGGCAATCGAATAGGCGTCGCCGGCGAGGAAGGCGGCCTCGCCCAGGCGCTTGTCCATCACCCCGTAGAGGCGCCGCGCCTCCTTGGTGTAGCGGGCGACGCCGTAGGGGACCTTCTCCGGCGCGAAATGGAGGAAGTGGTGGGCCTGGCCGCACATCGGCCCCACGCCCGCCATCTGGAACATCAGCCAGCTCATCACCGCGGCGCGGGCGCGCGGCTCGGCGGGCAGAAGCTTGCTGCCGGTCTTCTCGGCGAGGTAGATCAGGATCGCACCGGATTCGAACACGCTGATCGGCTTGCCGTCCGGCCCGTCGGAATCGACGATGGCGGGAATCTTGCCGTTGGGGTTGACGGCGAGGAACGCGGGGGCGAACTGCGCGTCGTTGCGGATGTCCACGGCGTGGACCGCATACGGCAGCCCCAGCTCTTCGAGCATCACCGAAACCTTGCGGCCGTTGGGCGTGCCCCAGGTGTAGAGATCGATCACGGTTGGCGTCCTTTCGTCTGAGTGCCGGTTCCGTCCTCCAGATGGGTACGCAGCACCGCAGCCAAAAGCTCGAACTCCTTCTTTCGCGGCGACGAGGCGCGCCACGCCAGGGCGATGCCGCGCGACGGCTCGGGCGCGCCGAAGCGCCGCGCCACCACGCCCGACCCGGCGTAGGCCTCGGTGGGCACCGCCATCTCCGGGATCAGGGTGATGCCGAGACCGTTGGCGACCATCTGCACCAGGGTGCCGAGGCTGGTGGCCTGCACCGCCTCGTTGGCCTTGAGCGGATGGCCGGTGCAGGCGTCGAGGGCGTGCTCGCGCAGGCAGTGGCCGTCTTCCAGCATCAGCATGTCCTCTCCCTCGAGGTCGACCGGCTCGACGCTCTCGCGCTCGGCGAAGGGGTGGTGTGCGGGAACCGCCACCAGCAGGTGGTCGGCGCCCAGGGAGACCGAGGCGAGATCGCCCAGGTCGTAGGGCGTGGCGAGCACCGCGCAATCGAGCCGCCCGGCGTGGAGGCCGTCCACCAGCCGCGCCGACTGGTCCTCGCGCAGGTAGAGCTTGAGGTCCGGGTAGGCGTCGCGCACCGCGGGCAGCGCGCGCGGCAGGAAATACGGGCCGATGGTGGGGATCACCCCGAGGCGCAGCCGCCCGGCCAGCGGGCGGCGGCCGCTTTCGGCCACTTCGGCCAGGGCCTCGGCGTCGCGCAGCAGGGCGCGGGCGCGCTCGACGATGTCCTCCCCCAGCGACGTGAGCATCACCTGGCGGCGGGTGCCGCGTTCGATCAGGCGGCAGTCGAGCACGGATTCGAGGTCCTGGATGCCCGAACTCAGGGTCGACTGGGTGACGAAGCACGAGTCCGCGGCACGGCCGAAGTGGCGGTGGTCCGCAACCGCGACGAGATACTGGAGCTGGCGAAGCGTGGGGATCAGTTTCATTGGAATTCCCGATGGGGGCGGCGGCAATTTCCCCGATTGTGTCTAACCCTCACCGGAGTTAGGGTCTTTCCGTCCGTTCCCCCGCTCGCACAGGATTCCGGCGGAAATCGTCTGACCGCGGTGCATGTCGTAACCTGAGAGAGCCCTCACAATACCCGGGATCCTTCGCCCGATCCACCCGTTACAAGGAGCCAGTGATATGTCCAAATCGGTCGCCGTCGACATCTCGAAGCCGCTGCCCATCGACATCGGCATCTCCGAGAAGGATCGGCAGAAGATCGCCGAAGGCCTCAAGAGCGTGCTCGCCAACACCTACACGCTCTACCTCAAGACCCATAACTTCCACTGGAACGTCACGGGTCCGATGTTCAACACCCTGCACCTGATGTTCGAGACCCAGTACGACGAGCTGGCGCTGGCCGTCGACCTGGTGGCCGAGCGCATCCGCGCCCTCGGCGTGTTCGCGCCGGGCAGCTTCTCGGCGTTCAAGGAGCTGTCGACGGTCAAGGAAGAGACCGGCGTGCCCTCGGCGGTGGAGATGATCCAGCAGCTCGCCAAGGACAACGAGACGATCTCGAAGGTCTGCCGCGAGGTTCTGCCGCTGTCGGGCAAGGCCGACGACGAGCCGACCAACGACCTGCTGACCCAGCGCATGCAGGTGCACGAGAAGAACGCCTGGATGCTGCGCAGCCTGCTGGGCTGACGGCAGCCCTCACCGGGCACGCACGAAGGGCGGTGGAGCTTCCACCGCCCTTTTTCGTGCGCGCGGGCAAGGAACGGCGGGGGGCCTCGGCCGTTAACCGATGGCGAAACCGCATCCGAACCCGGGGGAACGCCCATGGACCCGCTGTCCGAAGACCGCATCCGCGAACGCGCCAACCAGATCTGGGAACGGGAGGGCCGCCCCGAAGGCCGCGCCGACGACCACTGGCGCCTGGCGCGGCTTGAGCTGGCGTCCGAGGCGCCGCCGCCCGACGCCACCCTGCCCAACCCGCTCGCCGAGGGCGAGGCGGTCAACCTCCGCGACCGGCCGGTGGAGCCGCTCCTCGCGGTGGAGAACCAGGGATCGTTCCCCGGCCTCGCCGACCAGGACGAGGAAGGCCCCTCCCCGCGCCCGCGCCGCCGCGCGAAGCGTTAATCGTTCCGCCGGGAGAAAGATTCGCTAGTCGAGAGTCATGCGATAGCGGCGGATCGCCACCGCCCCGGCCGCCACCGCGAACAGGGCGATCGCCGCCACGTCGAGGGCGACCTCCCCCCAGCCGCTGCCCTTGAGCAGGATGCCGCGCACGACGCGGAGGAAATGGGTGAGCGGCAGCGCCTCGCCCAGCACCTGCGCCCACTCCGGCATGCCGCGGAAGGGGAACATGAAGCCCGACAGCAGGATCGAGGGGAGGAAGAAGAAGAACCCCGCCTGCACCGCCTGCAACTGGTTGGCGGCGAGGGTGGAAAAGGTGAAGCCCACCGCGAGGTTGGCGACGATGAACACCACGGTGACGGCGGAGAGCAGCGCCAGGCTCCCCACCATCGGCACCGCGAACAGCAGCTTCGCCGTGCCGAGGATGAAGGCCACCTGAAGATAGCCGATGCCGACGTAGGGGACGATCTTGCCGATCATCACCTCGAACGGCGTCAGCGGCGTCGCCAGCAGGCTTTCCATGGTGCCGCGCTCGCGCTCCCGCGTCACCGCGAGGCAGGTCATGATCACCATCGTCATCGTCAGCACCACGCCCATCAGGCCCGGCACGATGTTGAACGCGGTCTCGCCCTCCGGGTTGTAGCGGCGGTGGACGATCAGCTCGAACGGCGGCGCCCCCTGCCGCAGCCGCGCGTGCGGGCCGGAAAGGTCGCGGTCGGCGGCGTGGGCGGCGAGGCGCTCCAGCACCCCGAGGGCGTTGGCGGTGGCCGCCGGGTCGGTGGCGTCCGCCTCCACCAGCAGGCCCGGGCGCTCGCCGCGCAGCACCCGGCGGCTGAAATCGGGCGGGATCGACACCACGAACTGCGCCGCGCCGCCCGCCAGGATCGCCTCGGACTCCGCCTCGGTCGCGGGCAGCAGGGTCACGTCGAAATACTGCGACGCCTGCATCGCCGCGATCACCGCCCGCCCCACCGGGCCGCCGTCGGCGTCGCGCACCGCCACCGGCAGGTGCTTGGGGTCGGCGTTGATGGCGTAGCCGAACAGCAGCAGCTGCATCAGCGGAATCCCCACCATCATCCCGAAGGTCAGGCGGTCGCGGCGGATCTGCACCAGCTCCTTGAGCATCATCGCCAGCACGCGGGAGAGGGAGAAGGTCATCGCGCCGCCTCCGCCGGATCGGGGCGGCGCGCCATCAGGTGGATGAACACGTCCTCGAGGTTGGCCGGGGCGGGCCGCCAGGAGAGGCCCTCGGCGGCGAGGCGGTCGAGATCGGCGGCAAGGGCCGCCGCGTCCGCCCCGGCGACATGAACCTGCGCCCCCATCGCGGTGGCGGTCTCCACCGAGGGCAGCGCCTTGATCCGCCGCACCAGCTCGGGGTCGCCGCCGCTCACGTCGGCGGCGGCCAATCCGGCGGCGGCGGTCACTTCCGCCACCGACCCGGCGGCGAGGAGCTTGCCGTAGGCGATGTAGGCGATGGCGTGGCAGCGTTCCGCCTCGTCCATGTAATGGGTGGAGACCAGCACCGTCATGCCCTCGGCGGCGAAGCCGTGGATGCGGTCCCAGAACTCGCGGCGCGCCTGCGGGTCCACCCCGGCGGTGGGTTCGTCGAGCAGCAACAGGCGCGGCTTGTGCAGGATCGTCGCGGCGAGCGCGAGGCGCTGCTTCCAGCCGCCCGAGAGATGCCCGGCGAGCTGGTCGCGGCGGCCGCCCAGGCCCATGCGGTCGAGCGCCTCCGCCACCCGGGCGCGGCGGCCGGGCACGCTCTGCACCCGCGCCGCGAAATCGAGGTTCTCGCCCACCGTCATGTCCTCGTAGAGGGAGAACCGCTGGGTCATGTATCCCGCCTGGCGCTTGATCGCGGCGGCGGCGGTGCGGATGTCGAGGCCCAGCACCGTGCCCTCGCCGCCGTCCACGGTGAGCAGGCCGCAGAGCATGCGGATGGTGGTGGTCTTGCCCGAGCCGTTGGGGCCGAGGAACCCCATGATCCGCCCCTCCGGCACGCGGAGGTCCACCGCGTCGACCACCGTGCGCGCGCCGAAACGCTTGGTCAGGCCGGTCACGCGGATGGCGTCGGTCATGGCGGCACGATCTCCACCGGCTGGCCCGGGCGCAGGCGCGCGGCGCTCGCCGCATCGGGCCGCAACTCCACCAGGAAGGCGAGCCGGGCGCGGTTCTCCCGCGAATAGAGGATCGGCGGCGCGTAGGCGGCCTCGGCGGAGACGAACGCGACGGTGGCGGCGGCCTCGGCCCCGCAGCCCTCGCAGCGGATCGCCGCGCGGGTCCCCGGCGGCAGGCGCCCCAGCGCGGCGGCGCCGAGGTAGGCGCGCACCGTCACGTGGCCCGGCGGCAGCAGCCGCGCCACCGGCTGCCCGGCGGCCACCACCTCCCCCGGCTGGAACAGCACGTCCTCGACCCGCGCCGCCTCGGGCGCGCGGCCGCTCCGG
>JAUVUZ010000002.1 GCA_030604885.1 Alphaproteobacteria bacterium | reverse complement strand
CTGCGGCGCGGGCGCGGGCTGGGGCGCCGGAGCGGGCGTCACCTTGGGCGGCTCGGCCTCGGTGCGCAGCGGCCGCACCACCGTCACGTCGGCGCGGCCGGGGCCGTCGGCATAGCGTTTCTCGCCGCCCTCGGCGCCCAGGCCCTGCGGCAGGTCGCCCGGCTGGGCGGAGGGTTGGATCATCTGCGGCGGCTTGGGCGCGTCGCCGCCGATGCCGAACCAGGAACACCCGGCGAGGAGCAAGCCGCCGAACGCGGCGATCCCGACGCCGCGCGCCCGCGAGGCCCACATCCCGGCGCCCCCCCAAACATCCGCCCCGAATCGCATTGCTTCAGATTCCTTGTTCGACACGACGCCGCGCGGACGCCCCCGACGGCCGCGGCGCGCGTCCGTTGATCCGGCATTCATATAACATCAAAACCCAAACGGTTGAAACCCCGAGGTCACTCCGCCGCCTCGGCCCCCGCCTCGCGGTATTCGCGGGAGAGGGTGACGTAGTTCCAGGCGTGGGGCACGAAGTTCTCGATCTCCTCGGGGCGGAGCTTGCGCAGGAACTTGGCGGGGGATCCGCCCCACAGCTCGCCCGAGGGCACGCGCTTGCCCTGGGTCAGCAGCGCGCCCGCGCCCAGCATGCCGCCGCTTTCCACCACCGCGCCGTCGAGGATGGTGGACCCCATGCCGACGAAGCTGCGGTCCTCGAGCGTGCAGCCGTGGAGGATCGCGCCGTGGCCGACGGTGACGTCGTCGCCGACGATGGTGGGGGCGCCGTGGGAGAGGTGGACGACCGTGCCGTCCTGGATGTTGGTGCGCTTGCCGATGCGGATCATGTCCACGTCGCCGCGAAGCACGCAGCCGAACCAGACGTTGGAATCCTCGCCGATCACCACGTCGCCCATCACCGAGGCGCCGGGCGCGACGAAGGCGGTCGGGTGGATCTCGGGGCGGACGCCGCGATAGGAGAGAATGATCGGCTTCATCGGCAAACTCCGGCAAAAGGGGGCGCGGCCCGAAGGCCGCGCGTCGAACCTATTTAAGGGAACATCGGCACCTGGGCCAGACCCAGGGTCTCGTCGAAGCCGAGCATCGCGTTCATGTTCTGCACCGCCTGGCCCGAGGCACCCTTGACCAGGTTGTCGATGGCGCAGGCGAGGATCGCGCCGTTGGGCCGCCGGTCGGCGACCACGCCGATCAGCGCGAGGTTGGAGCCGCGGGTGTGGCGGGTGTGGGGCGTCTGGCCGAGGGGCAGCACCTTGACGAACGGCTCGTCCGCGTAGCGCCCGGCGAGGGCGGCGTGGAGATCGGCCGCCGTGGCGCCGTTCGCGAGGTTGACGTAGATGGTCGAGAGCATGCCGCGATTCATCGGGATCAGGTGCGGGGTGAAGCTCACCATCACCGGCTGGCCCGCCGCGTCGCTCAGGCCCTGCTCGATCTCGGGGGAATGGCGGTGGCTGGCGACGCCGTAGGCGTGCATGCCCTCGGCCACCTCGGTGTAGAGCGAGCCTTCCTTCGCCGCGCGGCCCGCGCCGGAGACGCCCGACTTGGAATCGATGACGATCGGGTCGAGGGCGATCAGCCCCTTTTCCAGCAGCGGCACCAGCGGCAACTGCGCCGAGGTGGGGTAGCAGCCCGGGTTGGCCACCAGCCGCGCGCCCTTGACCGCGTCGCGGTGCAGTTCGGTGAGGCCGTAGACCGCCTCGGCCTGAAGATCGGGCGCGAGGTGGGCGTGGCCGTACCACTCGGCGTAGCTTTCGAGGCTGCGCAGCCGGAAGTCGGCCGAGAGGTCGCACACCTTGGTGTCGCGCGGCAGCGCGGCGATGATTTCCTGGGTGGTGCCGTGGGGCAGCGCGCAGAACACGAAATCCGCCGCCGCCGCGTCGAAGGCGTCGAGGGCGATCAGGTCCGGCAGGCCGAACGGCGCGAGATGCGGGAACACCGAGGCCATCGTCTGCCCGGCCTTGCGGTCGGCGGTGAGCGCGGTCAGGCGGACGCGCGGGTGGGTCGCCAGCAGGCGGATGAGTTCCGCGCCGGTGTAGCCGCTCGCCCCGAGAATCGCCACCTTGACCTGGTCCGCCATCGCTCCGTTCCTTTCCTCAATGATGCGCGACCGTCCGCGCATGGGAAAGTTATTGGCCGCTGCGGGGCTTATCGCAACTGCAAAAATGCCGCCCCGCCCCCGCCCCCGGCGGATGGCTCGATCAAGCGCCCGCGAGCAGCCGCGCCACCGCGGGGGAAACCGCGTCCTGCGGGATGCGGACGATCTCCGGCCCGCCGAAGGCGCGCGCGTCGAGAACCTCGCATCGGCTGGTGAAGGGCTTGAACTTCTTCGCATTGCTCGGCCCGAACAGGGAGACCATCGGCACCTTCGACAGAGCGAGCAGGTGCGCGGCGCCGCAATCGTTGGAAACCGCCACCGCCAGCCGCTCGCCCAGGGCGACGGTCAGCTCCGGCGACATCGCCGCCGCCGCTTGCAGGGGCAGCACCGCCTCGGGCACGGCGGCGCGCACCGTTTCCACCCACGCGGATTCCTGGGGGCCGAGCAGAACCACCGGCGTCCGCCCCGCCGCCGCCTGCTCCCGCGCCACCGCAAGGAAGCGCTCCAGCGGCCAGCGCTTGCGCTCCTCGGCGGAGCCGGGCGCCAGGCCCACGTAGACCGGGCCTTCGGGCAGCAGGCGCGCCGCCTCGGCGCGGGCCTCGGCGGGCAGGTCGACGCGGTTGTGCCAGTCGATCGGATGGCCGCACGCCAGTTCCAGCAACTGTGCCAGTTGCCGCGTCACCTCCGGCGGCCGCTTGCCGCCCTTCGGCCGCGCGTGGGAGAACAGGAAACCGAGGGTGCCCGAAATGAACCGGCGATGACGGATGCGCCGCACCACCAGGGTGGAGAGAAAATAGAGCTGGGTGTCGACGATCACGTCGAAGCTTCGCCCGGCCAGGGGCCTGGGACCGACCATCTCACCCCACGACAGGCCGATCCCGGCGCACTCGATGATTTCGTCGAGCGCGCCACCCACCAGACCCGAAAGCTCGTGCGCCAGGGCGCTCCGCCCCTCGCCCGCGAGCCAGGTGATGCGCGCCCGCGGAAACGCGCGCCGCACCGCGTGCGCCAGCGGCAGCTTGATCACCGCGTCGCCGATCTTGTGGTCGCCGCCCACGTACACCAGAACGCTCGCTGCGTCGTCCATGCTTCCCCCCAAGAACGAAAAAAGGCGAGGCCATGGATCTCCATGCCCTCGCCCGGCGTGTTGCAGTCGCGGAAGCGGCTTAGCGCTTCGAGAACTGGAAGCTGCGGCGGGCCTTGGCCTTGCCGTACTTCTTGCGCTCGACGACGCGCGAGTCGCGGGTGAGGAAGCCCGCCTTCTTGAGCACCGCGCGCAGATCCGGCTCATAGAGGTTGAGCGCGACCGAGATGCCGTGACGCACCGCGCCCGCCTGGCCGGAAAGGCCGCCGCCCTTCACCGTGCACACCACGTCGAACTGACGCTCGCGGTTGGCGACGGCGAACGGCTGGTTGATGACCATGCGCAGGACCGGGCGCTGGAAGTAGTCCAGCATGTCGCGGCCGTTGACGGTGATCTTGCCGGTGCCGGCCTTGACCCAGACGCGGGCGACCGCGTTCTTGCGCTTGCCGGTGGCGTAGGAGCGCCCGAGTTCGTCGCGCTTCGGCTCGGCCTTCGCGGGCTCGGCCACCACGTCCTTCAGGGCCTCGAGGGACTTGAGATCATCGGCCATGGAGTTACACGCTCCTCTTGTTCTTCGGGTTGAGCGCGGCGACGTCGAGGGTCTCCGGCTGCTGCGCCTCGTGCGGGTGCGCCGGACCGGCGTAGACGCGCAGCTTCTTCAGCTGGGCGCGGCCCATCGGCCCCTTCGGCACCATGCGCTGCACGGCCTTCTCGATCACCAGCTCGGGGGTCTTGCCTTCGAGCAGCTCGGCCATGGTGCGGTCCTTGATGCCGCCCGGATAGCCGGTGTGCCAGTAGAAGCGCTTGTCGGTCAGCTTGCGGCCGGTGAGCTTCACCTTCTCGGCGTTGATCACCACCACATGGTCGCCGCAGTCGATGTGCGGCGTGTAGGTGGTCTTGTGCTTACCCCTGAGCATGGTGGCGATGATGACCGCCAGACGGCCGAGAACCACGTCCTCGGCGTCGATCAGCAGCCACTTGCGCTCAACCTCGGAGGGCTTGGCGGAATAGGTTTTCATCACACCGTCCGTCTTGTTCTGATTCGGTGAACAGCCGGCCCGCGCACCACGCGCCGACCGTCAAGGGCGCGGAGTATGCCACAGCGCGGCGCGGTGTCAACGAAGTTTATTCGTTGAATTTCAATAGCTTGTTATGTGGTATTTAAATACCTCTTACATTTTCGTTTGAAAACATAACGTTATCGAAATTTCGCGGACGCCCCTTGCTGCAACGCAACTGCAAAACGCCACCGCGCCATTTGCATTTCGCGAATCCGCAAGCCCTCCCCGCGCCCGCCCCTTGCGCGGTTTCCGTTGCCCATCAACACCTTACGATCCCGCGCGGACTTGGCACAAGGCGTGCTTTTCCTGAAACCGAAAAACAACGCCTCACCCTGGAGACGAGCGATGCGCGGAAAGATCGCAATCCACCAAGACCATCACATCTGCGGCCGCTTCGACGACGCCTTCGGCACCCGCGACATCTACCGCTTCGGTCTGCACCTCGGGGTCGAGGTGGCGCGCACCCGCACGCCCAAGATCGTCGTCGCCTCCGACCGGCGGCCGCTCAACCGCACCCACGTCCACCTCGCCATCGGCGGCCTGCAAGGCGCGGACTGCGACGTGATGTACCTCGGCTGCGCGCCCTACCCGATGCTGATCCACGCCGGCCGCGCCCTCGACGTGCCCCACGCGCTGATGGTCACCTCGGCGGAGGCGGAGGACGGCACCATCGGCTTCCGCGCGGTTCTGGACGGCGAACCGCTGCCGAGCTTCGAACTCAAGGAGCGGTTCGAGGCGAGCCGCACCGACCGCTTCGACGCGATCAGCGGCAACGGCCGCCTGTTCGAGGTCAACCTCGCCCACACCTATCTGCGCTGGCTGCTGCACGGCGCCCGCCCGGCGGGCGAGCTGGCGGTGCTGTGGGACGCGGGCAACGGCTCCACCGCCGACGTCGTCACCACCCTCGCCACGCTTCTCCCCGGCCGCCACGTGGTGGTCAACCAGGGCGGAGAGGCGCCGCTGATCGGCCGCACCAAGGAGTCCGCCCTCGCCGACCTCGGCGCCGCGGTGGTGCAGGGCGGCTTCGACGTCGGCGTGGCGTTCTCGGGCGACGGCACCGGCCTTTTGATGGTGGACAACCTCGGCGCGCCGATCCGCGAATGGCACCGCCTACATATTCTCTCGGCGCGGCGCGGCCGCCAGCCGATCGCGGGCAACGGCCTGCTGGCCTCGCGGCGCAAGGCGCGCAGCGACGCCATCAAGCACGCGCTCAAGGTGCTGCGCGCGATCTCCGAAAGCGGGTCGAGCGCGGCGTCACTCAGGGAGCAGACCGAGGACCTGCCGGTGGTGCTGGGCAAGGGATCGATCTCCCCCGGCTGGCTCACCCAGGGCGTCGCCGCGGCGGCGAAGTCTTGAACCGGTCGAGGGAGGCGGGCATGATGTTGCGAACCCATCGCAGCAACTCGACCGGAGGCAGACATGCCCGCAGATCGCCGGCAGACCCTAGAGGACACCATCCGCGAGGTTCTCACCTCGGTTTCGACGATCGCGCTGGTCGGCGCGTCGGACAACCCGGACCGGCCCAGCCACGAGGTGATGGCGTTCCTGCAAGGCCACGGCTACCGGGTGATTCCGGTCAACCCGGGACTGGCGGGCCGCACCCTGCTCGGTGAGACCGTCTACGCCAGCCTCGCCGAAATCGGCACGCCGGTGGACATGGTGGACATTTTCCGCCGCAGCGCCGACGCGGGCAAGGTGGTGGACGAAGCGATCGCCATCGGCGCCAAGGTGGCGTGGATGCAGCTCGACGTGATCGACGAGGCGGCGGCGGAGCGCGGACGCGCGGCGGGAATGACGGTCGTCATGGATCGCTGCCCGAAGATCGAGATATACCGCCAGGGTTTGCCCAAGCGACACTGACGTCGCGCCACCAGGGAGTTTTTCATGAATTTCGCCGCAGTTCTGGGCTTCGCCCTGGTGATCGGCACCATCGTCATCCTCGGCGTCGCGATCGTTTCCTATGTCGCGACGCTGGTGAGAAACGCCTACGAGCTCAAGGTGGAAATGCGCCGGGAGCTGGACGAAGGCTTGAAGGACATCGAGGGCGAGGTGTCCCGCGCGGTGAAATGGGCGCGGGGCGAACTCGCCGGAGAGATCGACAAGAGCCGCGCCCTGATGGCGGAAGACCTGGAACGCCGCCAGCGCGACATCGAGGCCCGCGTCGCCGCCGAGATCGACGCCCGCGAGGCCGCCTGGGTCGCCGAGCGCGACGCGTTGCGCGTCGAACTGGCGCTGCTGGAAGACCGCCTGGCGCGGGTCGAGCACCGCGTGCTCGCCAAACCCCGCCCGGTGGAAACCGCCCCGGCCGCCGCGCCCCAGCCGGTGGAAGCCGTGGCCACGGCCACCGTCACCCCGCTCGCGCTGCGCACCTTCTGAACGCCGAAAACGCCGCGCGCCCCGTTCGGGGCGCGTGCGGAGGTCGGAATGACGCGGGAAGGAAAATGGGGCGAGTGATCGGAATCGAACCGACGACATCCAGTACCACAAACTGGCGCTCTAACCAACTGAGCTACACCCGCCACACTGGGACGCTGTAGATAACGCCGTTCCCCCCGCGCGTCAAATGGTTTCAGCGACGCTTCGGCACCGGCGGCGCGTCGGGGGCGATGGTCACCGCGTCGGGCTTGATTCCCCAGGGTTTCGCCCAGCGCAGGCCCGCCAGGGTGCCGAGGCGCGGGCGGTATTCCAGGCCCACCCAGCCGGGATAGCCGTGGGCGTCGAGGAGGTCGAAGACATAGGGATAGTTGACCTCGCCGGTGTCCGGCTCGGCGCGGTCCGGCACCCCGGCGATGTGGACGTGGGCGATCTCGCCCATCGCGCCCTCGAGGGTTTCGGCGATCCGCCCCTGGGCGTTCTGGGCGTGGAAGACGTCGTAGAGGATGCCGAGGCCGCTGTCGTCCACATCCGCCAGCACCGCCAGCGCCTGGTCGGGGGTGGCGAGCATGTAGCCGGGGAACACCTGCTCGCAGATCGGCTCGATCAGCACCTTGAGGTTGCGCAGGCGGGCCTCCTTGGCGGCGCGCTTGAGGTTGCTCACGTAGGTGTCGTAGACCGCCTCGAAATCCGCGTCCTCGGGGATCAGCCCGGCGAACACGTGGACGCGCTTCGCCTCCACGAACTCGGCGAGGTCGAACGCCCGCTCCAGCCCGTCCATGAACTCCTGCTTGCGGCCGGGCAGCGCCGCGAGGCCGCGCTCGCCCGCCTCCCAGTCCCCCGCCGGGGCGTGGAAGCACGCGAGTTCGAGGCCGTTCATCGCCAGCAGGTCGCCCAGGCGGCCGAGGGGAATGTCGTAGGGGAAGCCGAGATCGACGCCCTTGAAGCCCGCCTCCCGCGCCACCGCGAATCGCGTCTCCATCCGCCATTCCTGGAACAAGAAGCCCAAATGGGCGGAAAACCTCGGCATGACGGGAAACTCCTCTGGGACCGGTTGCGAGCCGGAGTGTGCGCGGAGCGCGTGCCCCTTGCAAGGCTCACGCGCTCCGCCTAGCTTGATCGGTGAAAGGGAGTACCATGCCGGCAGAGCTGATCGCCAAATACGATACGCGGATTCCGCGCTACACCTCCTACCCCACCGCACCGCACTTCCACGCCGGGGTCACGCCCGCGACCTTCCGCGAATGGCTGGGTGCGATGCCGCAGGCGCAGGAGCTGTCGCTCTATCTGCACGTGCCCTATTGCGAGGTGATCTGCTGGTTCTGCGGCTGCCACACGCGCGGCGCGAACAGCTACGGCCCGGTGGCCGACTATCTCGAAACCCTGCGGCGCGAGGTGCGCCTGGTGGCGCGGGCCCTGGGCGAGACGCCCCGGCCGGTGCGCCACCTGCACTTCGGCGGCGGCAGCCCGTCGATCCTCACCGGCGACGATTTCGCGCGCCTGATGGACGACTTGCGCAGCCTGTTCCGCTTCCGCGACGACGCCGAGATCGCCATCGAGCTGGACCCCCGCACCACCCGCCCCGACCTGGTGGCGGCGATGGCGCAGGCGGGCGTCACCCGCGCCTCGTTCGGGGTGCAGGACCTCACGCCCGAGGTGCAGAAGGCGATCCACCGCATCCAGCCGTTCGGCGTGGTGGAGCGGGCGATCGGCGCGGTGCGCGCGGTGGGCATCGACCGCATCAACGTCGACTTGATGTACGGCCTGCCGCACCAGACCGTCGCCAACGTGCGCGACACCGTGAGCAAGATCCTCACCCTCTCGCCCGACCGGCTGGCGGTGTTCGGCTACGCCCACGTGCCGTGGATGCGCAAGCACCAGAACCTCATCCCCGAATCCGCCCTGCCCGGCGCCGCCGAGCGCTGGGAGCAGGCGCAGACCGCGCGCGAGATGCTGACCGACGGCGGCTACGTGGAAATCGGCTTCGACCACTACGCCCACCCGGACGACGACCTCGCGGTGGCGCTCGCCAAGGGCACCCTCAACCGCAACTTCCAGGGCTACACCGCCGACACCGCCACCGCCCTGGTGGGCATGGGCGCCTCGGGGATTTCCGAGCTGCCGCAGGGCTACGCGGTCAACGACGGCGACATCAAGGCCTACGGCGAGGCGATCGCCGCGGGCGAGTTCGCCACCCGGCGCGGCATCGCCGTCTCGGTGGCCGACAAGGCGCGCCGCGCCATCATCGAGCGGCTGATGTGCGATTTGCGGGTGGACGTGGCCGCCACCGCGGCGCTGCACGGCGTCGACATCTCCGACCTGCGCGCCGACTACCCGCGCCTCGCCGACATGGTGGAGGACGGCCTGCTGGTGCTGGAGGGCGACGTGGTCGCCGTCACCGAGGCGGGCCGCCCGTTCGTGCGCTCCGCCTGCGCCGCCTTCGACCGCTACCTCGTCGAGGGCGAACTCCGCCACTCCCGCGCCGTCTGAGGGGAGGGAAACCCCTTCCCTCCGTCCGCGGATCATGCTCCGATACGGAGGTCACCCGTTCGCCCACCCCCAAGGGGAGGCATGAGCATGAAGCAGGTCCTGTTCATCGCGCCTTACGCCGAGATGCTGGAGACCATCCAGGCGGTGTTGCGGCGCTACCCGTCCCCCGAGCAGATCGCCCATCGCGTCGCGGTGGTGCCGGTGGACGACGTGGACCACATTCCCCTCTCCCCCTGCGACGCCATCGTCGCGCGGGGCTATTCGGCGCGGCGGCTGAAGTCCGAGGCCCTCGACGTGCCGGTGATCGAGATCGAGATCGGCGGCTACGACGTCCTCGCCTCGATCCAGGAGTGCCGCAAGCGCTTCCGCCCCGCCAACATCGCCTTCGTCGGCTTCTACAGCGCCTTCAACGGCATCTCCAAGTTCGCCGAGGTGTTCGACTGCGGCATCCGGGTCTACATCCCGCGCGACGTGGAAGACCTCGACCGGGTTCTGGAGGCGGCGCGCGCCGACGGCTGCGACGCGGTCATCGGCGGCTATTCCGCCTACGCCCGGGCGCTGGCGCACGGCTTCAACGCCATCGGCCTGCGCAGCGGCGAGGAGGCGGTGGGGCACGCCCTCGAAGAGGCGGTGCGCGCCATCGACCTGATCCGCCAGGAGCGCATCCGCGCCGAAACCTATCGCATCATCACCCAGTCGGTGAAGACCGGCATCGTCTACGTCGACGCCAACGGCTTCATCCGCGAGCAGAACAGCGCCGCCCGCTCCCTGGCGCGCTGCAAGCTCGACGCCCGCCGCCTCGACGAGGTGTTCCCGTTCATGGCCGAAAGCTACCGGCAATCGCTGCAAAACGCGCAGCCGATCGTCGGCGAGCTGCGCGACATCGGCGGCGCCACCCTGTCGCTCGATTGCACGCCGGTGATGGTTCAGGGGCTGCCGGGCGGCGTCGTCATCAGCTTCGAGAGCGTCGCGCCGGAGGGTCGCCAGGCGGCGCTGGCGCAGAAACGCATCGCCGAACGCCGCCTGGTGGCCCGCCACGGCTTCGCCGACGTCATCCACGCGGGCGGGCCGACCGCCGCCGCCATCGACACCGCGCGGCGGTTCGCCCGGCTCTCCGCCAACGTGCTGATCACCGGCGAGACCGGCACCGGCAAGGAGCTGTTCGCCCAGGGCATCCACGGCGAGAGCGCGCGCGGCAAGGGGCCGTTCGTCGCGATCAACTGCGCCACGCTGCCCGCGCCGCTGCTCGAAAGCGAGCTGTTCGGCTACGTCGACGGCGCCTTCACCGGCTCGGCCCGGGGCGGCCGCGCGGGCCTGTTCGAGCTGGCCGACGGCGGCACCCTGTTCCTCGACGAAATCGCCGAGCTTCCCCTCGGCGTCCAGGGCGCGCTGCTGCGGGTGCTGCAGGAGGGCGAGGTGCGCCGCATCGGCGGCGACCGGGTGCGCCCGGTGGACGTGCGGGTGATCGCCGCCACCAACGCCGACCTCGCCGATCTGGCGGAGCGCAACCTGTTCCGGCGCGACCTGCTGTTCCGCATCGACGTGCTGGACCTGCGCCTGCCGCCGCTGCGCGAGCGGCCCGACGACATTCCCGCCCTGTTCGCCTACTTCCTCAAGCGCAACTGCCGACGCGACGGGGTGCCGATGCCGCAGATGCAGGAAGCCGCGCTCGACCTGCTGCGCGCGCACGATTTCCCCGGCAACGTCCGCGAACTCTCCAACCTCGCCGAGCGGGTCGGCGCGCTTCGGCAGTATCCCCACCTCGTCACCGCCGACGACGTGCGCCGGGCGCTCGGCCCGGCGGGTGCCTCCGCCCTGCCTCCCGCCGCCCCCTGCCCGCCCCGGGCCGACACGCGCGCCCAGACCCTCGACGCGCTGTCCGCCTGCCGCGGCAACCGCACCGCCGCAGCGCGCCTCCTCGGCATCGACCGCACCACCCTGTGGCGGCGCCTGCAACGCTACGGCGGCGTGTGAGGCGTTGCATCGGGCGCCGGATCGCAACGCCGCGCAACGCCCGAACGCAACGCCCGCGCAACGCTCCGTGACCGCCCCCGCTCCCGCCCGCCCGCCAACTCCCTGAGTTTCATCGCACTCTCCCCCGCCCATCCGGGTGGCATCCGGCTTGCTCTACCGACCGTCAACAGGGAGGAACGCCGCCGCGTTCCCACAGAGACTCCACGAACAGGGAGCGTCCGCAAGACGCCCAAGGAGCGCACGATGTCCACGGCTTACATTCTCATCGCGTTCACGGTCTGCATCCTGCTGATGATCGTGATGATCTCCCGCTGGAAGATTCATCCGGTCACCACGATTCTCGTCGTCTCGATCGTCCTCGCGATCTCGGTGGGGACGCCATGGGAGAAGATCGAGAACACCATCAACTCCGGCCTCGCCAGTACCCTGAAGTCGATTGCGATGGTGATCGTGCTCGGCTGCATCCTCGGCAAGATCCTCGAGGAAACCGGCGCCGCGGTGCGGATCACCAAATCCACCGTCGCCCTGTTCGGGGAAAGGCACGTGATCTGGGCGATCGCGGCGGCCTCGATGGTCCTCGGCATTCCGATCTGGGCCGACACGGTGGTGATCCTGCTGATCCCGATCGTCTCCAACCTCGCGCTGCGCACCGGCAAGTCGATGATCTCCTACGGCACCACCCTCTACATGGGCGCGCTGGTGACCGCCTCGCTGGTGCCGCCGACGCCCGGACCGGTGGCCGCCGCGGCGCTGCTCCATCTGCCGCTCGGCAGCGCGATCCTCTGGGGCGCGGTGGTGTCGGTGCCGTCGGTGATCGCCGCCACCCTCTACTGCATGACGATCAAGGAGCCGCTGCTGCCGAAGGAGGAGTTCGTGAACTCGGCGGCGAAAGCCGACGAAGCGGCACTGCCGGGAATCGGCCGCTCGCTGATGCCGATCGTGCTGCCGCTGGCGCTGATCTTCCTCAACACCGTCGTCAACGCGGCGATGCCGAAGACCACGGTCGCCAAGGTGTTCTCGTTCGTCGGCTCGCCGCTGGCGGCGCTGCTCGCCGGGTGCCTGTTCGCGCTGCTGCTCACCGGCCGCGAATGGGCGTCGAAAAAGGTTCAGAACGACTGGGTGGAATCCGCGCTGCGCTCCGCCGCGATGCCGATCATGGTCACCGCCATGGGCGGCGCGCTCGCGGCCTTCATCAAGGACGCCGGGGTCGCCAAGGTCATCGCCGAGGCGGTGATGGGGGTGAACTTCCCCGGCATCCTCATCCCCATCGTCATCGGCGCGCTGATCCACATCGTCACCGGCTCCAACGCCCTCGGGGTGATGACGGCGGCGGCGCTGGTCGAGCCGATGCTGGACACCATCGGCGTGTCGCCGCTGGCGGCGTTCCTGTGCTGCGGCACCGGCGCGCTGATGTTCAAGCACGCCAACTCCTCCGGCTTCTGGGTCACGGTCTCGATGTCGAACATGGACATCCGCCAGGGCATCCGCGGCGTCAGCGTCGGCTCGACGATCGCGGGCGGCACCGGCGCGCTGGTCACCGTGATCCTGCACTACGCCGGGCTGATCTGACCCCATCCCCCCGACTGCATTTTCAGGAGGTTTCGATGCAAAGCTTCAAGACCCGCGCCGCCCGTCTCAACGGCCCCCGCGACATCGAGCTGATCGAGCGCGAACTGGTGTGCGGCGACGACGAAGTGGTGGTGAAGAACCATCTGATCGGCATCTGCGGCACCGACAAGGCGTTCTACCGCGGCATCCTGCCCGCCAAGACCGCCGAGTTCCGCCAGGACCCGAGCTTCCCCTTCCTCCTCGGCCACGAGAGCGGCGGCGAGGTGGTGGCGGTGGGCGACAAGGTCACCGAGTTCAAACCCGGCGACAAGGTCATCGCCTTCGGCTGGAACAACAACTTCGCCGACTATTTCAAGTCCAAGGCGTTCCAGCTCCAGCTCGCGCCCGAGGGCCTCGACATGGATTACGTCGCCCTCGGCGAGCCGATCTCCTGCGCCATGCACTCCGGCCTCAATTGCGGCGTGCAACTGGGCGACACGGTGGTGGTGATGGGCGCGGGCTTCGCCGGGCAGATCGTCGCCCAGTGCGCCAAGAAGAAGGGCGCCGAGCGGGTGGTGGTGGTCGACGTGCTCGACGGCAAGCTCGACCTGGCGAAGCGTCTCGGCGCCGACGTGACGATCAACTCCACCCGCGCCGACCCGGTGGCGGAGGTGCTGGCGCTCACCGGCGGCGTCGGCGCCGACGTGGTGGTGGAGGCGGCGGGCAGCCAGGAGTCCTTCAACGCCGCGAGCGAGCTGATCCGCCACAACGGCAAGTTCGTGTTCTACAGCTGGGTGACGCAGCCGGTCACCCTCAACATCAGCCGCTGGCACGACGACGGCCTGGAGTTCATCAACACCTGCCTCGTCCATCACACCTGGCAGCAGCGCCTGGTGTGGACGCCCCAGGCCCTGCGGCCGCTGGTGCAGGGGCTGGTCGACCTCCGCCCGCTGATCACCGACGAACTGCCGCTGTCGGAGATCAAGGCCGGTTTCGACCTCGCCGATCGCGACGACGCCGCGATCAAAATCGTGTTCCGTCCCTGAGGGTGCCGCGATGCATTTCCAGTCCCTGTTCCAACGTTCCGCCGACCGCCCGATCCGCGCCTGCCTGATCGGCGCGGGCGAGTTCGGCGCGTCCTTCATCTTCCAATCCCGCGACACCCCCAACCTCGACGTCCCCGCGGTGTGTACCCGCACCGTGCAGCGCGCGGTCGAGGCCTACGCCGAGGCGGGAGAGACCGACGTGGCGGTCTGCCAAACCGCCGCCGAGGCGCGCGCCGCCTTCGACGCGGGCCGTCGGGTGGTGGCCGCCAGCTTCGAGGTGCTCGCCGATCTGCCCCTCGACGTGCTGGTGGAAAGCAGCGGCGCCCCGGAAACCGGCGCCGCCGCGGCGGAAACCGCGATCGCCCGCGGCATGCACGTGGTGATGGTGTCGAAGGAGACGGACTCGGTGATCGGGCCGATCCTCGGCCGCAAGGCCAAGGCGCGGGGCCTCGTCTACACCACCGGCGACGGCGACCAGCCGAGCATGCTGATCGGGCTGATCAGTTGGGCGCGCGCCCTCGGCCTCGAGGTGGTCGGCGCCGGCAAGGCGAGCGAGTACGACTTCGTCTACGACCCGGAGACCCGCGAGGTGCGCTGCGCGGGTCAGGAGATCGCCGCCGCGACGCCCGGCATGCCCGCGTGGTGGCGCCTCGGCGACCGCCCCGCCGCCGAGGTGGCGGCGGCGCGCGCGGCGATGCTGCCGGGGTTCTCGATGCGGTCGGTGCCCGATCTCTGCGAGATGACGGTGGTCGCCAACGCCACCGGCCTCAAGCCCGACCGGCCGCGCCTGCACGCCCCGGCGGCGCGGATCGTCGAAATGCCCGACCTGTTCTGCCCGCGCGCCGACGGCGGACTGTTGGACGCGCCCGGCCGCCTCGACATCTTCAACTGCCTGCGCCGCCCCGACGAGGCGAGCATGGCGGGCGGAGAATTCGTGGTGGTGCGGTGCAAGGACCGGAAGACCTGGAAGGTGCTGGAAGCCAAGGGACACCCGGTGAGCCGCAACGGCAAATATGCCGCCGTCTACATTCCGCAACACCTGCTCGGCGTCGAGACCGGCACCTCGGTGCTGGCGGCGGCGACCCTCGGCCACGCCACCGGCGGCGACGATCTGCGGCCGGTGTGCGACCTCCAGGGCCGCGCCGCCCGCGATCTCCCGCGCGGCCACCGGCTCGAAATGGGCGGCCACCACCACACCATCGCGGGGGTCGAGGCGTGCATGGGCGACGCCGTCGCGGTGGGGCCGGGCAACCCGCTGCCGTTCTACCTGTTCAGCCACCTGACCCTGGTGCGCGACGTCGCCGCCGGGGAGCCGATCCGCTTCGAGGACGTCCACATCCCCGAAGACTCCGCCCTCCTCCGCCTGCGCCGCGAGCAGGACCGGGCCTTCGGCCTCGTCTGAGCCGGCACAGGCCACTTGGCGGCCCGGCCTCTCCCCCGCCGGGCCGCGTTTTTTGTCACAGCCCCCGCGACGCCAGGGCCGACGCGATGTCGTCGGCGGCGTTGAGGGGCGTGCGGTCGAGGGCTTCGAAGCCCGCCGGGGCGGCGAGCGGCAGGGCGCGGCGGCGGGCGTAGAGCTCGGCGTGCAGGCGCGCGTGCTTGGCGGAGGTTTCGCCGGGCGGCGCGTCGATCAGCACCGGCTTGCCGGTGCCGCAGGCCTCCGACGCCATCGACATCGAATCGCCGGTCACCACCACCACGTCGGCCCACGCCAGCAGGCCGTAGTAGGGGTTCTCGCCCGGGTCGCCCCAGCGATACGCCCACGAGAGCGGCGGCAGCTCGGCCATCAGCGCCGCCTCGGCATCGCGGCCGGTGCGGCGCGAGGTGGTGAGCAGCACCCGCCCGCCGGTGGCGGCGGCGAGGCCCGAAAGGGCGCGGCCGAGGGCGGCGGCGCGCTGCGGCGTGAACGGCTTGTCCTTGGTGGCGCCGCCCACCAGCACGGCGATGCGCGGGCCGGGCACCGCGCCCAGGCGGTCGGCCCAGGCGATCCGCTCCGCCGCCAGCCGCTGCGCGGTGACGCGGTGGGGCGCGCCGGTGACGCGCAGCAGGTTCGGCCCCTCCGGCGCGCGGCCGTCGTGGTTGGGCACCGCGATCAGGTCGAAATCCGCGCGGCCCGGCCAGCCCGGGTCCATGATCTGGCACAGCGCCATCGGCGCGCGGCGCTTCAGCCACCGCGCCACCGGCGCGAGGCGGCGCCCGGCGGCGATCACCAGCTTCGGCGGCGGGTCGAACAACTCCGCCCGGCTCGCCTCCGCCACCCCCAGCAGGCTGGCGCCACGCACCAGGTTGGGCAGGCGGGCAAAGCGGTCGTAGTCGACCCGCACCTGGCGGAAGCCCCGCCCCAGCGCCTCGGCGACGCCGAGGGTCTGGGCGGTGTTGCCCGCACGGTCGTCGATCAGGGCCCAGGTGTCGTGTGCGGTCAACGGAGTCGCCTCGGCGGAGTGCGCGGCCATGCGCGCGCGAATGGGGTGGCCTCCAGCGATATCGCTTTTCGCCCGCGAAAAAAAGCCGTATATCGGCGCGCCGTTCGGGCCGTGCGGCGGAGAGCATTGTCATGCGCGCCGCTTCGGCCTAAAAACACACCTCCGCACCCGCCGCCGCAAGAAGGAACCCCGCCGCCATGTCCACCGCCTCCCGCACCTCCGAACAACGCCGGACCGGCCAGGTCGTGGCGAAGATCCTGATCGAGATCGGCGCCGTCAACTTCCGCCCCGAGGATCCCTACACCCTCACCTCCGGCTGGGTCAGCCCGGTCTACATCGACTGCCGCAAGGTGATCTCCTTCCCCCGCGCGCGCCGCGAGATCATCGAGCGCGCCCGCCGCATGATCTGCGACAAGGTGGGCTTCGAGAGCCTGGACGCCGTCGCCGGCGGCGAGACCGCGGGCATCCCCTACGCCGCCTGGCTGTCCGAGGCGCTCGGCCTGCCGATGCAGTACGTCCGCAAGAAGGCCAAGGGCTTCGGCCGCAACGCGCAGATCGAGGGCGATCCGCAGCCCGGCCAGCGCGTCCTGCTGGTCGAGGACCTCGCCACCGACGGCGCCAGCAAGATCAACTTCGTCAACGCCCTGCGCGCCGCCGATCTCGAATGCGCGCATGCGCTGGTGGTGTTCTTCTACGGCGTGTTCCCCGGCGCGCTGAAGCTGCTGGAGGAAAGCGGCGTGACACTCCACTACCTCGCCACCTGGTGGGACGTGCTGGAAGCGGCGGAAGACGGCGGCTACTTCGCCAAGGAGACGATCCAGGAAGTGCGCGACTTCCTCCACGACCCGGTGGAGTGGTCGCTGCGCCACGGCGGCCGCGGCCCGGAAGCCACGGCGTAAAAGCAAAGGCCCCCGGAGACCCCGGGGGCCTTTTCCGTTCAGGCGGCCTCGGCCCAGAGCTTGAGGGCCGAATAGATCGCGTCGTGGGTGGGCGTCGGCACGTGGTTCTGGTGGCCCAGGCGGCTCACCGCGCCGGAGAGCCACGGCACTTCGAGCCGCTTGCCGTAGAGCATGTCGATCAGCATCGAGGTGCCCATTTCCGGCGGCATCGCTTCGAGCATCTTCATGATCGTCGGCTTCAGGGTCGGCTCGAACTTCACCCCGCACTTGGACGACACCTGGATCACCTCGTCGATGCCCGCTTCCAGCATCCGCCGCGCGTCCGCGTCGGCGAGGATTTCGCCGAGCGGCAGGCGCAGCAGCGCGCAGGTTCCGGCGAGCGGCGCGAGATAGGCGAACTTCTTCCAGATCTCGGTGCGGATGTCGTCGCTCACCGAGGCCTCGAGGCCCGCGTCGATCAGCACGTCCTTCAGCATTTCGGCGCGCAGTTGCGGCGCGCTCTCCGGCATCGCCTCGCCGCGCGCGGTGGCGCCGGGCACGAAGCGGCCGAACACGAAGCGGCCCCAGCGGCCGATCTGGTGGATGATGCCGGGGGTTTCGATATAGGCCATGGTGTAGGCGACGCCGCCCAGCACCCGCTCCTCGCCGAACGCCTTGACCAGCGGCTCGTGGGCGAGCAGGCCGTTCTGCAACGACACCACCACCGTGCCCGCGCCCACCATCGGCGCCATCTTGCGGATCGCCTCCTCGGTGTCGTAGAGCTTGACGGTGAGGAACACCACGTCGCACGCGCCGATCTCCTCCGGGTCGTCGGTGACCTGGGGCTTCGCGACGAAGGTGTTGCCGAACGCCTCGCTCCGCACCACCAAGCCGTTCAGGCGCATCGCCTTCATCTGGTTGTCGCGGGCGACGAAATGCACGTCCTCGCCCGCCGCGGCCAGCTTCGCACCGATGAAGCCGCCCACCGCACCCGCTCCGAAAATCCCGATTTTCATGATCTGATCCTCCGTGGGCGCGTCTCCGTCGCTCCGGCGGATGCGGCGCCCTTTCGCGCCTTGGGGCGGACCCTGGACCCGGATCCCTAAACGGGAACGGCATGAACGCGTCCCCAACTTCAGATATAGGTATGACCCCACGATTTCCCAGGGTTTCCAACTCTCGGGGCGACGAAAAAGCGCGCCGGGGAGGCCCGGCGCGCGGCGGCGGATGGGAGCGTCGGCCGGGGCGTCAGTGGGACATCAGCACCGGCACGGTCATGTTGTTGAGGAGGTGGCGCGTCACCCCGCCGAGGATCAGCTCGCGGAAGCGCGAACGGCCGTAGGCGCCCATCACGATCATGTCGATGCTGTCGTCGGCGGCGCGCGAGAGCAGCATCGCCCCCACGTTCATGTCCTCGGCGTAGACGGTCTTGGCCACCGCCGGAACGCCGTGGCGGGAGAGGTGGGTGCAGATCGCGGCGCACGGGATGTCGCCGTGCTGGCCCTCGCTGTCCTGCGGGTTGGCGGCCACCACCTCGACGGAGGCGGCGCGCTTGAGGAACGGCAGGGCGTCGTGGGCGGCGCGCACGGATTCGCGGCTGGCGTTCCACGCCACCATCACCCGCTCGCCCACCTTGGGGAAGCTGCCCGCGTAGGGCACCACCAGCACCGGCCGCCCGGCGTCCATCACCACGTTGTCGGCGAGGCCCATCTCGCCCTCGCGGTGGTCGTCGTCCGGGTTGAACTGACCGATCACCACGAGGTCCATGTACTTGGCGTGGAGGCACACCACCTCGGTCATGTCGCCCTCGTCGGAGCGCCATTCGCCGGTCGTCCCGGCGGCGGCGCAGCGGGCGAGGAAGGTCTTGCGCACCTCCGCCTCCTCCCGCTCGGCGACGCGCTTCTGGGTTTCGTAGATGTCGGGGCCGATCTGGGCGGCGACGAAGTGCGGCACGTAGGGCAGCGCGCGGACGTAGAGGCCGATCACCCGCGCCTCGAAAGTCTTGGCGATGCGCAACGCGACGTCGACGCGCTCGGCGCACGCCGCGCCGGAGTCGAGGTAGACCAGGATGTCCTTGATGCTCATTGTTCCCTCCCGGCAGAAGGCCCGCGGCTGTCGAGCGTGCCCGGCGGGCCGTTACCCCTTCAATATGGGCCTTCCGTGCGGGAACTTCACGCCGAAACAACGGGATGATGCGTCAATCGGGCGGATTTTCGCCAAGCTCGGGGGAGACCATGCGGTCGAGCGTGGCGGGGTACGCGATCGGCTCCTCGATCCCCAGCGGGTCGATGTGGACCAGCACCTCGGCGCTGGCGAACGCCGCCCCCACCGCCAGCTCCACCCGGTTGGCGACGTCGTGGGCGGCGGTCACGGTGATGCCGCCGTCCACCTCCACATGCATCTGGATGAAGCGGTTCGGCCCGGAAACGCGGGTGCGCAGGTCGTGGAGCGCCAGCGCCCCCGGCTCGGCCAGGGCGATCTCGCAGATCCGCGCCCGGTCCGCCTCGGGCATTTCCTTGTCCATGATCTGGTCGAAGGCGGTCATGCCGAGGCGGTAGGCGTTGCGCGCGAGGTAGAGCGCGATGGCGAAGGCGAACACCGCGTCCACCCACGGCCAGCCCAGCAGCAGGTCGAGCAGCAGCGCCGCCACCACGCCCGCGTTCACCAGCACGTCGCCGGTGTAGTGGGCGGAATCCGCCGCCACCGCGATCGAGCCGGTGCGCTTCACCACGCTGCGCTGGAACATCACCAGGGCGAGGGTCGCGGCGATCGAGAACAGCATCACCGCGATGCCGATCTCGCCGCGCGCCACCGGCGTCGGCGTGGCGAAGCGGCGCGCCGCCTCCAGCCCCAGGAACACCGCCGAACCGCCGATGAACGCCGCCTGCGCCAGCACCGCGATGGACTCCGCCTTGCCGTGGCCGAAGCGGTGTTCCATGTCGGCCGGTTGCAGGGCGTGGCGCACCGCCATCAGGCTCACCAGCGAGGCGGCGACGTCGAGGCCGGAATCCACCAGGCTCGCCAGCATCGCCAGCGACCCGGTGAACATCCAGGCGAACAGCTTGACGACGATCAGGGTCGCGGCGGTGCCCACCGCGGCGAAGGTGGCGAGGCGCATCAGCCGATGGTTGGGGTGCTCCCGCGGCGCGCCCTCCATCAGGGATACAGCTTCTCGATCGTCCACGCCTCCCCGGCGCGGGTGTAGACGGCGCGTTCGTGCAGGCGGAACGGCTTGTCGGTCCAGAACTCGATGCGCTGCGGCAGCACCCGGTAGCCCGACCAGTGGGCCGGGCGCGGCACCTTGCCGAGGCCGAACTTGGCGGCGAACTCGGCCACCCGCTTTTCCAGCGCGAAGCGGCTTTCGAGCGGGCGGGACTGCTGCGAGGCCCAGGCGCCGATCTGGCTGCCGCGGGCGCGGCTGGCGAAGTATTCGTCCGCCTCCTCCTCGCTCACCGGCTCCACCGGACCCTCCACCCGCACCTGGCGGCGCAGGCTCTTCCAGTGGAAGTTCAGCGCCACGAACGGGTTGGCCGAGAGGTCGCGGCCCTTGCGGCTTTCGAGGTTGGTGTAGAAGACGAAGCCGCGCGCGTCCACCGCCTTCAGCAGCACCATGCGCGACGACGGCCGCCCCTTGTCGTCGACGGTGGCGAGGTTCATCGCCTCGGGGTCGTTGACCTCCTTGGCCGCGGCTTCCTTCATCCAAGCGGCGAAAAGGTCGAAGGGCTCCGACCACGGCAACACGGTCATCTCTGGCTCTTTCGCGAATTGTCAGGCGGCGCCGCGGGCATGCGGCGGGGCCGACTCTTTCACGGAATCGCCCCTCCGGCAAGACTCTGGCGCAACCCGCACGAACGGCATACATCTGAGGAGTCCGCGGCAGTGCCGCGAACGCGCAGATCCAGGAAAGAAAAAGAAGGACCAAGCAATGGCCGCGAGAGACCCCTATTCCGTGCTCGGCGTTCCCCGCGGGGCCGATGCCGCCGCGATCAAGAAGGCGTTCCGCGCCAAGGCGCGCACCGCCCATCCGGACAGCAACCCGGACGATCCGAAGGCCGAGGACCGCTTCAAGGAAATCACCAAGGCTTACGAAATCATCGGCGACGCGCAAAAGCGCGCGCGCTTCGACCGTGGCGAGATCGACGCCGACGGCAACGAGACCGTGGCCGCGTTCGGCGGCGGACGGCGCGCCGGCGGCGCCGGCGGCGCCGGGTTCGGCGGCTTCGGCGGCGGCGCGCGCGGCTTCTCGTTCGAGGACCTGTTCGGCGGCGGCGGGGCCGAGAGCTTCGAGGACATCCTGCGCGGCGGCGGCGGCCGCGCCGGGGGATTCCGGCAGAAGGGCGGCAACACCAGCTACACCCTCAAGGTGACGCTGATCGAGGCGCTGAACGGCGCCACCAAGCGCGTCGGCCTCACCAACGGCAAGACCCTCGACGTGCGCATCCCCCCCGGCACCGAAACCGGCAAGGTGCTGCGTCTCAAGGGCCAGGGTCAGCCCGGCCCGGCGGGCGCGCCGCCCGGCGACGCGCTGATCGAGGTGGTGGTCGAGGATCACCCGCTGTTCAAGCGGCGCGAGCACGACATCCTGCTCGACCTGCCGGTGACGCTGAAGGAGGCGGTGCTGGGCGCCAAGGTGACGGTGCCGACGCCCACCGGCGCGGTGGCCCTTTCCATCCCCAAGGGGTCTTCGAGCGGCAAGCAGCTGCGCCTGCGCGGCAAGGGCGCGCCGTTCACCCTGCCGGGCGACACCCTGCCCCGCCACGGCGACCTGATCGTCACCCTGATGATCGCCATCCCCGAGCGCGACGCCGCCCTCGAAGCCTTCGCCGAGGCCTGGGCGCCGCAGGAGGCGGACCCGCGCAAGGGCATGCTGTAACTCAGTCGGCGGGCGGACCCTCCGCCCGCGCCGCGATCGCCGCCAGCACCGGCAGGCTCCAGGCTTGCGCCTCGGCGGCGGCGGCGGCGGACACCGCGTCGCGCAGCACCGGCTCCCACGGCGGCGGCAGTTCCACGCCGCCCGCGCCCGCCCAGCCGATGCCGAGCGCCGCCAACAGGTCGGACATCGGCGTCTCGGCGAGGTCCCGCGCCAGCAGCCACCGGCCGTTCTCGTCGCGGGCGACGAAGCCCGCGTCGTTCAGCCCCTTCATCACCAGTTCCACCTGGGCCTCGGCGGCGGCGACGCTCAAGAGCACCTGCTTGCGCTTGACCATGTCGCCGGACTTCTGCGCCTCGCGCAGGGTGGCGAGCAGGTCGAGGGCCATGCCGAGATCGGCGCCCGTCCCCTTGGCCGCGCCGCGCGCCGCCATCTTCGCCCGCCATTCGGGGAGCGCCGCGGTCATCACCGCGCCGAACAGCACCACCGCCCACGACAGATACATCGACACCAGGAACAGCGGGATCACCGCCAGGGCGCCGTAAAGGGTGCGGTAGGTCTCGCCGTTGGCGACGAAGCGGGAAAAGCCGTTGCGCACCGCGAGGAACAGCACCGCCGCCACCGCGCCGCCGATCGCCGCGTCCTTCCACGCCACCGGCCGGTTCGGCACCATCTGGAACAGCACGGTGAGGAACACGAACGTGAACGCCAGGCTGGTGAGGGTGCGGCCGACGAACGACACCTCCGGCGGCACCGCGCCCTCGACCGCGTGGCGCCACTGGTCGAGGCTGCCCGAAAGCGACAGGCTCGCCCCCAGCAGCAGCGGCCCGAGGGTGATCACCGCCCAGTAGATCAGCACCGAGGAGATCATCGGCCGCGCCTGGGCGACGCGATAGATGGTGTTGAAGGCGGTCTCGATGGTGGTGAGCATCAGCACCGCGGTGACACCGAGGCCGACCACGCCGATGGCGGTGAGACCGCCGGTGGCCGAAACGAACCGCTGGAGGTAGACATGGACCGACTGCCCGGCATCGGGCAGCAGCGAGGTGGAGATGAACTCCTGCAACTGGCCGCGCACGTCGGCGAACGCCGGGAAGGCCGAGAACGTCGCCACCGCGATCGCCAGCAGCGGCACCAGCGCCAGCAGCGAGGTGTAGCTGAGGGAGGCGGCGACCCGCAGGAACTGGTCGCGCACGCCGCGTTCGTAAACGTAGACGAGGAAGTTCACCACCGGCAGGTGGGCGTCCACCCACTCGCGGCACCGCTCCAGCCTTGCCGTCCAGCCGCCCTGCCCATCGGTCATCCCGTTCCCCTTTGCCCGCCCATAACTTTCGTGTAGCATACGCGCGAATTTGCGCCGGAACGCAACGGAGAGCGCCCTCGCTCCCCGTGGATTTTGGCATTTTTGCTTATGCTATCAAGAGGATATCTATGACAGCCGCACCGTTGATGGCCGGTAAGAAGGGCCTGATCATGGGGGTCGCCAACGACCGCTCGATCGCCTGGGGCATCGCCAAGGCCTGCCGCGCCCAGGGCGCCGAGCTGGCGTTCACCTATCAGGGCGAGGCGTTGCAGAAGCGAGTCGCCCCGCTCGCGGCCGAAGTCGGCTCGAACCTCCTGCTGCCGTGCGACGTCACCGACGCCGCCAGCATGGACTCGGTGTTCGAGACCCTGAAAGCCGAATGGGGCAAGCTCGATTTCGTCGTCCACGCGATCGCGTACTCCGACAAGGACGCCCTCAAGGGCAAGTACTACGACGTGACGGCGGACAACTTCGCCAAGACCATGCATATCTCGGTGTTCTCCTTCACCGACGTGTGCCGCCGCGCCCAGCCGCTGATGAGCGAGGGCGGCAGCCTCCTGACCCTAACCTATTACGGGTCGGAAAAGTTCATCCCGCATTACAACGTGATGGGCGTCGCCAAGGCCGCGCTCGACGCTTCGGTGAAGTATCTCGCCATGGACCTGGGCGAGTTCGGCATCCGCGTCAACGCGCTCTCCGCCGGGCCGATCAAGACCCTCGCGGCCTCGGGCATCGGCGACTTCCGCTACATCATGAAGTGGAACGAACTCAACTCGCCGCTCAAGCGCAACGTCACCATCGAGGACGTGGGCGGCTCCGGCATGTATCTGCTCTCCGATCTTGCCAGCGGCGTCACCGGCGAGCTGCACCACGTCGATTCCGGCTACCATGTCAACGGCATGATCAACCCGGCCTCGGCCACCGGCAACGCCGAACTGATGAAGGCGTTCTCCGAGATGTGATCCGGACGGAGCGCCCCCGGGCGCTCCGCCCTCCTTCGGGAAAGGCGCTCCGCCATGGCCGGCAACGCATTCGGCACCCTGTTCCGCTTCACCACCTTCGGCGAGAGCCACGGACCCGCGATCGGCTGCGTCGTCGATGGCGTGCCCCCCGGCATCCCGCTCTCCGAGGCGGACCTCCAGCCGTTCCTCGACAAGCGCCGCCCCGGCCAATCCCGCCACACCACCCAGCGCCGCGAGCCGGATCTCGCGCGCATCCTTTCGGGCGTCTACCAGGGCCGCACCACCGGCACGCCCATCGGCATCCTGATCGACAACGCCGACCAGCGCTCCAAGGACTATTCCGACATCGCCGAGAGCTTCCGCCCCGGCCACGCGGATTTCGCCTACCACGCCAAATACGGCCTGCGCGACCCGCGCGGCGGCGGCCGCGCCTCGGCGCGGGAAACCGCGATGCGGGTGGCGGCGGGCGCGGTGGCGCGCAAGGTGCTGGACGCCCTGGTGCCCGGCGGCGTGGCGATCCGCGGCGCGATGGTGGCGATGGGCGACCGCGCGGTGGACCGCGCCCGCTGGAACTGGGCCGAGGTGGACGCCAACGACTTCTTCTGCCCCGACGCCGAAACCGCCGCCCTCTGGGCCGCCGACCTCGACGCGATCCGCAAGTCCGGCTCCTCCATCGGCGCGGTGGTCGAGGTGGTGGCCGAGGGCGTGCCCGCGGGCCTCGGCGAGCCGGTCTACGACAAGCTCGACGCCGACATCGCCAAGGCCCTGATGAGCATCAACGCGGTCAAGGGCGTGGAAATCGGCGAGGGCTTCGGCGCCGCGCGCCTGCGGGGCGAGGAGAACGCCGACGAAATCGTGCCCGACGGCGCGGGCGGCGCGCGCTTCCTCTCCAACCGCGCGGGCGGCATTCTCGGCGGCATCTCCTCCGGCCAGCCGGTGGTGGCGCGCATGGCGGTGAAGCCCACCAGCTCGATCCTGATCCCGCGCCGCAGCATCGACACCCGCGGCGAGGCGGTGGACGTCTTGACCAAGGGCCGCCACGACCCATGTGTGGGCATCCGCGCGGTGCCGGTCGCCGAGGCGATGCTCGCTTGCGTCCTCGCCGACCATCTGCTGCGCCACCGCGGCCAGTGCGGCGGCTTTTCCGCCCGCTGACCGCCTCCCGTGGCTCCCGGCCGGAGGTCCTGCCGATGTTCTTTTCCAAACCCGCCGTGGCGACCGTCGCCGCCGCCGAGGCCCGCGCCTGGATCGCGAGCGGCGACGCGGTGCTGATCGACGTCCGCGAGGACGACGAGCTGGCCGCCGCCGCCGTGGCGGAAGCCCGCCACCTGCCGATGTCGCACGTGGGCGTGGACGACTACCCGGATTTTGGTGCACAAAAGGTCGTGGTGATGTGCCACTCCGGCGTGCGCTCGGCGCGCGTCGCCGCCGCCCTCGCGGCGCGGGGCGTGGCCGCCTACAACCTCGAGGGCGGCCTCGTCGCCTGGATCGGCGCCGGGTTCCCGGTGCAACAGCAAGGATAAGGTCATGCGGACTCTGGCGCGCTGGGTGGTCGGGCTGCTGGCGGCGATCGGCGTTCTCGCCGCCGTCGCGGTGGTCGCGGTGGTCTACCTGGTCAAACACGCGGAACCGGACAAGGTCGCGCTCAAGGCGGGCGACTACCTGGTGGTCGATTTCGACCGCGGCGTCTCCGGCCAGCCGCCCCGCGACGCCCTCGAAGCCCTGGGCAAGGGCCGCGAATACGTGTTCTCCGACCTCGTCGCGGCGCTCCGCCGCGGCGCCGCCGACCCCAAGGTCGCGGGCCTCGCCGCCCACCTCGGCACCGCGCGCATTCCCGCCGCCGCCGCCCTCGAACTCGCCGACGCGGTGGCCGATTTCAAGAAGGTCGGCAAGAAGACCTTCCTGTTCTCGGAATCCCTCGACGGCGGCCCCGGCGCCGTGGCGCTGGCCGCCGCGTTCCAGGAAACCTGGCTCCAGCCCTCGGGCCTGGTGGGCCTGCGCGGCCTCGCGGTGGAGACGCCGTTCCTGCGCCAGGGCCTCGCCGAGTGGGGCATCCGCGGCGAAATCCTGCAACGCCACGAATACAAGTCCGCCTTCGACTTCGTCACCCACGACGAAATGCCGCCGCCGGTGCGGGAAAACCTCCAGCGCCTGATCGACGACGTCGCCGCCTCCCTCAACGCCGCCATCGCGCGCGAGCGCGGCCTCGACATCTCCGCCGTCGCCGCCCTCGCCCAGCGCGGCCCGCTGCTGGCGAACGAGGCGGTGCAGGCCAAGCTGATCGACCGCCTCGGCTACGGCGCCAACTTCCAGGCCGCGCTCAAGTCCGCCTTCCCCGGCTCGCCGGTGCAGGCCGACGCCTACGCCGCCACCCGCGAAACCCCGGATACCGAGGTGAAGATCGCGCTGGTGCAGGCGAGCGGCCAGATCGTCCCCGGCGAGACCGAGTTCAACCCGCTTTCCGACACCGCCATGCTCGGCGCCCGCACCGTCGCCCACGCGATCCGCGACGCCGCGCGCACCCCGGGCGTGCGCGCCATCATCCTCCGCCTCGACACCCCGGGCGGCGACTACGCCGCCTCCGACACCATCCGCCAGGCGATCCTCGCCGCCCGCGCCGACAACGTGCCGGTGATCGTGTCGATGGGCAACGTCGCCGCCTCGGGCGGATACTTCATCGCCTCCGCCGCCGAAACCGTGATCGCCGGGGAGACCACCATCACCGGCTCCATCGGCGTGATCGCGGGCAAGCTCGACCTCGAAGGCGCGTGGACCAAGCTCGGCGTGCGCTGGCAGACCCTGAAAACCGGCGAAACCGCCGCGATGTGGTCGCCCAACCACCCCTACACCCCCGCCGAGCGCGCCCGCATGGAGGCGATCGTCGACGCCGCCTACGCCGACTTCACGCAGAAGGTGGGCGAGGCCCGCAAGCTCGACGCCGCCGCCGTCGACCGCGCCGCGCGCGGCCGGGTGTGGAGCGGCAAGGCGGCCAAGGAGATCGGCCTGGTGGACGACACCGGCGGCCTGATGAAGGCGATGGCCTACGCCAAGCGCTCCGCCGGAATCCCCGCCGAGCGCATCCCCACGGTGGTGGACTTCCCGCGCACCCGCACGTTCACCGAAACGATTTCGGAAATGCTCAACGGCGACCGCGGCGAAATCGCCCAGATCGCCGGACCCCGCCTGCCCGAACCCCTCGCCACCCTCGCGGCGTGGTCGAAGCTCGACCTCGAAAAAGGCGCGGCGCTGATGCCGCCGCTGGTGGTGCGGTAAAGGCGAAAAACCTCGGAAACGATCCCGCCGGGGAAACGTTACCCTCCCGAAGCCGCGGCAACGGGAGGGACCGATGAGCTACGCACGCTTCGCGGCGATGATCGCCGTGTCCACGGCCGTGATGTTCGGCCTGATGTATCTCAACACCTACGCCTGGGCGCACCTGGCCTTCAGCCAGACCCGAACCTGGATGGCGCTGGTGATGGGGGCGTCGATGGCCGTGGTGATGCTCGGCTTCATGTGGTCGATGTATGAAAACCGGAAGGCGAACCTCGCCATCCTCGCCGCCGCCGCCGGAGTGTTCGCCGGAGCGCTGTGGCTGGTGCGCAGCCAGGAAACCGTGGACGACGCCGCCTATATGAAGGCGATGATCCCCCATCACTCGATCGCGATCATGACCAGCGAGCGCGCCCACATCCGCGATCCCCGGGTGCGGCTGCTCGCCGACCGCATCATCGAGGCGCAGGTGCGCGAAATCGACGAAATGAAAACCCTGATCGCCGACCTGGAGCGCGCCCCCACCGCCGAGGACGCGCCGGATCTGCCCTCCTACCGCAAGCGCGGCGACCCGCCGCCGCCCCCGGCGCGATGACCCCTATTTCCGCGCCCCCAGCAGAAACTCCACGTTGCCGTCCGGCCCGGTGATCGGGGATTCGGTCACGCCGTCCACCGCCCAGCCTTGGGCGGCGAACCACGCCGCCGCCTCGTCGCACGCCCGCCGCCGCAGCGCCGGGTCGCGCACCACGCCGCCCTTGCCCACCAGCTTCGGCCCCACCTGGAACTGCGGCTTCACCAGCGCCACCGCCCACGCCCCCGGCGCCGCCAGCGCCAGCGGCGCCGCCAGCACCGTCTGCAAGGCGATGAAACTGGCGTCGCACACCACCGCGCCCACCGGCTCGGGAACCTCCGCCGCCGACAGCGTCCGCGCGTTCACCCCCTCCAACGACACCACGCGCGGGTCCGCCCGCAACTCCGCCGCCAACTGGTCGTGCCCCACGTCCACCGCATAAATCCGCGCCGCCCCCGCCTGCCGCAACACGTCGGTGAAGCCGCCGGTCGATGCCCCCACGTCCAGGCACACCCGCCCCGCCGCGTCGTAACCGAAATGCGCCAATCCATGCGCCAGCTTCAACCCGCCCCGCGACACCCACGGAATCGGCTCGCCCCGCACCTCGAGAACGTCGGCCGCGCCGACCCCCCGCGACGGCTTGTCCACCGCCGCGCCGTTCACGAACACCGCGCCCGCCTCGATCAACATCCGCCCCCGCGCCCGGCTGGGCGCCAACCCGCGCGTGACCAGAGCCTGATCGGCGCGTTCGGTCATCGGGCGCACTCCGCCAGCCAGGGGCGCCGCCCCTGGACCCCGCCAGAGGGACGCGGTCCCTCCGGACCTCCCATGGGTTTTTCCGCAAAGCGGGATACCCCGGTCGCGCCGCGCGACGGGCTTGAGGCGCTGCGCGCAAAAACCAGGAACGGGGTTCGGGGCCCACGGCCCCGGCGGGGTCCAGGGGCGGCGCCCCTGGCCTTCGCCTTCCCCTCAGCCACGGCCGAGCGCCGCGCGGGCGGCGGCGGCGATGGCGGGGGCGTCGAGGCGGGCGTCGGCGATCTGGCCCGCCTGGGTATCCTGTTCGAGGTAGGCGTCGGGCATGTGGAGGGTTCGGACGGCGAGGGAGCCGTCGAGTTTCCCGGCGTTGGCGAGGAGGTCGAGGACGTGGCTGCCGAAGCCGCCGACCGAGCCTTCCTCGACGGTGACGAGGGCCTTGTGGCGGTCGGCGAGGCCGAGGATGAGGTCGCGGTCGAGGGGTTTGGCGAAGCGGGCGTCGGCGACGGTGGCCATGATGCCTTCGGCGGCGAGGGCGTCGGCGGCGGCGAAGGCGTCGGCGAGGCGGGTGCCGATGGAGAGGATGGCGACGTCGGTGCCTTCGCGGACGATGCGGCCCTTGCCGATGGCGAGGATCTCCGGCTCGTCGGGCACCGGGGCGCCGGTGCCGGTGCCGCGCGGGAAGCGGATGGCGATGGGGCCGTCGTCGAACTGGGCGGCGGTGGCGACCATGTGGGCGAGTTCGGCCTCGTCGGCGGGAGCGGCGACGGTCATCTGCGGCAGGCAGCAGAGGTAGGCGAGGTCGAACGCGCCCTGGTGGGTGGCGCCGTCGGCGCCGACGTATCCGGCGCGGTCGAGGATGAAGCGCACCGGCAGGTTCTGGAGCGCCACGTCGTGGGCGACCTGGTCGAAGGCGCGCTGGAGGAAGGTGGAGTAGATCGCGACGAACGGCCGCATGCCTTCCGCCGCCAGCCCGGCGGCGAAGGTGACGGCGTGCTGCTCGGCGATGCCGACGTCGAACATCCGCGCCGGGTGGTGGCGGGCGAAGGCGTCGAGACCGGTGCCGGTGGGCATGGCGGCGGTGGCGGCGACGACGCGCGGGTCGGCGTCGGCGGCGCGGATCAGCCCTTGGGCGAACACCTCGGTGAACGACGGGCCGTTGCCCTTGGCCTTGACCTGGGCGCCGGTTTCCACGTCGAAGCAGCCGACGCCGTGGTATTTGTCGGCGGCGCGCTCGGCGGGGCCGTAGCCGTGGCCCTTCTGCGTCACCACGTGGACCAGCACCGGGCGGCGGGCCTTGGCGTCGCGGACGTTCCTGAGGATCGGCACGAGGTGGTCGAGGCGGTGGCCGTCCACCGGGCCGACGTAATGGAAGCCCATTTCCTCGAATAGGGTGCCGCCGGTAACGAGGCCGCGGGCGTATTCCTCGGCCTTGCGGGCGGCGCGTTCGAGCGGCGCGGGGAAGAGCTGGGCGACGTCCTTCATCGCGCTGCGGATCGAGTGGTAGGAGGGCGAGGACAGCAGGCGCGAGAGGTAGGCGCTCATCGCCCCCACCGGCGGCGCGATCGACATGTCGTTGTCGTTGAGGATGACGATCAGGCGGCTGTTGGCGGCGGCGGCGTTGTTCATCGCCTCGAACGCCATGCCCGCGCTCATCGCGCCGTCGCCGATGACGCAGACGACGTTGCGGTTTTCCTTTTTGAAGTCGCGCGCCACCGCCATGCCGAGACCGGCGGAGATGGAGGTGGAGGAGTGCCCGGCGCCGAACGGGTCGAACTCGGACTCGCCGCGCTTGGTGAAGCCGGAGAGGCCGTTCTTGCGGCGGATGCCGAGCATCCGGCCGCGCCGCCCGGTGAGGATCTTGTGGGGGTAGGCCTGGTGGCCGACGTCCCAGATCAGGCGGTCGCGCGGGGTGTCGAACACGTAATGCAGGGCGATGGTGAGTTCCACCACGCCGAGGCCCGCGCCGAGGTGGCCGCCGGTGATCGCGACGGTGTCGATCATCGCCGCGCGCACGTCGTCGGCGAGGGCCGGCAGGCGGTCCTCGTCGAGCGCGCGCAGAGCGGCGACGTCGGTGACGGCGTCGAGAACGGGGGTGGGATGGCTGGCGGGTGTGCTCAAGCCTCAGGCTCCGGTTGGATGGGTTCAGGCGCTGCGTTCGACGACGAAACGGGCAGCGGCTTCGAGGAGGGCGGCGCGGCCCTCGAACGGTTCGAGGTGGGCGCACGCCTGCTCGACCAGCAGGCCCGCCTGGGCGCGCGCGCGCTCGACGCCGAGCACCGCGACGAAGCTCGCCTTGCCGCGCGCCGCGTCCTTGGCCACCGCCTTGCCGGTGGCGGCGGCGGTGCTTTCCACGTCCAGCAGGTCGTCGGCGATCTGGAAGGCGAGGCCGACGTCGTGGGCGTAGGCGGCGAGCGCCTGGCGCAGGCGCGGCGCGGCCTTGCCGAGGATCGCCCCGGCCTCGCACGAGAACGCGATCAGGCAGCCGGTCTTCATGCGTTGCAGGCGGGTAATGGCGGCGATGTCGAGATCGCGGTGCTCGGCGAGGAGGTCGAGCATCTGCCCGCCGACCATGCCGCGCGCGCCCGCCGCCTTGGCGAGGCGGGCGACGAGTTCGCAGCGCACCGCCGGGTCGGCGTGGACGTCGGGGTCGGCCACCACCGCGAACGCCTGGGTGAGGAGGGCGTCGCCCGCGAGGATCGCGGTGGCCTCGTCGAAGCGGCGGTGGACGGTGGGCTGGCCGCGCCGCAGGTCGTCGTCGTCCATGGCGGGCAGGTCGTCGTGGACCAGCGAGTAGCAGTGCAGCATTTCGACCGCCGCGGCGGCGCGGAGGGCCGAGCGGCCGTCGACGCCGAACAGCCGCGCGGTCTCGATCACGAAGAACGGGCGCATGCGCTTGCCGCCGTTGAGGCAGGCATAGCGCATCGCCTCCACCACCTGGTCCTCGGGGGTCCCGGCCAGCGGCAGGAGCGCGTCGAGTTCGGCGGCGACGCGGGCCGCCGCATCCGCCAGAGCGTCGCGGAAAGACACCGTGCGGCTCCTTTCTCAGTCGTTTTCCGGCAGCGGCGCGGCGGCGATGCCGCCGTCGGGCGCGCGGGTGATCTGCTCCACCCGTTCGCGCGCCTCGGCCAGCTTGCGCTCGCAGTGCCGCCGCAGCATCACGCCGCGCTCGAACGCGCCGACCGCGGCATCCAGTTCCACGTCGCCGGATTCCAGGCGGCGGACGATCGCCTCCAGTCCGGCGAGGGCCTGCTCGAAGCTCATGGCGGCGATGTCGGGGTCGGTGCTCTGCTCGGCCATGGCCGCAAATTCCGTCGATGTTGCTCCGAAACGGCGCGGGCGGCGTGCGCCGCCCGAAATCCGAGGCGCCTACTTTACGCCGCGCTCCCGCCTTCGACAACCGCCGATGCGCCGGAAGGGAAGATCACCCGCTCTTGCGCTGTGTGGGATGGTTCACATATCTTCGCTTCGATATCCCTAATATACTGATGTTTGCTGCATACAGAGTGAGAGCGATGGATATCGAAAACCTTCAGGCCAAAGCCCGCCGCGCCAGCGCCCTGTTGAAGGCGATGAGCAACGAACATCGGCTGCTGATTCTCTGCCAGTTGCAGAGCGGCGAACGGTCGGTGGGGGAACTCGAACGGCTGGTGGGGTTGAGCCAGTCGGCCCTGTCGCAGCATCTCGCGCGGCTGCGGCGCGACCAGTTGGTGAAGACCCGCCGCATGGCGCAGACGATCTTCTATTCGCTCCACGGCGTCGAGGCGACCGAGGTGATCCGCACCCTCTACGCCCTCTACTGCGCCGACGAACCGCTGGCGGACGTGGCCGAATAGGGCCTTCAGGCCGCCACGAAGCGCAGCACGCCGTCGTCGCTGCGGCGCTCGGAGATTTCGTTGCGCGCCTGCAAATGCCGCACGTGGGCCAGCGCCTCGCCCGAGGCGATCACCCGCTCGTGGTCGGTCAGCCCCTGCGTGAACAGGGCATCCAGCATTTCCACCACCGTCGTCGGCGCGCGGCACACCTCGGCCACCCGCGCCAGGCGCTCCTCGTGGTGCGCCTCGATCTCGTCGATGCGGGGGTGGAGGCCGCGGAACGGCCGCCCGTGGGAGGCGAGCACCAGAACCTCGGGGTTCAGCTCGCGGAACGGCGCGAAGCTCGACAGATAGTCCCCCAGCGGGTCGCTCTCCGGCTCGGCCGGGTAGATCGAGACGTTGGGGGTGATCGAGGGGAGGATGTGGTCGCCGACGATCACCGCGTCGTCCGCCGCGAGGCACGCCATCGCCGGGGAGTGCCCGCCGGCGAGGATCACCCGCCAGCTGCGCCCACCGATGGAAAGGGTATCGCCGTCCTTGAGGCGGCGGAGCGTGGGCGGCACCGCCACCACCTTTCCGGCGTAGGCGTTGCCCACCGCGTCGAGGCGGTCGAGCCATGCCTCGGGGTAGCCGAGGCGGCGGTAGAAGCCCCGCTGCACCGCCAGCAGCTCCGGCGTGTGGTCGATACCGAGGCAGCGCGCCGTCAGCCATTCGGCACGGCTCATCGCCAGCGGCGCCTGGAAGCGCTCGCACAGCCACGCGGCGAGGCCGATGTGGTCCGAATGGTAATGGGTGCCGATCACCCGCGTCACCCGGCGGCCGGGGAAGCGCTCCGCCAGCACCCTCTCCCAAATCTCGCGGCTTTCCGGCATGTTCATGCCGGTGTCCACCAGCGTCAGCGCGTCGCCGTCTTCCAGGATCCAGAGGTTGACGTGGTTGAGCCGATAGGGCAGAGGCATCCGCAGCCAGTGGACGCCGGGCGCGATCGGGCAGACGTCGCCGGTGCGCAGCACCGGGATCGGAAATTCCAGGGCGGAGGACGCGGACATGTCGGGACTTTCGGCGATCGGAGGGACGAACGGAGAGGCAGGCGGCGGCAGTTTGCGCGCGCGCGCGCGATTTGACAACCGCGATGCGCACCCCGGCGACGCCCTCGGCATCGACCTCGGCGGCACCAAGACCGAGGCGATCGTGCTGGCCGCCGACGGCACGGTGCGCGACCGCTGGCGGGTGCCCTCGCCCACCGGCGACTACGACGCCACGGTGCGCCTGATCCGTGATCTCGCCGCCGACGCCGCCGCCCGCTTCGGCGCGCCGGGAAGCGTCGGCGTCGGCATTCCCGGCGCCGTCGCCCCGGCCTCGGGGCTGGTGCAGAACGCCAACTCCACCTGGCTGAACGGCCGCCCGTTCGCCGTCGATCTCGCCGCCGCCCTGGGGCGGCCGGTGGCGCTCGCCAACGACGCCGACTGCTTCGCCCTCTCGGAAGCCAGCGACGGCGCGGGCGCGGGGGCGGCGAGCGTGTGGGGGATCATCCTCGGCACCGGGGTGGGCAGCGGCATCGTCGTGCACGGCCGCCTGCTGGGCGGCCCCAACGCCATCGCCGGGGAATGGGGCCACACCCCGCTGCCCTGGCCCGCCGACGACGAACGCCCCGGCCCGGCGTGCTATTGCGGCAAGGCGGGCTGCGTCGAAACCTTCCTCTCCGGCCCCGGCCTCGCCGCCGACCACCGCCGCGCCACCGGGGCGGACCTTTCGGCCGCCGAGATCGCCGCCGCCGCGTCGGCGGGCGACGCCGGAGCGCGCGCGACCCTGGCTCGCCATGCCGAGCGCCTCGCCCGCGCCACCGCCTGCGTCGTCAACGTCCTCGATCCGGAGGTGATCGTGCTGGGCGGCGGCCTTTCCAACCTTGCGCATCTTTACGACGCGCTGCCGAAACTCTGGCCGCGCTGGGTGTTCGCGCCCGCCGTCGCCACCCGCCTCGCGCCGCCGAAACACGGCGATTCCAGCGGGGTACGCGGTGCCGCCTGGCTCGGCAGGCAGGCCCGGCCGCACCCGGAAAAATCTTCCCGCTAGGCAGGATTTGCCGACCGGCGGTTGCGGCAAGCCCTTGATTCTTAACAAAGCGTTAAGGCACGCCGAATGCAAGGAGTCATTCCCGGCGGGCGGGCGCCGGGAACCCTTTCGCCCCCGCCGCGCTTTCGGACTCATCGCAACCCCAAACCCCGGGACGCCATGCGCGCTGTGTATCCGCCCTTGTCGCTGTCGCCGCCGCCGATTTCGCGGGCGGCGGACGCCGCGTTCTTCGCCGACGACGAGCTGCCGATCCCCCTGCCCGCCCCCGCGCCCGCCTATCCGGTGCGGGCGATCAGCCCCCGGGGCCTGGCCGACCTCGCGTTCGAGCTGTATCTCGCCGAGACCATCGATCTCGACGAATATCTGCTGCTGGGCTTTCCGTCCGAGATCAACCCGGCGTTCGACCGCACCATCGGCGCGCTCACCGGGCGGCGCGCCGAGCCGGATCGGGCGCGCGACATGATCCGCGAGTGGGAAACCCGCCTCGCGGACCTCAAGACCTCCTCGGCCCCCATGCCCGCGCTGATCGAGCGGGCGGAGCGGACCCTCCGCCTGCTGCGCTGGCTGGAAACCCCGGCCCTCGGCAAGTTCTGAGGCTTACGCCTCGACCAGCGCCGCCTCGATGCGGCGCGGCGCGTCGCCGAAGCCGCGCAGCCGGGTGACGAACTCGGCGCGGTTGACCCTGAGCGCGTCGGCCCAGCGGGTCAGCGCCGCGGCGGCGATGCGCCCGGCCCCGGCCTCCACATGGTCGACGAACAGGTGATAGTCGAGGCCCACCCGCTCAGCCACCTCGCGCTGGGTCAGGCCCGCCGCCTCGCGCATCGCCCGCAGCCAGGCGCCGCCCGCCTTCCCCACGTCCACGTCTCTCGTAAACACCGTCCGTCTCCTCGTCGCCAATACTCTAGAAAGATTGAGATTTCCGACCACGGCCGCGCGCCGCGCCGGATGCGGAAACCGGCGGGCCTCGCGGCCCGCCGGTCGATGGATCAGCCCTCCGAGGGGGCTTCGCTGGTGACCTTCAGCTTGGGTTTGGGAAGGTCGAGCTTGATGTGGAGTTCGCGCAGGCGTTCCGGCTCCACCTCGGCGGGGGCCTGCATCAGCAGGTCCTGGGCTTGCTGGTTGAGCGGGAAGGCGATGATCTCGCGGATGTTCGGCTCGTCGGCCAGCAGCATGACGATACGGTCGATGCCCGGGGCCGAGCCGCCGTGGGGCGGCGCGCCGAACTTGAAGGCGTTGAGCATGCCGCCGAACTTGGCTTCCACCACCTCGGCCGGATAGCCCGCGATCTCGAACGCCTTGTACATGATGTCCGGGCGATGGTTGCGGATCGCGCCGGAGGAGAGTTCCACGCCGTTGCAGACGATGTCGTACTGGAACGCCTTGATGGTGAGCGGGTCCTGGTGGAGCAGCGCGTCCATCTCGCCCTGCGGCATCGAGAACGGATTGTGGCTGAACTCGATCTTGCCGGTGTCCTCGTTCAGCTCGTACATCGGGAAGTCGACGATCCAGCAGAACTTGAACTGGTTCTCTTCGAGCAGGCCGAGGTCGGCGCACACCCGGGTGCGCACCTTGCCCGCGAACTTGGCGGCGGCGAGCGGCTTGTCGCAGGCGAAGAACACCGCGTCGCCCTCGCCCACCCCGGCGGCGGCCTTGATCGCGGCAATGCGCTCCGGCTCGAGATTCTTGGCGATCGGCCCCTTGGCCTCGCCGCCCGAGAAGGTGATGTAGCCGAGGCCGCCCGCGCCCTCTTCCCGCGCCCAGGCGTTGAGGGCGTCGAACCACGAGCGCGGCTTGGCGGCGCCGCCCGGCGCCGGGATCGCGCGCACCACCGCACCGGCGGCCACGCCCTTGGCGAAGATGCCGAAGCCCGAGTCCCGATAGGCCTCGGTGACGTCGGCGACGACGATCGGGTTGCGCAGGTCGGGCTTGTCGGAGCCGTACTTCAGCATCGATTCGTCGTAAGGAATGCGCGGGAACGGCGCGGGCGTCACCGTCCGGCCCTTGCCGAACTCGCGGAACACGCCCTCGATCACCGGCTCGATGGCGGCGAACACGTCGTCCTGGGTGACGAAGCTCATCTCGAAGTCGAGCTGATAGAACTCGCCCGGGCTGCGGTCGGCGCGGCTGTCCTCGTCGCGGAAGCACGGCGCGATCTGGAAGTAGCGGTCGAAGCCCGCCACCATCAGCAGCTGCTTGAACTGCTGCGGCGCCTGCGGCAGGGCGTAGAACTTGCCCGGGTGCTGGCGCGCGGGCACGAGGAAGTCGCGCGCGCCCTCGGGCGAGGAGGCGGTGAGGATCGGGGTCTGGAACTCCATGAACCCCTGTTCGATCATGCGGCGGCGGATCGAGGCGATCACCGCCGAGCGCAGCACGATGTTGGCGTGCAGGCGCTCGCGCCGCAAATCGAGGAAGCGGTAGCGCAGGCGCATCTCCTCCGAGAAGTCCTCGTTGGAGGCCACCTGGATCGGCAGCACCTCGGCGGTGGAGAGCACCGACACTTCGTCGACGCGGATCTCGATCTCGCCGGTGGGGAGCTTGGCGTTGACGGTGTCGGGGTCGCGCTTCACCACCCGGCCGGTGACGCACACCACGCTTTCGGGCCGCGCCGCCTCGAGGGTGGCGAACACCGCGCTGGCGCTGTCGGTCACGCACTGGGTGATGCCGTAGTGGTCGCGCAGATCGACGAACAGCAGGTTGCCGTGGTCGCGCTTCCTGTGCACCCAGCCGGAAAGGCGGACGGTCGCGCCGGTGTCGGCGGCGGTGAGCTGGTTGCAGGTGTGGCTGCGGTAGGCGTGCATGGCGCGGTCCTCGGTTGGTTCGGCAGGCAAAAGCACAACGAAGCGCCCCCTTTGTCAAGGCGCGATTTGCGCGCCTCCGCGCGCGTCGCGGGCGGACCAAACGCTTGTCTTCCGCGAAACGGGAGAGTATAGGTTGCCGCCATGAGCCTGATTACAGAAACCGACGCCCTCGCCGCGCTGTGCGCGCGCCTGGCGGATTCCAAATACGTCACCGTCGACACCGAGTTCATTCGCGAGAAGACCTACTGGCCCAGGCTGTGCCTGATCCAGGTGGCGGGTGAGACCGAGGCGGCCTGCATCGACCCGCTCGCGGACGGGATCGACCTCGAACCGTTTTTCGCGCTGATGCGCAACACGGCGGTGCTGAAGGTCTTCCACGCGGCGCGCCAGGATCTCGAAATCCTGATGAAGATGATGGGCGAGCTGCCCAAGCCGCTGTTCGACACCCAGGTCGCGGCGATGGTGTGCGGGTTCGGCGAATCCGTGGGGTACGAAACCCTCGCCACCCGCCTCGCCAACGCCCACATCGACAAATCCACCCGTTTCACCGATTGGTCGAAGCGCCCGCTCACCGAGCGCCAGGTGGTCTACGCCCTTTCGGACGTGATCCCGCTGCGCAAGGTCTACCGCAAGCTCGCCTCGGTGCTCGCCCGCACCGGCCGCTCCGAGTGGCTCGACGAGGAGATGAAAATCCTCGCCGACCCGGCCACCTACGTCGCCGAGCCGCGCGAGATGTTCCGCCGCCTGAAGTCGCGCACCAAGAACCCGCGCTTCCTCGCGGTGCTGCGCGAACTGGCGGCGTGGCGCGAGCTGGAGGCCCAGCGCCGCGACCTGCCGCGCCAGCGGGTGATCCGCGACGAGGCGCTGCTCGAGATCGCCGCCTCCGCCCCCACCAGCCTCGCCGCCCTCGCCGATACCCGTCAGCTGCCCAAGAGCATGACCGAGGGCCCGACCGCCGAGGCGATCGTCGAGGCGGTGGAAACCGGCCTCGCGCTGCCCGTCGGCGAGTTGCCCGAGCTGCCGCCCCACAAGGACCACCCGCCGGGCCTCGCGCCGGTGGTGGACCTGCTGCGGGTGCTGCTGAAGACCAAGTGCGACGCCCACGGCGTCGCCTCCAAGATCGTCGCCTCCAGCGAGGAGCTGGAAGACCTGGCCGCCGACGACGCGGCCCCGGTGCGCGCCCTGGTGGGCTGGCGCCGCATCCTCTTCGGCGAGGACGCGCTGCGGCTCAAGCACGGCCACATCGCGCTGGCGATCTCGCCCGACAACGGCCGCATCGAGCTGATCCCGGTGGAAGACGACGCCGAGGCGATGCCGGTGGGCGAAGCCGCCGACGTCACCTCCGGCAACACCGCCGAACTGATCGCCGACACCGACGCGGCGTAACCGCGCACGTCGAGGCCCCGCCCGGGCCTCGACGCCGCCCCTTCCCGGCCCTTCCCCTCGTCATTCCCCTCCCTCCCTCGTCATTCCCGCGAAAGCGGGAATCCATCCCCGGCCGCACTCATGGATTCCGGCTCGCCGCTACGCGGCGTCCGGAATGACGAATGAAGGCGGAACCGCGCGCCCCACCCGCCCCTTCCTCCCGCGCCCACCGCATCCCTCACCCTCTCCCCCTCGTCATTCCCGCGAAAGCGGGAATCCACCCTCGCTCGCCCCCATGGATTCCGGCTCGCCGCTACGCGGCGTCCGGAATGACGAATGAAGGCGGAACCGCGCGCGCGCACCGCCCCCTCCTCCCGCGCGCACCGCAACCCTCGCCCTCCCCCCTCGTCATTCCCGCGAAAGCGGGACTCCACCCCCGGCCGCACCCATGGATTCCGGCTCGCCGCTGCGCGGCGTCCGGAATGACGAATGGGATAGAACCGCGCGGCCGTCCGCCTCTCCCCCCGTCATTCCCGCGAAAGCGGGAATCCACCCCGTCCGGAATGACGAACGGAGACGGGGCCGAGCGCCGCGCGCCCGGGCCTTGATTTTTCCCGAATTGGTAACCTAGTCTGTTACGAAGGAGGGCTTTCATGGGCCGCAACTGCCGCTTCACCGCAGCCGTTCACGTCTGCGCCGTGCTCGCCCACCATCCGGGCGAGGACCTCACCTCCGAGACCGTCGCAGCCTCGCTCAACACCAATCCGGTGGTGGTGCGCCGCCTGCTGGCCGCGCTCGGCGCCGCCGGGCTGGTGCGCTCGAAGCGCGGCAGCGCCGGGGGCTACCGCCTGGCGCGGGCGCCGGGCGCCATCGATCTCGCCGCCATCGCCCTCGCGGTGGACGACGACGACGGCCCCGCCTTCGCCCCCAATCCGCCCAGCCCGGTGTGCATCGTCGGGCGCTTCATCCAGCCGGTGCTCGCCGAGTTCATCGAGCGCGCCGAAACCGCGCGCCGCGCCGAGCTGGCACGCGTCACCCTCGCCGACGTGATGGAAAAGCTGCGCGCCGAAGCCTAGGCGACTTCGATCGCCGGCTCGCGGCCGAGGAGGCGGGCGAGGCGTTCGAGGCGTTTGTCGAAGGCGGGAATGTCGAACGCCGGGTCGTCGCCGGGGATGCGCAGCACCAGCCGCCGGGGTTCGAGGATCAGGCGGCAGCCGCCGAGGATTCCCGGCGCGCCGCCCGAGATCATGTGCGCGAGGCGCAGGCCGCAGCCCACCGCCTGCACCCGCACCCGGTCGTCGGGGTTCAGCAGCGCCAGCACGTCCTGGGCGTCGTGGATCTCGTCGTAGGACTGATAGCGATAGAGCACCATCAGCGCCAGGGCGGCGCGGTCCTGGTGGTCGAAGCCCACCACCGGCAGGCGCAGGGTCTTGAAGAACGCCTGCTGGCCGCGGAAATCCGGGTGTTCGTCCCAGTAGAGGTCGCCCAGCATGCAGGCGGCGAAGCGTTGGCGGCGCTGCTTGTCGGTCTCCTCGGGGAACAGCGGGTCGAGGAAGCGCATCAGCACCGCGGGCTGCTGGGCGAAGCGGTGGCCGTTGCCCGCCACCGCCTCGCACATGTCGACGATCGGGTCGCGATCGCGGATCGCGTCGGGCATCAGCGAGTAATAGAACCCCTCGCGCATGCCGTGGATCGAGAACACCACGCGCTCCGGCCGGATCGTCGCCAGCAGCACCTGGAGCAGCCGCGCCGCGTGGGGCAGCACCGCCAGGCGGCGGCGCGAGATGCCGGAAATCTTGTCGAGCGAGCGCCGCCCGATGCGCGCCACCAGGTCCGACATCTCCACCGCCTTGGCGCGGCTGAGGGTGTATTTGTCGAGCACCTGGAGCGGGTGGTTCTCCTGCAGCATGCAGAGCTTCGCCATCGCCCGCCACGAGCCGCCGACGGCGTAGAGGGTCTTCACCGGGCGCTCGGAAATCCAGGGGGAATGGGCGAGTTCGGCCTTGATCGCCGCGTCCACCGCCGCCTCGCCGCCGCCGCGCTCGATGTCGTCGAGGCGCAGCACGCCCAGGGGGAAGGAGCGCAGGCGGCCGAGCGGGTCCACCTGCCCGCCGTCGATCTCCACCAGTTCCAGGCTGCCGCCGCCGAGATCGGCGACGATGCCGTCGGCATCCGGGGTGCCGAGCAGCACGCCGAGCGCCGCGAGCCGCCCCTCGTCGTCGCCCGAGAGCACCTTGACCTCGACGTCGAAGCGGCGCGCCAGCTCGGCCACCAGGTCGGGGCCGTCGGCGGCGTCGCGCACCGCGGCGGTGGCGAGCAGTTCGAGCCGCCCCACCCCCATGGCGCGGGCGAGGCGCACGTAGCGCCCCACGGCGGTGACGGCGCAATCCCGCCCCGAGGGGTTGAGCACGCCCGAGGTTTGCAGCCCGGCGCCGAGGGCGCAGGCGGATTTCTCGTTGAACAGCTGCACCGGCGCGCGGGTCAACCCGGCGAACACGACGAAGCGCACCGAGTTGGAACCGATGTCGATGACGCCCACCGGGCGGCCGTCGCCGGAGACCGAAACCGCCGCGTCGGCGACGTGGTGAAGAGGATGCGCGGTCATGCCCCACCGAATCTGGCTGAATCCGTCGCCTGCCATCGGGGAAGCGGGCGCGGGGCGCATCTTAGTTGCCCGCCCGGGCGGAGGACAAGCCGGGAATCTCGCCGTCGGCGCGTTTGACGCGGGCGCTGCCCCGGCCCGAGAGGCTGGGGTTGGTCATGAAGTAGGTGTGCGCGTTGAAGCCCTCGCCGATCGGCTCGACGCGGCGGAACGTGCCGTCGCGCTCCAGCAGCCAGCTTTGCGCGGTGTCCTTGAGGTTCGCCACCATGATCTGGTCGAGGACTTGGCGATGCACCGTGGGGTTTTCAATCGGCACCAGGGTCTCGACCCGCCGCAGGGTGTTGCGCTGCATCCAGTCGGCGGAGGAGATGTAGACCTTGGCGTGGGGCGAGGGCATCTCGTGGCCGTTGGCGAAGCAGGCGATGCGCGCGTGCTCGAGGAAGCGGCCGACGATGCTCTTGACCCGGATGTTGTCGGAAACCCCCGGGATGCCCGGCCGCAGGCAGCAGATGCCGCGAATCACCAGTTCCACCTTCACCCCCGCCTGGGAGGCGCGGTAAAGGGCGTCGATCACCGCGGTGTCGACCAGGCTGTTGAGCTTGGCCCAGATCGCCGCGGGCTTGCCCTCGCGGGCGTTGGCGATTTCCTGCTCAATGTCGGAGATCAGGCGTCCGCGCAGGCTGATCGGCGCGATGGTGAGCTTTTCCATCGCCTCCGGCCGGGCGTAGCCGGTCATGAAGTTGAACACCTTGGCGGCGTCGCGGCACAAGGCCGGGTCGCAGGTGAAGAACGACAGGTCGGTGTAGATCTTGGCGGTGATCGGGTGGTAGTTGCCGGTGCCGAAGTGGACGTAGGAGCGCAACTGGCCGCCCTCGCGCCGCACCACCAGCGACACCTTGGCGTGGATCTTGAGGTCGATGAAGCCGTACACCACCTGCGCGCCCGCGCGCTCCAGGCGGCGCGCCCAGCGGATGTTGGCCTCCTCGTCGAAGCGGGCCTTCAGCTCCACCATCGCGGTGACCGACTTGCCGGCCTCCGCCGCCTCCACCAGCGCGGCGACGATCGGCGAGTCGTCGGAGGTGCGGTAGAGGGTCTGCTTGATCGCCACCACGTCCGGGTCGCGCGCCGCCTGGCGCACGAACTGCACCACCACGTCGAAGGATTCGTAGGGGTGGTGGACCACCATGTCCTTGTTGCGGATCGCCTCGAAGCAGTCGCCGCCGAAATCGCGGATGCGCTGGGGGAAGCGCGCGGTGAAGGGGTAGAATTGCAGGTCCGGCCGGTCGTTGACGATGATCCGCTTGATGTCGGCGATGCCGATCATGCCCTCGAGGTCGAACATGTCCTCCTGGGCGATGTCGAAGGCGTCGGACAGGCGGGCGCGCAGCTCGGGCGCCATTTCGTGCGTCATGGTGAGGCGGATGACGTGGCCGCGGCGGCGGCGCTTGAGCGCGCTTTCGAAGCTGCGCACCAGGTCCTCGGCCTCTTCGTCGATTTCCATTTCGCTGTCGCGCAGGATGCGGAAGTGGCCGCTCTTCGCCAGGGTGTAGCCGGGGAACAGGCGGTCGAGGAACAGCATCGTCGCCGCCTCGAGCAGGATGAAGCGGATCCCCTCCCCCGGCAGGCGGATGAACCGGCCCACCTGATTGGGCAACGGCACCAGCGCGTGCAACAGCTCGGGCCGGGCCTTCGCCTGCAATTCCAGCACCAGCGCCATGCCCATGTTGGGGATGAACGGGAACGGATGCGCCGGGTCGATCGCGAGCGGCGTGAGGATCGGGAAGATCTGGCTCATGAAGTGCTCGGCGAGCCAGGCGCGGTCCGCCTGGGTCAGCTCCTTCGGCTCGATCACCGCCACGCCTTCCTTGCGCAGCTCGGCCTGCAGGAACTTCCAGGTGTTGACCTGCCGCGCCACGAGGTTGCGCACCTCGGCGTTGATGCGGGCGAGCTGCTGCTCCGGCGTGAGGCCGTCGTCGGAGGGGGTGTTGACGCCCGCGTCCACCTGCCCCTTGAGGCCCGCCACGCGCACCATGTAGAACTCGTCGAGGTTCGACGCCGAGATCGACAGGAACCGCACCCGCTCGAACAGCGGATGGTTGGGGTTGTCGGCCTCCTCGAGGACGCGGGTGTTGAACGCCAGCCACGACAGCTCGCGGTTGATGTAGAGCGCGTCCACGGGCAGCGACCCGAGGTCGACGGGGGCAGGCGTGGGGACGGGCTGGGCGCCGCTCATGCAAACGATCTCCGATGACAGGGCGCGGGCTTCACGCGCCGCTGGACTCCGGCGTCCATTGTGGCGGAAACTCGCGGGCGTCGAAAGAGCCAACACTTCGCATAGCGGACCTCGGGCCCCTTCCAGGATGATGTTTTCATGACAAAAACCCTGATCCTGATGCGCCACCTCAAATCCGGGTGGGACGACCCGGCATTGGCCGACCACGACCGCCCGCTGGCGCAACGCGGCATCGACGACGGCCCGGCGGTCCGCGCCGCCCTCGCCGCCCGCCTGCCGCGGCCCGATGCGGTGCTGTGCTCCACCGCGCGGCGCACCCGCGAAACCTTGAAGGCGGTGCTGCCCGAGATCCCGGAAACCGCGGTGGACTATGCCGCGCAGGTCTACGAGGCCTCGGCGCAGACCCTGATGCGCCTCGCCGCGACGCTGCCCGAGGATGCCGAGACCGCGCTGATCGTCGGCCACAACCCGGGCCTGTTCGACCTCGCCTGGACGCTGGCGCGGCGCTCCGAGGCGGCGGCCCACCCGGGGCTGACGCGCTTCCCCACCGGCGCCACCGTCGGCTTCGCCCTGCCGATTTCCGCGTGGAGCGAAATCGGCCCGGGGCGCGCAGCCATCCTCGCCTGCTTCTCCCCCAAGAGTTTGGTCAACCCGGGCTGAGGGCGTCCAGGGTCTCCTTGAGGATCGGCACGCCCACCTTGCGCTTCTGCGCCAGGGCGCGGCGGTCCGCCTCCGCCACCACCGCCTCCGCCACCGCGATGGCGCGCTCCATGTGGGTGAGGAGGTAGGAAATCTCCGCCTCCCCCACCACAAGCTGGCGGTCGTGGAACAGCTTCGCCAGCACCGCCGCCATCAGCCGGTCGTCGGGGCGGCCGATCTCGGCCACCGCGCAGGTCAGCAGCCGCGAGCGCCAGTCCGCCAGCTTGAGCGGAATCGCCGAGGGCGCGACGCGGCTGGTGAACAGCAGCGACACCCCCGCCTCGCGGGCGCGGTTGTAGAGGTGAAACAGCGCGGTCTCGTCCGGGTTCCGGTCGATGTCCTCGACGATCAGCGCCTTCGCGCCGGGCGCGGGCAGGCGCAGGTCGTCGGCGAGGGCGTCGGCGCGGGCCACCTCGGCGCCGGTCTCGTGGGCGAAGATGCGGGCGAGGTGGGTCTTGCCGCCGCGCGGCGGCCCCACCACCACCAGCCCGGGGGCGCTCCACCCGGGCCATGCGTCGAGCCACGCCGTCACCGCGCCGTGGCAGTCGGACACCCAGAAGTCCTCGCCCCCCAGCGCCGCGCGGTGCGGCAGGTCGAGCACGTATTGCGAAGGCCGGTCAGTCATCGGCGGGCGGCGTTCCGTTGGCGTAGGCACCGCTGGCAAGATACCGGCGCAGGGCGTAGCGCACCAGCACGCCGATCACCGCCGCCACCGGCAGCGCCACCAGCACGCCGAGGAAGCCGAACAGGTTGCCGCCCGCGAACAGCGCGAACAGCACCCACACCGGATGCAGCCCGACGCGGTTGCCCACCAGCCGGGGCGTGAGGACATAGCCTTCGAGGGTCTGGCCGACGCCGAACACCGCGATCACCCCGAGGATGTGCGGCCAGTCGGAAAACTGCACCAGCGCCAGCACCATCGAGATCGCGAAGCCGGTGATGCTGCCGACGTAGGGGATGAACGACAGCAGCCCGGTGCCGATGCCCACCAGCAGCCCCGCTTCCAGCCCCACCAGGCTGAGGCCGCCGCCGTAGACCGCCGCGAGGCACAGGCACACCGTCGCCTGCCCGCGCACGAACCCGGCGAGGGTGCGGTCGATGTCGGCGAAGATCGCGCGGATCGTCGGCGCGTGGGCGCGCGGCAGGTAGCCGTCCACCCGCGTCACCATGCGGTCCCAGTCGCGCAGCAGGTAGATCGTCACCACCGGCGTCACCACCAGGATCGACACCACGTTGATGACCGCGAAGCCCTGGCGCAGCAACCCCTTGGCGAAGCCGCCCGCCCAGCTCACCGCGCCGCCCGCGAAGCTGCCCGCGCCGTCTTTGAGCGCCTGCACCTGCTCGGGCGGCAGGTGGTCGATGGCCCAGTCCACATGCGGGCTGATGGTCGCCCAGAAGCGGTCGGCGTAGCCCGGCGCGTTCTCGATCAGCGCCACCACCTGGGCCTGGATCGCGGGCACCAGCACCAGCGCCAGCCCCACCACCACCAGCGCGAACGCCACCGACAGCACCACCACCGCCGGAACCCGGCGCATCCCGGCGCGCTCCAGCCGGTCGGCGATGGGGTCGAGGAAATAGGCGAGCGCGAAGCCCGCCACGAACGGCAGCAGCATGCCGCGCAGCAGGTACAGCGTCAGGAAGAACAGCGCGATGGCGATCAGCCACCCCCGCAGGGTGCGCTGGGCGATCAAGGTTTCGCGGGTCATCGCGGCAACGGCGTCGCCGGCTCGCCGCCGGGCACGACTTCCCAATAGCCGTCACGCTGCGTCACGCCGAAGCCCACCCGCGCCATCGCCTGCCGCAGCGCCTCGGGGTCGCCCGCATACTGCACCGCCGCCTGCACCACGTCGGGCCGCGAGGCGCGCAGCGAGACGCCGCGCACCCCCGGCAGCGCCCGCAGGGTGCGCTCCACCCGCACCCAGTCGGCTATCCCCTGCACCGGCACCAGGATCGCCAGCTGGTCGAACTCGCCCACCATCGTGCCGCCGGTCTGCGGCCGCGCGGCACGCGCCACCGCCAGCACCGCGTGGGCGGCGAGGTCGCCCAGCGCCGCCGCGGTGTCGTCGGCGATCGGCGATTCCAGCCGCGCCAGCGCCCCCGGAATCGCCCGGGGATAGCCCTTGAGGGTGAGGCTCGCGCCCTGCCCCGGCTTGGTCACCGTCTCGGCCACCACCACCGCGTCGGCGCCGTAGCGCGCCATCAGCGCGTCCAGCCCGGCGGCGTCCAGCGCCAGCGCCTTCTCGGCCGAGGCCTGCGCCACGTCCTCCAGATCCCCCAGCGGCACCACCACCGGGAACAGCCCGCGCGACACCGCCGCGTCGGTCAAAAGCGGCCGCCAGGGATTGGTCTCCTCCCACAGCTGCGGCGCCGCACCCGGCGCGTCGCGGTAGACGCCCAGGAGAATCACGTTCTCGTCGGACCCCTTGACCACCGTCACGCCGCGCCCGCCGAGGAAGGCGTTCACCCGCGCCGGGTCGAAATGCACGGTGAGAACCGCAATGTAGCGGGTCGCCGAGGAGCGCTCGTCGGCCACGGTGAAGTCGCTCACCATCGTCTCGACGGTCTCGGCGGAGGGATCGGCGAGCCGCGCCCGGTCGCCCTCGGACACCAGAACCGAGATCATCCGACGGAACGCCTCCACCTGGCCCTGGCGCAGCGCCTGCTCGCGCGCCTGCACCGCCGAGGCCGCGCGCACGTCCACCCGCACCCCGGACACCGTGAAGGCATCCGCCCACGCCGTGCCGCCGGCGGTCGCCAGCAGCAGAACACCCAGAGCGGCCACCAGCATGGCGCGCAACCCGCGACCCATTTCCTCGTCCTTTCGCCCGTTCCGCCCGCGGCCGAAAAAGCCGCGCGAGCGCCTTTGCAAAAAGGCGCCGGAAACCGTATGGTTCAACCGCGTCGGCGGGAAAAATCCGCCACGCGCGAGACCACTCTAACAAAAGGTGCGGCCATTTCCAGTTTTCCCGAGAACGGCCGGGGCGGCAACGGCCTCAGCTACCGCGACGCGGGCGTCGACATCGACGCCGGCGACGCCCTCGTCGAGGCGATCAAGCCGCTGGCGCGCTCGACCATGCGCCCCGGCGCGGATACCGAATTGGGCGGCTTCGGCGCGCTGTTCGACCTGCGCGCCGCCGGATTCACCGACCCGATCCTGGTGTCCTCCACCGACGGCGTCGGCACCAAGCTGAAAATCGCCATCGACACCGGCATCCACGATTTCGTCGGCATCGACCTGGTGGCGATGTGCGCCAACGACCTCGTCGTCCAGGGCGCCGAGCCGCTGCTGTTCCTCGACTACTTCGCCACCGGCCGCCTTTCGGTGGAGGCCGGGCGCGCCATCGTCGCGGGCATCGCCGAAGGCTGCCGCCAGGCGGGCTGCGCCCTGATCGGCGGCGAAACCGCCGAAATGCCCGGCATGTATGCCGACGGCGACTACGACCTCGCGGGCTTCTGCGTCGGCGCGGCGGAGCGGGCGAACGTCATCACCGGCCGCACCATCCGGGCGGGCGACGTGATCCTCGGCCTCGCCTCCCACGGCGTCCACTCCAACGGCTTCTCGCTGGTGCGCCGCATCGTCGAACGCTCGGGCCTGTCGTTCGCCGACGCCGCGCCGTTCGCGCCGGGCAAAACCGTCGGCGAGGCGCTGCTGGTGCCGACGCGCATCTACGTCAAATCCTGCCTCGCCGCGATCAAGGCGGGCGGCGTCAAGGGCTTCGCCCACATCACCGGCGGCGGCATGACCGAAAACGTGCCGCGCGTGCTGCCCAAGGGCCTGCACGCGATGATCGACGGCCGCCGCTTCCCGGTGCCAACCGTGTTCGCGTGGCTCGCCGAACAGGGCGGCGTCGCCCTGCCGGAAATGCTCCGCACCTTCAACTGCGGCATCGGCATGGTGGTGGTCGTCGCCCCCGAGGCGGTCGCCGCCGTCACCCAGGCCCTCGAAGCCGCGGGCGAGGCGGTCTACGACATCGGCCGCATCGAGGCGGGCGCCGAAGACCCCACCTGCGTCGTCTCCGGCTTCGACCCGCGCCGCACCCGGGCGGAACGATGAGCCGACTGCGACTCGGCGTCCTGATCTCGGGGCGCGGATCCAACCTACAGGCCCTGATCGACGCGTGCGCCGATCCGGGCTTCCCCGCCGAAATCGTGCGGGTGGTCGCCAACGTTCCCGGCGCGGCGGGCCTCGACGCCGCCGCCCGCGCCGGAATCGCCACCGCCACCGTCGACCACAAGGCCTACCCCGGCCGCGAACCCTTCGAAGCCGCCCTCACCGCCGAACTCGAAGCCGCGAACGCCCAACTCGTCTGCCTCGCGGGCTTCATGCGCCTGCTCACCCCCGGCTTCGTCGCGCACTGGCGCGACCGCCTCGTCAACATCCACCCCTCGCTCCTGCCCGCCTACAAGGGCCTCGATACCCACGCCCGCGCCCTGGCCGACGGCGTCCGCTTCACCGGATGCACCGTCCACTTCGTCCGACCCGATTGCGATACCGGACCCATCGTCATCCAGGCCGCCGTCCCGGTCGCCCCCGACGATACCCCCGACACCCTCGCCGCCCGCGTGCTCCTGAGCGAGCACCGCATCTACCCCGAAGCCATCCGCCTGATTGCCACCGGCCGCGCCTGCGTCGAGGGCGAGCGCGTCGTCGTTTCGGGAGCGGGGCTGCCGGATGCTGCGGTGAACCCCAAGATTTAGAAAAGAAAAAGGTCGCGGAGGGACTCGGTCCCTCCGCACCTCCCATTCGTTTTGGTTTTTCCGCGTAGCGGGATACGACCATCGCGCGGCGTGACGGGCTGATCCCGCTTCGCGGAAAAAACCCCAGCGAATGGGATCGAAGGGGCCAAGCCCCTTCGCGGGTCCGGGCAGCACCCGGCCTGGTTTTCACCCCACATGCGAAACGGCCCGGAGCGAACTCCGGGCCGTTTGCGCGATCTCGGGCGAGGGTGTCGGGTTTAGCCGACGATTTCGCACTTCGAGAAGAAGTAGGCGATTTCCTCGGCGGCGGTTTCCGGAGCGTCGGAGCCGTGGACCGAGTTGGCTTCGATGGATTCCGCGAAGTCGGCGCGGATGGTGCCCGGGGCGGCGTTGGCCGGGTTGGTGGCGCCCATGATCTCGCGGTTGCGCGCGATCGCGTTTTCGCCTTCCAGCACCTGCACGACCACCGGGCCGGAGATCATGAACTCGACGAGCTCGCCGAAGAAGGCGCGCTCGCGGTGGACGCCGTAGAAGCCCTCGGCCTGTTCGCGGGTCATCTGGATGCGCTTCTGCGCGACGATGCGCAGGCCGGCTTCCTCGAAGCGGGCGCAGATCTTGCCGACGAGGTTGCGGCGCGTGGCGTCCGGCTTGACGATAGAGAACGTGCGTTCAACGCCCATCATGAAATTCCTTGTGTTTGGTCCTGTGAGGTTCGCCGGGGCCGGGAACGGCCGCACCGGCGGCGTCCGGGGGGATGCGCCGCACGCAGGCCCAGACTGGCCGCATTACATACCCGCATCCCATGCCGAACGCAACCGCGCGATGGTGCATTTTTTTCAGGGGCGGATGAGGGAGATTCCGCCGAGCGCGCCGCCCACTTGGCCGACCGGGGGGCATGTGGTATCACCGCCGCCATGCTGCACATCAACGACCTCGGCTACCGCATCGGCCCCCGCGTCCTGTTCGAGGGCGCCACCGTCCACATCGCCCAGGGCCAGCGCGTCGGCCTGGTGGGGCGCAACGGCTCGGGCAAGACCACCCTGTTCCGGATGATCCGCGGCGAGGCGCAGCCTTCGGGCGGCTCCCTGGCGCTGCGGCCGCGGATCAAGCTCGGCTGGGTGTCGCAGGACATCCCCTCCGGCGAGACCAGCCTGCTCGACTGGGTGCTGAACGCGGACGCGGAGCGCAAGGCGCTGCTGGACGAGCTGGCGGCGCTCGAAACCGCGCACGCGGCGGAGTCCGGCTTGCGGATCGCCGAGATTCACGAACGCCTGATCGCCATCGACGCCCATTCCGCCCCGGCGCGGGCGGCGGCGATTCTCACCGGCCTCGGCTTCGCGGCGGAGCAGCACGGCCTGCCGGTGGAGCAGTTCTCGGGCGGCTGGCGGATGCGCGTGGCGCTGGCGGCGGCGCTGTTCCCCCGCCCCGACCTGCTGCTGCTCGACGAACCGACCAACCACCTGGACCTCGAAGCGACGCTGTGGTTGCAGAACCACCTCGCCGCCTATCCCGGCACGCTGATTCTGATTTCCCACGACCGCGACCTGTTGAACGCGGTGCCCGACCGCATCGTGCATCTCGACGCCAAGCGGCTGGTGGCCTACGGCGGCAACTACGACGCCTTCGAGACGACGCGGCGGCTGAAGCTCGACCTCGCCGCCAAGGCGCTCACCAAGCAGTTGGAGCAGCGCCGCAAGATTCAGGGCTTCATCGACCGCTTCCGCGCCAAGGCGACCAAGGCGCGGCAGGCGCAGAGCCGCATCAAGATGCTGGAAAAGATGGAGGTTCCGGTGCCGATCGTGGAGGAGAAGGCGGTGTCCTTCGACTTCCCCGATCCGGAACCGCTGTCGCCGCCGCTGATCGTGATCGAGAACGGCGTCGCCGGGTACGACGGCCGGGCGGTGCTGAAAAAGCTCGACCTGCGCATCGACACCGACGACCGCATCGCCCTGCTCGGCGCCAACGGCAACGGCAAGTCGACCCTGGCGAAGGTGCTCTCCGACCGCCTGGGGCTGATGGAGGGCGAGATGCGCCGCTCGCCGAAGCTGAAGTTCGGCTATTTCGCCCAGCATCAGGCCGACGAGCTGGACCTCTCCGCCACGCCCTACGCCCACATGGCGCAGAAGATGCCGATGGCCAACGAGACCAAGGTGCGCGCCCACCTCGGCCGTTTCGGCTTCGGCGCCGAGCTGGCGGACAGCAAGGTCTCGACCTTGTCGGGCGGCGAGAAGGCGCGGCTGCTGTTCGCGCTGATGACGCGGGAGGCGCCCCACGTCCTGATCCTCGACGAACCCACCAACCACCTCGACATCGACTCCCGCGCGGCGCTGGTGGCGGCGCTCAACGCCTACGACGGCGCGGTGATCCTGATCTCCCACGACACCCATCTGGTGGAGATGGTGGCCGACCGCCTGTGGCGGGTGGCCGACGGCACCTGCACCCCCTACGAAGGCGACCTTTCCGACTATCGCCGCACCCTGCTGGAGGAGCGCCGCGCCGCCGCCCGCGAGGGCCGCGACGACGCGCCGCCGCGCGACGACGCCCCCGACCGCCGCGAGGACCGCCGCCAGCGCGCCGAAAAGCGCGCCCAGCTCGCGCCCTTGAAGAAGAAGGTGACGGAGGCGGAAAAGGCGCTGGAAAAACTCTCGGCCCAGGCGTCGAAGCTGGAAAACGCGCTGGCCGACCCGAAGCTCTACGAGCGCGAGGGCGGCGCCCAGGTGGTGGCGCTGCAAAAGGACCTGGGCGCCCTCAACGCCCGCATCGCGGAGGCCGAGGCCGCGTGGATGCAGGCGATGGAAGACTACGAGACCGCCGAGGCGGAACAGGAGTAGAGAGGGCCGAGCCCCTCTCCCCCTACCCTCGGAACGCCAGCGACAGCAGGGCGACGAACCCGAGCGCCGCCACGCCGCCGATCGGCACCGCGTGGAACAGGAGCTGCGGGAACAGCTTCGCCCGCCCCTCGTCGGTGGCGCACGAGCCGAGCACCAGGCTGCCGCCCGAGGAGAACGGCGAGATCGCCGAGGCCTGCGCGCCGACGACGATGCTGACGAACAGCACCATCGGGTCGATGCCGGTGGCGGCGGCGATGGTCGGCACGGTGGGGAACAGCGCGGGCGTCACCACGCCGAGGGTGCTGGAGAACAGCGACATCACCCCGCCCACCACGCCCATCGCCAGCGGCACCAGGGCGCCGGGCAGGCTGGCGGTGACCCACGAGGCGAGCAGGTCGATGGTCCCGGCCTTGATCGCCACCGAGATCAGCATGCCGACGCCGCAGATCATGATCAGGGTGCTCCACGGCACCATCGCCACCACCTTCTTCTCGTCGCCCAGGCGCAGCAGCAGCGCCACCACCGAGAACACGCTCGCCACCAGGCCGATGTCCATCTTCGCGTTGACGAAGGCGATGGCGGCGTTGGCGGGGAACGCGAGGTGGAGCAGCGGCGCGCCGAGCACGATCGCCATCATCGTGAAGATCAGGGCGAGGGTGGTCTTCTGCGTCGCGTCGAAGGGCTCCGGACGCGCCGCCGCGTCGGCCGCGCCGTTCATCGCCGCGCGGTGGCCGTTCGAGAACACCAGCACGCCGAGCACGCTCACCGGAATGATCATCGTGCTGGCGAAGATGGCGATGGCGTTGACGAAGGCGACGTCGGGCGCCACCCCGGCGTTCTGCATCAGGCCGCGGAAGATCAGGCCGCTCTGGCTGGTCATGAAGTTCGCACCCGCCAGCGCGCCGTAGTTGACCGCCATCGCGCCGATCATCTTGCTCATGCCGGTCTTGTCGCACAGCAGCAGGGTGATCGGCGCCATGAACGCGAGCACGGTGTAGAAGCCCGCGCCCAGCGCCGCGATCGCCGTGGCGGCGAGGAACACCGCGAACGGCAGCAGGTAGGGGAACGACCGGCAGGAATACATCAGGTGCCCGGCGAGCTTTTCGAGGGTGCCGTTGACCAGCGCGAAGTTGTAGAACACCGACACCGCGAAGATCACGAAGAAGATCTGGATCGGCCACATCCGGATCACCTCGGGCGCCTTGAGGCCGAGCACGAAGCAGCCGAGCAGATAGGCGAAGGCGATCGCGAAAAAGCCGGTGTTGATCTTGGTGCGGTATCCGAGGGCGATCGAGATCACGATCGCCAGCACCACCAGCAAACTCATCATTCCCCGTTCCTCCCGTGTTCGCCCCGGTTCGCGCCGGAAGACCCCGCCCGACGCGCCGACGCGCGATTGTGACGACAGTGGCGCCTCAGGCGAAGCGATAGAGCCGCGCCGGGGTGTCGACGAGAACGCGGCGCCGCTCGGCGGCGTCGGGAACGCGGCGGGCGAGCGCGGCGAACTCGGCGTCGTAGCTGGCGCGGGCCTCGAACTGGGTGTGGGGCCAGTCGCTGCCCCACAGCAGCCGCGACGGCCCGAACGCCGCGCGCAGCAGGTCGGACATCCGCGCCTCGGTCTCGGCGTCGGCCTCGGCGCGATAGGGCGCGGAAAGCTTCACCCACACCCGCCCGGTGCGGGCGAGGTCGAGCATGGCGCGGAAGCCCGCGTCGTCGGCGCCCAGAACCGGGTTGGGGCGGCCGTAGTGGTCGACGACGACGCGCACGCCGTATTCGAGCAGCGGCATCGCCACCTGCGACACGTCGGCGGCGCCGCGATGGATCTCCACCACCCAGTCGCGCTCGGCGAGGCGGCGGAACAACCCGGCCCACGGCTCGGCGCGGCAATCGGGGATCGGCAGGCCGATGAGGTTGAGGCGGATGCCCACCACCCCGGCGGCGTCCATCTCGTCGAGGGCGGCGTCGCCGATCTCCGGGTCCACCGCGGCGATGCCGTGGAGCTTGCCCGGGTGGCGCCGCAGCGCGGCGATCATGTAGCCGTTGTCGGTGCCGAGAAAGCTCGGCTGCACCAGCACCCCGTGCGACAGCCCCGCCGCGTCGAGATGGGCGAGATAATCGGCTTCGGTGGCGTCGTAATCGAGGGTGTAGCGGCGCCCGGAGACCAGCGGCAGGCCGCGTTCGAAAATGTGGGCGTGGGTGTCGATGCCGACGATCGGAGCGACGGCGGACGGAGCGGGACTCTCCCGGAGTTCGGTCATGTGGGCCTCCCTGGCGCGTGCACTTTCATGCAAACATTTATTCATCTATATGTTTTATGTCTCCCAGGCTACGGAGCTTCCCCGGCTCCGTCAAGCCGTGGACTCGCCGCCGCCCCCGAGGTAGACTCGGCCTGCGTCCGCGCGCCCGGGAGATCGGTCCAGGCGCCTGTTATTGCAGGGTTTGGCGAAACCGGGCAGGCCGTGCCCGAAGGGCGCGGCGGGCGCGGAGCACCGGCGGACCGAACCGGCGGCGATCCTCTCCGGGGACGACATTCAACGACTCGTGGAACGCCAGATGAAATCGCCCCACCTCCCGCAGGACGCCCGCCTCCCCCTCTATCACCGTCTGCGCGATGAAATGCTGGGGCGGATCACCCGCGGCGAATGGCGGCCGGACCAGGCGATTCCCACCGAGGCCGAGCTGACCCGCGCCTACGGCGTCTCCACCGGCACCGTGCGCAAAGCGGTGGAGATGCTGGTGGCCGACGGCCTGCTGGAGCGCAACCAGGGGCGCGGCACCTTCGTGCGGCGGCCGAGCTTCGACAACTCGCTGTTCCGGTTCTTCCGGCTGCTGTCGTCGCAGGGCAAGCGCATCGTCCCCGACGGCAAGGTGCTGGCGCGCAGCCTCGGCACGCCGCCCGAGGCGGTCGCCGAGGCGCTGCGCCTGGAGCCGGGCGCCCGCGCCATCCGCCTCGACCGCCTGCGCCTGCTCGGCGGCGCGGTGGTGCTGGTGGAGGAAATCTGGCTGCCCGAGACGGCCTTCGCCAAGCTCATGGACATCGACATCGCCGAATTCGGCAACCTGCTCTATCCGTTCTACGAGGCGCACTGCGGCCGGGTGGTGGCGTCGGCGCGGGAAACCCTCACGGTCGACGCCGCCGACGCCGAAACCGCCCGCACCCTCGGCATCGCCGAAGGACGGCCGGTGGTGGTGATCGACCGCCTCGCCCTCGGCTACGACCGCCAGCCGCTCGAATGGCGCCGCTCGACCGGCGCCGCCGACACCTTCCGCTATCAGATCGACATCTATTAGGCCCGCCAGGAGACTCCGATGTCCGCACCCCCGCTTCCGCTTCCCGAGGCCTTGCGCGGCCGCATCGTCGAACTCCTGCCGCTCGCGCCCGAGCACCACGACGCCCTGGTGGCGGCGGCGCGGGATGGCGAGCTGTGGAAGCTGTGGTACACCAGCGTCCCCGCGCCCGAGGCGATGTCGGCGGAAATCGCGCGGCGGCTGGAGCTGCTGAAGGCGGGCACGATGCTGCCCTTCACGGTGGCGGACCGCCGCTCCGGCCGGATCGTCGGCATGACCACCTTCATGAACGTGGACGCCGCCCTGCCCCGGGTCGAGATCGGCTCCACCTGGTATGCGGCCTCGGTCCACCGCACCGGCCTCAACACCGAGGCCAAGCTGCTGCTGCTGGGCCACGCCTTCGAGGTCTACGGCTGCCCGGCGGTGGAACTGCGCACCCATTTTCTCAACCAGCAGAGCCGCCGCGCCATCGAGCGCCTGGGGGCGAAGCTCGACGGCGTGCTGCGCGCCCACCAGCGCGCCAAGGACGGCTCCTTGCGCGACACCTGCGTCTATTCCATCGTCGCCGCCGAATGGCCCGCGGTGCGCCGTCACCTGCAATGGCAGTTGGAACGTCACGACACCGAAACGACCGACTAGAAACCCCGCGCCACCGAATCCAGGTGGACGAGTTCGTCGTAGCCGCGGCGCCAACCCAGGCCCGTCAGCAGCCCGGCGGCGAAGGTGACGGAGAGCGGGAACAGCAGGATGCCGAGCAGCCGCCCGCCCGCGCTCAAGCTCTTGAACTTGGCCCACAGGTCGCGGCGCAGCTTGAGGATGGTGCCGTCGCGGTCGACGACGCGAAAGCCGTAGGCGGCGGCGAGGCTGCGGATGCCCGGGTCGTCGCAGCCCTCGGGGCCGAACAGCTTGCGGCTGCGCACCTCGCCGACGAAACGGGCGACGTCGGGGCTGGCGGGCATGCGCCGCCGGTCGGGGAAATAGCGCGCCGCCATCGCGACGCCGAGGCCGAACACCAGCACGAGCACCACCACCACCGCAGTCAGCATTCCCCATCCTTCCGATCGTTACGCGTCGGCCGAGATGCCCGCGCGGGTCATCAGCGCGTGCAGCTCCCTCAGGCCCCGTTCGCAGGCGGCGGCGTCGGCGAAGCCGACGGCGAACGCCTCGACGAAATCGGGACGCCTGAGATGGTCGCGGATGCGCCCGCGCGCCAGCTCCGTCGCCCGGCCCTCGGTCAAGGTGCCGGAAAGCAGGAAGCTGAGCAACCGCGTCGCGCGCTGGGCGAGGCCGAAGTCGGGCCGGTCGATGCGCTCGATGACGCGGTGGACGAGGAGATGCTCGGCGGACAGGCCGTCGAGCCGCGCGCACAGCGGCTCCGCCGCCTTGGGCGGAAAGCGCGACGCCAGCCAGCGCGAAAGCTCGGCGGCGGCGGCGAGCGGCGCCAGCGGGTCGTCGGCGCCGGGGGCGAGATCGGCGAGCGTGGCGCCGCCGACGGTGCGCTTGAGCGCCTCGAACAGCGCCACCCGCACCTCCGGCTCGCGGGTCAGCGGCGCGTCGAGGCAGCGCAGCAGCGCGATGCGGCGCGGCGCGCCCTCCAGCGCCATCAGCAGCCAGTCGAGGGCGCGCTTGCGGCCGGTGACGCCGCCCTCGACGACGAAGGTGGCGGCCCGCTCCAGCAGCGCGGCGGCCCCCGCCTCCCCCTCCAGCACGCCGGCGGGGCCGACGAGGCGGTTGGCGAGGGCGCGGAAGCAGGCATCCTCGCGGCTGGCGTCGAAACGGGAGAGTTCGCCCGGCCCGGCGATCATCTTCAGGCAGCGCTCCACCAGGGTGGCGCGCAGCAGCGGCAGGGCGCCGCCGGCCAGCCCGCGCACGAACACCTCGCGGCGCGGCAGCGCGGCGTCGAAGGCGGGCGCGCCGCCCGCCAGCAGCGGCAGCAGCGCGTCGATGGCGGCGGCGAGGTTGGAGCGCGGCCCGAGGGCGTCGATCAGCACGTCGCGGCTCATGAACACCTGGGCGGCGACGGAATCGAGAACGCCGCGGGCCTCCGCGTCGGTTTCGGCGGCCAGCAGTTCCCCCAGCCGTTCGAGCTTGCCGAGCCAATCGCGGCGCTCGGAAAGGTCGCGCGCCAGCACCACGTGGGCGGCGAAGACGCCGTCGAACGGGTCGGCGTCTCCCTCGGCGCGCAACACCGCGCCGAAGCTGGCGCCGACCCGGCGCGGCAGGTCCTTGCGGCGGTCGGCGCGGCGGGCGCGGGCGCCGATGCCCTCGACGGCGCGATAGATCTCGTCGGCGCGGGTCTTGGGGGCGATCTCCGAGCCGCGGGTCTGCACCAGGGCGACCCGGTCGACGCCGGACATGACGATGGATTCGGTGTCCCACGCGCGCTGATACTCGCGCCAGACGTGCAGCACCTCGGTGGGGGTGAGGCAGGTTTCGTCGAGATACTTGCGGAACAGCCGCGCCATCAGCGCGAGGCTCTCGTGGCCGAGGAAATCCGCCTCTTCGCGGCACATCGGCGCGCTGTCGACGGGGGTGACGCGTACGTCGCGCAGCGGCTTGACCGCGCCCATCTTCTCGAACACCAGCTTTTCCGCGTGTTCGCCGTCCACCCGCTTCCACAACCGGTAGACGCGCACGCCCTCGACCCGGCCGGACTTGAGTTCGGCCTCGGACGCCTGCCTGGCGGCGTCCTCGTCGTCGTAGAGGTTCTTGACCGTCCAGTTCTTGGCGACCAGAACCTGCACCTCGAATGCCGCGCGTCGGTTCGACATCGCCGCGTCCTTTCCCTCGATCCCCACGGGTTCCGCTTCTCGGGAACCTTTCCGGGACGGGGCCGCCTTCGTGCCGTGCCGCCCTCACCCGGTTTATCAGCTTTTGGCCGAATTCGCCTTCTGCGTCCAGCGTCCGTTCTCGTCCTGCTGCCAATAGCTGAGATCGTGCCCGGCGTCGCGCAGCCGGGTCCAGCGGCGGCGCGCCGACTCCACGTCGTCGGGCACCGCGCCGTCGAAAATGTCGAGGCAGCGTTCGAACCCGGCGGGATCGAGGAAATCCGCCCCCTCGGTGATGACGAGAACGTTGGCGGCGTTGGGGTTTTCGGCTTCGTCGGTGATCCACACCGGCTGCTCGGCGGGCTCGGCGCCGCCCTTGGCGGCGTGCGGCAGCCAGGAGTCGTCGGCATAGGTCCAGAGCAGCGCGTCGAGATCCTTCGCCCGGTCCGCCGAGCCGGTGGTCACCACCGCGCGCAGGCCGCGCGCCAGCACCCGTTCGAGGAGTTCGGGCAGCGCCCGTTCGAGGGGCCATTTCTGCAAGTGGTAGAAATCGATTCGCGCCATGGCTCCGTCATACCACGGCGCGGCGGGCAAGCGAAAGGCCGGGGTCTCCCCCGGCCTCGCACCCGCGCACCCCGTGGGGCGGAGGGTTATTTCTTGGCGTCGTCGATGCGCAGCGCGAGGAAGCGCTTGCGGTCGCCCAGGCGCACCTGCAACAGCACCGACTGGCGGCCCGCCTTGCGCGCGGACTCGATTCCCGCCCGCAGGTCGTCCGGCGTGGTCACCGGGCGCTGCGTCACCGCCTCGATCACCATGCCGGGCTGCACGCCCTTGTCGGCGGCCTGGCCGCCCGCCTCGACGGAGATCACCACCACGCCCTTGACGTCGTCGCCGACGCCGTACTTCTCGCGCATCTGCGGGGTGAGCGCGGTGACGGTGAGGCCGAGGGTCTTGACCTCCGCCGCCGGGCCGGTGGACTTGCCGGGGGCGGGGCGCTTGGCCGCTTCCGCCGCCTTGATCTCGTCCTGAAGCTCGCCGACCTTGACCTTCTTGGTCATGCGCTTGCCGTTGCGGACCAGCTCGACGGTCGCCGACTTGCCGATCTCGGTCTCCGCGACGATGCGCGGCAAACGGCGCATTTCCTCGATCGCCTTGCCGTCGAAGGAGACGATCACGTCGCCCTCCTCGATGCCCGCCTCGGCGGCCGGGCTGCCCGACTGCACGCCCTGCACCAGGGCGCCGACCGGGTGATCCATGCCGAGGCTTTCGGCGATGTCTTCGGTGACCTGCTGGATGGTAACGCCCAGCCAGCCGCGCCGCGCGTGGCCGTATTGCTGGATGTCGCGGATCACCTGCTGCACGGTGCGCGCCGGAATCGCGAAACCGATGCCCACCGAGCCGCCCGAGGGCGAGAAGATCATCGAGTTGACGCCGATCACCTTGCCGTCCATGTCGAACATCGGCCCGCCCGAGTTGCCCCGGTTGATCGAGGCGTCGGTCTGGATGAAGTCGTCGTAGGGACCGGCGTTGATGTCGCGCCCGCGCGCCGAGACGATGCCCGCGGTGACGCTGCCGCCCAGGCCGAAGGGGTTGCCGATCGCCAGCACCCAGTCGCCCACCCGGGCCTTGTCGGAATCGCCGAACTCGACGAACGGCAGGTCGGCCTTCGGCTCCACCTGCAACAGCGCGATGTCCGACTTGGCGTCGCGGCCCACCAGCTTGGCGGGGGCCTCGCGGCCGTCGTGGAACGCCACGACGATTTCCGTCGCCTCGTCGATGACGTGGTTGTTGGTGACGATCAGGCCCTTGGCGCTGATCACGAAGCCCGAGCCGAGGGAGCGGGTCTTGCGCTTCGGCGCCGGGTTGGCGCCGGGCGGCTGCTGGTTCTGGAAGCGCTCGAAGTAGTCCTTGAAGAACTCCTCGAACGGCGAACCGGGCGGCAACTGCGGCAGGCCGGGAATCAGCGGCTCGGCGCTCTCCGCGTCGTGGGTGGTGGAGATGTTGACCACCGCGGGCAGCAGCCTGTCCGCCAAATCGGCGAAGCTGTCCGGCGCGGGCCGGGCGAGGGCCGGCAGCGGCGCCGCCATCAGGACGATCGCCAGCACGCCGAGCGCGCGCACCCAGGCGCGGAGGCCGGGGCCGAAGCCCCGGCGCCCGCGGGTCGTCAGTTGCGGATCCGACACTATGCGTAACCTCCGTCTGATCTTACTTGCCGCCCATCCGCCCGAAGTAGCGGAAGAAGTGGGAATCCGGCGACAGCACCAGGGTGGTGTCGGTGCCGAGGGATTCGCGGTACGCCTCCATGGAGCGGTAGAACGCGAAGAATTCCGGGTCGCGGCCGTAGGCGGCGCCGAGAATCTGGTTGCGCTCCGCGTCGCCCTCGCCGCGCATCGCCACCGCCTGGCGGCGGGCCTCGGCGAGGATCACGGTGCGCTCGCGGTCCGCCTCCGCCTGGATGCGGGCCTTCAGCTCGGCGCCGTCGGCGCGGTAGCGGGCGGCCTCGGCGAAGCGGTCGGAGCGCATGCGGTTGTAGAGGGCGTCGGCGGTGTCCTTCGGCAGTTCGGTGCGGCCGATGCGGACGTCGATCACCTCGATGCCGAACTCGCGCTCGCGCACCGTCATCGCCTTGTTGATGTTCTCCATCACCGCCGCGCGCTTTTCCGAGAGGATGTCGGTGAGCAGCACCTTCGCCACCTCGACGCGCACGGCGTTGTTGAGCTCGCGGCCCAGGCGCTCGCGCAGCACCGCCTCGCTGCCCGCGGATTTGCGGAACTGCAGCGGGTCGGTGATCTTGTAGCGGGCGTAGAGGTCGACGATGATGCGGCGCTGGTCGCGCAGGTTCATCTCCTCGGATTCCGGGTCGAGGTCGAGAATGCGCTTCTCGTACATCGCCACTTCCTGGATGAACGGCAGCTTGAAGTAGAGGCCCGGTTCCTGATAGACGGCGCGCGGGTCGCCGAACTGCAGCACCAGCGCCTGCTTGGTCTGGTGCACCACGAACATGCTGTTGGCGGCGACGAACAGGGCGATCAGCGCCCCGAGGCCGAAGACGGCGTAACGACGGTTCATGTTATTTCGCCCCCCGGTTCGGCATGTTGGCGACGTTGGCGGGAGCGGGTGCGCCGCTACGCTTCTGGATTTCCGGCAGCGGCAGGTAGGGCACCACGCCCGAACCGCCCTGCGCCGGGTCGATCAGCACCTTGTTGGAGCGGGTGAGGACCTCCTGCATCGTCTCGAGGTAGAGGCGCTCGCGGGTGACGCCCGAGGACGCCTTGTAGGTGTCGTAGACGAAATTGAAGCGGTCCGCCTCGCCCTGCGCGTCCTTGACCTGGCGTTCGCGGTAGGCCATCGCGTCCTGGAGGATCTTTTCCGCCTCGCCCTTGGCGCGCGGCAGGATGTCGTTGCGGTAGGCGTTCGCCTCGTTGCGCTGGCGGTCGAGGTCCTGGCGGGCGTTGTTGACGTCGTGGAACGCCTCGATCACCTGCTTCGGCGGGTCGACCGCGAGCAGCTTGACGCCGGTGATGGCGACGCCCGCGCCGTAGTAGTCGAGCAGCGCCTGGAGCTGGGTCTGCATGTCGGCCTGGAGGGCCTCCTTGCGGTCGGTCATCAGCTCGTCGAGGCTCGAACGCCCGGCCACCTCGCGCATCGCGCTCTCGGCGGCGCGGCGGATCGTCGCCTCCGGATCGCGGATGTTGAAGAGGAAGTCCTCGGCCTTGGCGACGCGCCAGAACACCGAGTAGTCGGCGTCCACCACGTTCTGGTCGGCGGTCAGCACCTGGCGGTCGTCGCTGGCGCGCTGCACCTGGCCGTAGCGCCGCTGACTCTCGTCGACGGTCTGGGCACCGATGTTGATCTGGCGGATCTGCGTCACCGACACCGTCACCACGTCGCCCACCGGCGCGGGGAACCAGTAGTGCAGGCCCGGCTCGGTGGACTTGACGAACTCGCCGAACATCAGCTCGACGCCCTGTTCGTCCGGCTGAACCTTGTAGAACCCGGTGACGCCCCACACCGCGACCAGGAGCGCGAGGCCGAGCACCACCGCCTTCGGCCCCTGCGGGCCGCGCGGGAACCAGCCCTTCATGCGGTCCTGTCCCTTGCGCAGAATGTCCTCGAGATCCGGGGGCTGCTGCCCCGGCCCGCGTCCGCCGCCCTTGCGCGGACCGTTCCCCCAAGGGCTGTTGGGCGGCGTGCCGCCGGGCGGATTGCCTCCGCCCCAAGGCCCACCTCCATTCCCGCTGCCGGTATTCCAGGGCATCGTCGCTTGTCCCCTCTGGATTGGATTTATTTTGGATTCCGGGTTTGCCTGCCCCGTCCCCGAGACCTTATATCGAAGGACCGAACCCTGTCACCCGATTGATCGGACCACCGAAGTGAGTTGGCGAAAGTTTCTCCCCCGCATATCGGGACAATCCCCACGCGTGTCAACGGCCTCAGACCCCAAGGAGGCCCTGGCGGAGGCGGTGCTGCGCGCGGTGTTCGCCGCCGCGCCCGCCGCCACCGTGGCGGACTGGAACCCATCCGACCGGGTAGCGGGCCTCGACATCGCCGAGGGCCGCGTGCTGCTCGCCCTCGAAGCCCGGCCGGAACAGGCGGAAAGCCTGGAATCCGCCCGCGCCGCGATCGAGGCGGCGGTGGCCCGGGTGCCCGGCGTGACCGCCGCCAGCGTGATCCTCACCGCCGAGCGCGCCGCCGCGCCGCCGCAGGCGCCGCAGCCCGGCCCGCGCATCGGCCAGCACCCCACCGGCGGCAAGATCGAACTGCCGGGCGTCGGCCTGGTGGTGGCGGTGGCCTCGGGCAAGGGCGGGGTCGGCAAGTCCACCACCACCGCCAACCTGGCGCTGGCGCTGGCGGGCAAGGGCCTCAAGGTGGGCGTGCTCGACGCCGACATCTACGGCCCCTCGATCCCCACCCTGTTCGGCTGCGAGGGCGCCAAGCCGACGATGGCCGAGGGCAGGATGATCCCGGTGATGGCCCACGGCGTGAAGCTGATCTCCATCGGCTTCCTGCTGCCGCCCGACACCCCGGTGATCTGGCGCGGGCCGATGGTGTCCGGCGCCATCGAACAACTGTTCCGCGACGTCGACTGGGGCACCCTCGACGTGCTGCTGATCGACCTGCCGCCCGGCACCGGCGACGCCCAGTTGACGATGAGCCAGAAGGCGCCGCTGTCGGGCGCGGTGATCGTCTCGACGCCGCAGGACCTGGCGCTGATCGACGCGCGCCGCGCGCTGCTGATGTTCCGCAAGGTGGAGGTGCCGGTGTTCGGCATCGTCGAGAACATGAGCTATTACGAGTGCCCCAACTGCGGCCACCGCGAGCACATCTTCTCCCACGGCGGCGCCCAGGCGGCGGCGCGCGAGCTGGAAACCCCGTTCCTCGGCGCGGTGCCGCTCACCCTGGCGATCCGCGAAGCCGCCGACGCGGGCACCCCGCTGGCGCTCAAGGACCCGGAAGGCCCCCACGCCAAGGCCTACCTCGCCATCGCCGAGGCGATCCTCTACGGCGCCGAATAGGTTTAGCGGCGGAGCTTTTCCAGGCGGATCACGAACTCCGGATCGGTCATCAGGCCCCGGTCGGTGACCGAGAGTTCGAGGAACGGCAGGGCGCCGTCGAGCGAGCGGGCGAAGCCGCCGTCGATGGTGGCGGAATCGCCCGGCTTGAGCGCGGCGGCGGGGCCGAAGGCGGTCGGCTCGGCGTTGAGTTCCGGCGCGATCAGGGTGGCGGCGCAGGGCAGCGCGAACTTGACCATGCCGAGGCGCGGCAGCCCGGCGGTCACCGCCATCACGTCCACCTTCCACCCCGCGATGCGCCCCGCGTCCACCGCCTTGGCGAGGCGCGCCCGCCCCTCGGCGGCGGCGGCGGAGAGCGCCCGCTCCCGCTCCGCCGCGTCGGCGATGCGTTCGGCGCGGAGCCACTGGGCGCGGTTGGCGTCCACCGCCCCGCACACCGCGTCGCGGCCGTCGTCGCCGCAGGCGGCGAGCGCCAGGGGCAGCAGCAGAAGCGCGCAACGCCGCATCGTCGGCCTCCTCAGTCGGGGATGGTGAGCACGCCCTCGGCGAAGGCGACGGCGTGCCCGGCGATCTTCACCCGGTCGCCCGCCACCTCGGTCCAGAGGGTGCCGCCGCGCGCGCTCGCCTGGCGGCACACCAGCTTCGCCTTGCCGAGCCGCGCCGACCAGAACGGCGCCAACTGGGTGTGCGCCGCGCCGGTCACCGGGTCCTCGGGGATGCCGACCTTGGCGGCGAAGTAGCGGGAGGTGACGTCGGCGCGCGCGCCGCCCGGCGCAGTGGCGATCACGCAGGTGTCGTCGTCCGCGGCGGTGGCGATCACCCGGTTGCCGTCGAGCGCCGCGATCTTGACGTGGTCGGGCTTCAGCGCCTCGACCTCGGCGGGGGTGCGGAACACGCAGATCCAGTCGCGCGCCTTGTACACCTCGACCGGCGCCGCCCCCAACGCCTCGGCCAGCCCGGCGGGCGCCTCGGCGGGTTCGGAATGCCAAGCGGGGAAGTCGAGCACCAGCTTGTCCTCCGCCTCCTCCACCCGCAGCTCCCCCGACAGGGTGCGGAAGCGCAGCGGCAGCGGCACGCCCTTCCGCCGCAGCACGAACGCGGTGGCGAGGGTGGCGTGGCCGCACAGCTGTACCTCGGTGGTGGGCGTGAACCAGCGCAGGTTCCACGCCTCCCCCTCCGGCACCGCGAAGGCGGTCTCGCTCAGGTTGAACTCGGCGGCGATGGCGCGCAGCGTGTCGTCGGGGAGGAAGGCGTCAATCGTCACCACCGCCGCCGGGTTGCCCCGGAACACCGAGTCGGCGAACGCATCGACGACGCTGTAGTTCAGCCGCATCTCCGCCTCACTCCCGGCCGAGTTTCACCATCAGTTCGCCCCATTCGCGCTTCGACAGGCCGACGGACTCGGCGGTCGGGGTGTCGCCCGCGATCAGCGCCTTGATCGCGGCGAGGTCCTTCGCCGAGAACGTCGCGCCGCCCATGCGGTAGTCGCAGAACGCCTCGTAGGTGGCGGGCACCCACGCCTCCAGCACCTTCAGCATCTCCTCGGCGTAGACGCGGATCTCGTACTGCGCGTGCGGGTCGGCGCGCAGCGAGAGGAAGTGCATGAGATTGTGGAGGTCGATCTTCCAGTACCACTGGGTGTAGGTGTTGAGGGTGAGGTTCATCCGCGCCAGCTCGCGCGCGAGACCGTCGCGGCTTTCGTCCGCCGGGTTGCCCTCGGCGTCGACGTTGAGCAGGAACTCGTAGTCGGCGTAGCAGCGCTCGGCGTCGGCGCGCAGGAGGTCGAGCACCGCCTTCGCCTGCTCGCCCTCGATCAGGTCGCCGCGCCCCTGGCGGTTGACCGAACTCTGCGCCGCCAGCTGCTGCGGCGCCGGGATGTAATACTCCTTGTCGAGAATCGAGTAGCGCGCCGAGATCTCGTTGACGTTGGCGGTGCGGTGGCGAATCCACTGGCGGGCGACGAAGATCGGCAGTTTGACGTGGAACTTGATCTCGCACATCTCGAACGGAGTCGAGTGGCGGTGGCGCATCAGGTAGCGGATCAGGCCCCGGTCCTCCGACACCTTCTTGGTGCCGCGGCCATAGGACACCCGCGCCGCCTGCACGATCGCGGCGTCGTCGCCCATGTAGTCGATCACCCGCACGAAGCCGTGGTCCAGCACCGGCAGGGCGGTGTAGAGCAGGGCCTCGAGGGCGGGAACGGAGGGGCGCAGGGTGTCGTGCGGCCGGGCGCGCAGGGCATCGATCTCGGCGGCCTGTTCGGCGGAAAGCGGCATGGACTCGTATCCTCGAAGGCGAAAGCGGAGGCCGAGCATACCGGCTCGGCCCCGCGGCTCCAACCCCCATCGGTTTTCCCCTTTCGCGGGGCGGCGGTTCGCCCTATATATGGGCTGTCCGGGCAACCGGACTACGGTGCTAAACCCATGATGGAATAATCGTTGCGGACCCGGGGGCAGTGCCCGGCGCCTCCACCATATCCCGGAAAGCCCGGGGCCATGGGGGCGAAACAGGATCGACGCGCGTGGTAAAGATCATGGCTGTGCTCGGCATGGTTCCGCCGTTATCGGGCCGTTTAGTAGCTGCGAACGATAATCGCGCTCCGGTTCTGGCTGCCGCGTAAGCGGTATCCTGACCGAACTCAATCCCTGGTGCCTTGAGCGGTATCAGGTGGGGGATGGGGCACCTAGCAACAGAACGCCCCGCTTCTCTTCCCCCGATTTTTCTCGCCCTCTCCCCTGCGTTAGGGGCTTTCTCCATGGCGCGATCGTGCCTAATATGGGCCGCCAAAACACGAGAGGCGCGCCTGTGGAGAACCATCCCTCCTTCGACTACGATGCCCTGGTGGAACACGCCCTGCGCGGCGTGGTGCGGGAGGCGCTGACCCGCGCCGCCGCCCACGGACTGCCGGGCGACCACCACTTCTACATCACCTTCCGCACCGACGCCGAAGGCGTGACGATGCCCGCCGGCCTCAAGGCGGCGCACCCCGAGGACATCACCATCGTGCTGCAGCACGAATACTGGGACCTCGGAGTCGACGTCGACGCGCCCGACAGCTTCTCGGTGAGCCTGTCCTTCAACAACCGGCGCGAACGCCTGGTGGTGCCGTTCCCGGCGATCACCGGCTTCGCCGACCCGTCGGCCAAGTTCGGCCTGCAATTCCAGTACGAGGACGACTTCGAGGACTTCCTCGACGACGACCTCGCGGAGGATGTGCCGCCTCCGCCGCCCGCCGCCGAGGCGACGCCGAAACCGGACGACGACGACCCGTCGCCCGGCAGCGACCGCAAGGTGGTGGTGCTGGACGCGTTCCGCAAAAAATAAGAAACCTCGAGGCGGAGCGACCCGGGACACACACAGATACAGGGAGCCTTCCATGCCGTTCGACGCCGCCTATGCCGAGATGTTCCCCCTCGCCCACGACGACACCCCCTACCGAAAACTTCCCGGCGACTTCGTGAAGGTCGAGAAGGTCGGCGACAAGGAGATCGTCGTCGTCGACCCGAAGGCGATCGAGCTTCTCACCTACGAAGCCTTCAAGGACATCAACCACCTGCTCCGCCCGGGCCACCTCGCGCTGATGCGCAAGATCATGGACGACCCGGAGGCCAGCCCGAACGACAAGTTCGTCGCCCTCGAACTGCTGAAGAACGCCAACATCTCGGCGGGCATGGTGCTGCCGATGTGCCAGGACACCGGCACCGCGATCGTGATGGGCAAGAAGGGCCAGCAGGTCTGGACCGGCGGCGGCGACGCGGCGGCGATCAGCGAGGGCGTCGGCAACGTCTACCGCGACCTCAACCTGCGCTATTCGCAGAACTCGGCGGTCGACATGTACGACGAGGTCAACACCGGCAACAACCTGCCGGCGCAGATCGAGCTCTACGCCACCGACGGCGACGCCTACAAGTTTCAGTTCGTCGCCAAGGGCGGCGGCTCCGCCAACAAGACCTTCCTCTACCAGCAGACCAAGGCGCTGCTCAACCCGGCCTCGCTGCGCAAGTTCCTGGCGGAGCAGATCAAGACCCTCGGCACCTCCGCCTGCCCGCCCTACCACCTCGCGATCGTGATCGGCGGCACCTCGGCGGAAATGACGATGAAGACCGTCAAGCTCGCCTCCACCCACTATTACGACGGCCTGCCCACCCAGGGCGGCAAGCACGGCCAGGCGTTCCGCGACGTCGAGCTGGAGCGGGAAGTGTTCGAGATGACGCGCGGCTACGGCATCGGCGCGCAGTTCGGCGGCAAGTACTTCTGCCACGACGTGCGCGTCATCCGCCTGCCGCGCCACGGCGCCTCGTGCCCGGTGGGCATCGGCGTCTCCTGCTCGGCGGACCGCCAGTGCCTCGGCAAGATCACCCGCGACGGCGTGTTCCTGGAGCAGCTCGAAACCAACCCGGCGCACTACATGCCGGAGGTAAAGTCGGAGGCCCTGGGCGGCGAGGCGGTCAGCATCGACCTCAACCAGCCGATGGAGGGCATTCTCAAGACCCTCTCCCAGTATCCGGTCAAGACCCGGGTGATGCTCACCGGCACCATCATCGTCGGCCGCGACATCGCCCACGCCAAGATCAAGGAACGCCTCGACGCGGGCGAGCCGATGCCCGACTACCTCAAGAACCACCCGATCTACTACGCGGGTCCGGCCAAGACCCCGTCCAACTACGCCTCCGGTTCGTTCGGCCCCACCACCGCCGGGCGCATGGACAGCTACGTGGACGAGTTCCAGTCCAAGGGCGGCTCGCTGGTGATGCTCGCCAAGGGCAACCGCTCCAAGGCGGTCACCGAGGCCTGCAAGAAGTACGGCGGCTTCTACCTCGGTTCGATCGGCGGCGCGGCGGCCCAGCTCGCCAAGGAATCGATCAAGAAGGTCGAACTCCTCGAATATCCGGAACTCGGCATGGAAGCGATCTGGAAGATCGAGGTGGTGGATTTCCCCGCCTTCATCGTCGTCGACGACAAGGGCAACGATTTCTACGCGCAGATCTAGCCCGTTCCAAAACCTTGCGAGGGAAGCGCCCACCCGGCGTTTCCCTCGGCTCCGGCCCCGATGGGTTTTTGCGCGAAGCGCGATCAGCCCCTCGGCCGCGCGACGGCTCCCCGGCCGATCCCGGCGAACGAACGGGATCAAAGGGCCCCCGGCCCTTTGCGGGGTGCAGGGGCGGCGCCCCTGCGCACAACGGACGAAACCCGATGATTTTCGACACCCCCAGCCACGCCCCGTTCGCGGTTTTGCTGTTCGCCCACGGCGCCGGAGCGCCGATGGACAGCCCGTTCATGGCCGGGATGGCGTCGCGGCTGGCGGCGCGCGGGGTGGCGGTGGCGCGGTTCGAGTTCCCCTACATGGCGGCGCGGCGGGCGGCGGGGGCGAAGCGGCCGCCGGATCGGATGCCGGTGCTTCTGGCGCGCTTCGCCGAGGCGGCGGCGGAAGCGCGGGCGGCGTTTCCCGGGGTGCCGCTGCTGATCGGCGGCAAGTCGATGGGCGGGCGGGCGGCGGCGATGGCGGCGGCGGCAATCGCCCCGGCGGGCGTGGTGGCGCTGGGCTATCCGTTCCACCCGGCTGGCAAGGCGGCGACGCCGGAGCGGCTCCTGCCCCTGGCGGCGCCGCCCTGCCCGGTGCTGGTGGTGCAGGGCACGCGGGACGCGCTGGGCAGCGCGGAAGAGGTGGCGGGCTACGCCCTGGGGGCGGCGGTGGAGGTGGTGTGGATCGCCGACGGCGACCATTCGCTCAAGCCGCGCCGCGCCTCGGGGCTTGCGCCGGAGGCGGCGCTCGATTCGGCCGCCGACACGGCGGCGGCGTTCGCACGGAGGATCTGCCGATGACCGACGGCGTGCAGAAGCGGTCGGTGACCCTGGATGGCCACCGCACCAGCGTGTCCCTGGAGCAGCCGTTCTGGGACGCGTTGAAGGACCTCGCCCACGAGCGGGGGATGAGCCTGCACGCCCTGGTGCAGGCGATCGACCACGGCCGCGACGATCCGGAGGTGAACCTTTCGGGCGCGCTGCGCGTCCACGTGCTGCGCGCGTTGCAGGCCAAGCTCCACGATCGAGAGGAAAGCCCGGAATGACCCCCGCCCGTTGCCTGATCGCCCTCGCCGCCCTCGCGCTCTCCGCCTGCGCCCGGCATCACGAGACCACCTACGCGCCGCCGCCCGGGCTGACGCCGGAGGCGGGGGCGTGGGTCACTGGCAGCAACGACGTCTCCCAGCCTTCCGGATACCGGACTCGCATCGTCGTGAACAGAATCGACGGAAAAGCCACCGAAGCTTCGCAGTCCTTCTTCCTCGAATGGGATGCAAAGGAACTTCTGACTCCCGGGCCGCACGTGATGGCGCTGCATCTGGAACTGGTCAAATGGCCGATGCGGGCGGGATTCGCGGAACTCCAGATCGAGGCGCGTGCGGGAGAGAGCTACACGATCCGCGGCTGGGCACCGCCCGAGGCGGACAACGGCAGCATGCGGATCGACCTTTGGGCAGAAACGCCCGATGGCGAACGGCGCTCGCCAGTGGTGACGGCACCGCTCTTCGTACCTCAGAGCCGAACCTTGGTTGTCCCCGGCACCCAAAGCTCGCCGATGATGATCCTCAACCGATAAGTCCCGCCCCCCCGGCTGCGGAATCGGCGCCGGGTTCGACGGCTCACCCACCTACCCAAACATCGTTACCCCCGGCTCGACCGGGGGTCCATGCCGCCACGGCCGACGCCCCAGCAGGACTTCGGCGAACCCCTACGGCCCGCCTCCCCACTCCTCGTCACCCCCGGCTCGACCGGGGGTCCATGCCGCCACGGCCAACGCCCCGGCAGCACTTCGGCGAACCCCTACTGCTGCGGGATCGGCGCGAGGATTTCGCGCAGCACGTCGCGGGGCTTGGGCGCGGCGCTGGGTTCCGGCGGCTCGCCCGACTGGGGCTTGGCGAGGGACTTGAGGAACGACCCCAGGCCCTGCTTCAGCACGTGGCCCTGGAAGGCGTTGGTGTCGAAGGTGACGCGCGGCGCCGCCCACGCCCCCGCCAGCTTGATGCCGAGGGGCGGCGCCTCCCTGAGGTTGTCGAGGGTGAAGCGCAGGTCGGCGGTCAGGGTTTCGGCGGCGAGGTCGGCGCTGCCCTTGGCGCTGGCGGTGCCCGCCGGGGCCGAGAGGGCGAGATCGTCGGAGCGCACCACGCCCTTGTCCGCCACGAAGGTGCCGGTGAGGGTGTCGAAGGCGGTGCGGCCGCGGCTGCCCGCCTCGATCGCGCCGAGGATGTCCTGCAGGTTGCGGATGCGGTTGAGGCGTTCGTTGACGGCGCCGAGGTTGGCCCCGGCGAACGACCCCTGGGTCACCGACAGCCGCCCCTTGCCCGAGAGGGCGCGCAGCAGCGCGTCGCGGTCGGCGCCGCTGGCGCCGCCCTCGGCTTCGAGGTCGATGCGCCCGGCGAGCGGCGCGTTGCCGTCGAACAGCGGACTGTTGGAGGCGACGGTGACGTCCTTGACGTCGAGGCGCCCTTCGAGGCGTGGCACCGCGCCGGTGAGATCGGCGCGGCCGCTGCCCGCGACGTTGCCGCCGAGGACGCGGGCGGCGGCGCGCTCCAGGGTGGCGATGCCCTGGTTGAGCTTGAGCGCGGCCTCCAGCCCGTCGGCGCGGAGCTTGGGCGCCTGGAGGGTGTCGAAGCGGGCGTCGAGTTCGCCGTCGAACTCGCGCAGCGCCGCCCACGCCGGGGCCGGGGCCTCGGCCCGGGCCGCCACCGGCAGGAATCCGGCGGAGGCGAGGCGCACCGGCGCGGGCGCGGCGGCGTCGGCCACCGTGGAGGGCCACGGCAGGGTGTTGCCGTCGAGGCGGACGCGGGCGAACGGGCGCGGCCCGTCGGTGCGCACCTCGGCGCTGCCCTGGATCGCCACGTCGCCCGCCTTGATGCTGAGGGCGGGCACGGCGTAGCCGTCGGCGCGGCCGACCACCGGCATCACCGCCTCGACCTTGCCCTTGCGCGCGAGATCGGGCGCGAGATCGGCGCCGAACACCCGGGCGAGGGCGCCGAGGGTGGGCGCGGCGAGGCGGGCCTCGCCGTCGCCCGCCGGGCGCCCGGCGACGCCGTCGAAGCGGCCCGCGAGGCTGGCGGAGACATCGCCGACGCGGGCGGCGGCGTCGAGCTTCAAGTCGGCGAGCGGGCCTTCGGCGGCGACCGAGGCGGTGAGCGCCCGCCAGTCGCGGGTGAACGCCGGGGCGGCGAACGGCAGCAGGCCCACCAGCCGGTCGCCGCGCTGGGTGGTCACCTCGGCGGCGGCGCCCTCGAAGCGCGGCGCGCCCTCGCCCACGGTGCGCACCCGGCCGCGCGCGCGCAGGTGCCCGGCGCCGCCCAGGTCCGCCTCCACCCCGGCGAGGTCGAGCACCCCGCCCTGCCACGCGCCCTTGGCGGACACCCGGTCGAGGGGCTGGCCGCCGACGGTGAGGCGGCCGACGGTGAGGTCGAGATTGGCGTCGAAGCCCTGCCACGGCGCGGGCTGGGGCGGTTGCGCCTGGGCCTCTGCCAGGGCGGCGGGCGCGGCGGTCGCCTTGGGGGCGACCGCCACGGAACGGTAGGCGTCGAGGTTGAACTGGTCCACCGCCAGCGACAGGCCGAACGCCGGGCGCGCCGCCCAGCGCAGATCGAGGGCGCCGCGCGCGCGGGTGGAATCCAGCACCAGGTCGATGTCGCGCATCCGCAGCAGGTCGCCCTGGCCGCCGCGCACCTGCGCGGCGAACCCGGCGCGGCGCAGGCGGTCGGAGGGCACGCCCGCCACGTCCACCCCCGCCCAGTCGAGCACCGCGCGCAGGTTGGCGGCGCTGGCCTGGAGGGTGAGGTCGAGGCTGCGCTGCGCGTCGCCGCCGACGAAGCCGAAGGCGCGCACCTGCGCCGCCCCCGGCAGCTCGGCGGCGATCTGGTTGAGGACGAGGTCGCCCCGGCTGATCTCGCCTTCCGCCACCACCGACTGGGCGGCCTGACCGCGCCACACCACGGTGGCGGCGGAAAGGTCGAAGCCGACGTCGACGTCGGCGGGCAGCGGCAGGGCGAAGGCGGACGCGGGGGCCTGCTGCGCGACGGCGGCGGAGACCAGCGAGAACCCCGGCGCGGCGGCGGCGCGCTGGGCGCCCCAGGCGTCGAGGTCCACATGACGGGCGGCGAGGCGCACGGCGACGCGCGGGCGCGGCGTGTCGAGGGTCCATTGGAGTTCGGCGGCGGCGGTGGCGGGGCCGAGGCGCAACTGGCCCTCGTCCAGTTCGCCCGAGTTGGCGTCGAGGCGGAGCTGGCCGCCCAGCGCCAGCGGCCGCCCGGCGAGGGCGGCGGGCGCGGCGACGCCCCACTCCGCCAGCAGCGCGGCGGCGTCGGGGGCGGAGGCGTCGGCGGCGACCTTGAGCACCGGCCCGGAATCGGTGTCGCGCAGCAGGAGGCCGTCGATCTTGCCCGAAAGGGCGCCGGAGCGCGCGTTGACCCGCACCGGCACGGCGCGGCCGCCCTGGATGCGCCCGACGTCGCCGTCGAAGGCGAGGCCGCGCCCGCCGACGGTGGCGGCGCCGTTGCCGCGGAACGGTCCCTCGGCGCCCTCGGCCTCCATTTCGAAGCGCACCGCCGTGGCCTCGGTCTCGTTGCCCGCGTCGCGGTAAACCACCCGGCCGTCGCGCACCGCGAGGCGGCGGAAGGCGAGGCTGGCGGTGCCGTCGCCGGTCTGGGCGTGGGCGGCGGAGATCAGGCCGCCGGTCAGGCCGATGCGGTCGGGCATCACCCCGGCGGGCACGAAGTTCCAGTTGCCGCGCCCGGCGCGGCGCTCCAGCAGCACGCGCGGCCGCTCCAGCTCGACGCTGCGGGCGACGATCTCGCCCTGCAACAGGTCGGCGGGCGAGAGCGTGGCGGAGACGCGGGCGATTTCCACCATCCAGGGTTCGGCGCTCTCGGTCCAGTTGGCGAGGCGCACGTCGGCGGCGGCGATGCGCGGCGTCGGCAGCAGGGCGAAATCGAGATCGCCGCGAATTTCGAGGGTGCGGCCGGTGCGGGCTTCCACCGCGCGGGCGATCTGGCGCTTGATCGCCGCCTCGTCCACCAGCACCATCGGCAGCACCACCGCCAGCGCCACCACCCCGGCCAGCGCGACCACCCCGTAACGCAACGATTTCCGCATCGAAGATCCCGACCCATGGGCGCGGCCCCGGCGGCCGCGCGCAAAACACCCAGAGAATTTGCAAACCGCGCGAGAATAACGCAACCCGTCCGAAGGATCGACCGCGACGCCGCCGGTGCAACGAATTTTCGGGATATTCCGTTATATTCCCGACGCACATCACTTCCCCCGCGAGTCGGTTGCGCTTACATCGGGGGCAGTTCGCGAATTCAGGAGCATACGGACATGAACATCAAACGCAGCATCGCCGCCATCGGCCTTTCCGCCGCCCTCGCGCTCGGCCTGTCGGGCTGCGGCAGCAGCACCGGCGACCGTGGCCTCTCGGGCGCCGGGCTGGGTGCCGCGGGCGGCGCGGTGATCGGCGCGATGACCGGCAGTTGGGTGACCGGCGCGGCGATCGGCGCCGCGGCGGGCGCCGCCACCGGCATCCTCACCGACGACAGCCAGATCCACCTCGGCAAGCCGGTGTGGCAGTAACCAACCGATCCCGGTTCCGCCCCCTTGCCCCGGGGCGGAACCCGGATTATCCATTGCGCAGACACCCTCGGCTTGAGGACTCCACCACATGAGCATCTGGGGCAAGATCATCGGCGGCATGGCCGGGTTTTCGCTCGGCGGCCCGCTGGGCGCGCTGCTGGGCGCGGCGATCGGCCACGCCGTCGACAAACGCATCGCCGGGGCCGAACCCGCCAGCCTGCCGCCCTGGATGGAGGGCGCCCCCCATTCGGAACAGCAGCGGCAGATCGCCTTCACCCTCGCGGTGATCGGCCTCGCCGCGAAAATGGCGAAGGCCGACGGCGTCGTCACCCGCGCCGAGATCGACGCCTTCAAGCGGCTGTTCCAGATTCCCCAGCACGACATGGCCAAGGTCGGCGCGATGTTCGACCAGGCGCGCCAGACCGCCGAGGGCTTCGAACCCTACGCGCGGCAGATCGCCCAGCTGTTCCACGACAGCCCGGCGGTGCTGGAGGAACTGCTCCACGCCCTGTTCCTGATCGCCCAGGCGGACGGCGACCTGCACCCGGCGGAGGCCGCCTTCCTCGCCCGGGTGGCGCAGATCTTCGGCTTCTCCGCCGCCCATTTCGAGACCATCCGCGCCCGCGCCCGGGCGGGCGGCGCCCCCGGCTCCCGGCCGAGCGGCGAGGACCCCTACGCGGTGCTGGGGCTGGCGCGCTCCGCCTCCGACCAGGAGGTCAAGGACACCTACCGCCGCCTGATCCGCGAAAACCATCCGGACCTTCTGATCGCCAAGGGCATGCCGCCCGAACTGGTGGCCAACGCCAACGCGACGATGGCGGCGATCAACGCGGCGTTCGAGGAGATCAAACGCCAGCGGGGCCTGAAGTGACGCCACCGGCAAGCGGCGACCGCCTCGGCGGCCGCGACCTGTTCTTCGCCACCCTGGTGGTGGTGTGCTGGGGCCTCAACTACGTGGCGGTGAAGTTCAGCGTCTCCGAGCTGCCGCCCCTGCTCGTCACCTCGCTGCGGTTCGCCATGGTGGCGGCGGCGATCCTGCCGTTCGCGCCAATCCGCCGGGCGCAGGTGCCGAGCCTGATCCTGCTCTCCTTCACCATGGGCAGCCTGCACTTCGGCATCCTGTTCTTCGCCATGGTGTCGGTGGACGCCGCCACCGCGGCGATCGTGCTGCAGGCCTCGGTGCCGTTCGGCGTGCTGATCGGCGCGCTGATGTTCCGCGAGCGCGTCGGCCTCAAGCGCGGCCTCGGCGTGGTGCTGGGGTTCGGCGGCATCGTCATCCTCGCCGGAGCGCCCGAGGGCGGCGGCCACCCGGTGGCGATCGCGATGCTGCTGTTCGCGGCGCTGTGCTGGGCGTTCTCGAGCGCCCTGTTCAAGCTGGTGCCGCCGATCCCGGCGCTCACCTACATCGGCGGCACGGCGCTGTTCGCGGTGCCGCAGACCCTCGCCGCCTCGCTGCTGTTCGAGCACGACCAGATGGCGGCGATCTCGGCGGCGAGCGCGTTCGGCTGGGGCGGCGTGCTGTTCTCGGCGGTGGGCGCGTCGATCGTCGGCCACGGCCTGTGGTACGGCCTGGTGCAGCGCCACGACCTGTCGCTGGTGGTGCCCTTCACCCTGCTGGCGCCGGTGATCGGCGTGATCGCGGCGGTGCTGATCCTCGGCGAGCCGTTCACCCTGGCGAAGCTTTCGGGCGGCCTCGTCACCATGGCGGGGGTGGCGCTGATCCAGTTCGCCTGGCCGCGCCGCCGCGCACGCTCGCTGTGACTCACGCCTCCGGCTTCACCCCCACGAAGCGCACGGTGGCGGCGGCGCCCGCGTGGAAGGCGCCCTCGTCGAGGTCGACCAGCGCCTCCTCGCACAGCCGCACGTCGAGGCCCGCGAAATCCGCCGTCAGCTGCTCCGGCGTGTAGAGCATCGCCGCGTCCTTCGGCCCGCCGCTGGCGTAATCGAGCTGCGCCGGGCGGAACGCCTCGAGGATCGCCGCGCCGCCCGGGCGCAGCGCCGCGACGATGCGGCGATGGACGACGACCCGCGCCTCCGGCGGCAGATGCAGGAACACCACCGCCACCGCGTCGAACGCCGCCACCGGCCACGACCAGCGCGTCAGATCGGCGCACGCCGTGGCGATGCGCACGCCGCGCGCCGCGGCGAGGCGCCGCGCCTTGTCCAGCCCCACCGGCGAGGCGTCGACCGACAGCACTTCCATGCCCCGTTCCGCCAGCCACACGCCGTTGCGGCCCTCGCCGTCGCCGGGCAGGAGCACCCGCGCCCCGGGCGCGAGGCGCTCCGCCTGGGCGCGCAGGAACGCGTTGGGCGCGGTGCCGTAGACGTAGTCCTCGCCGCCGAAGCGTTCGTCCCAGAATTCCCGGGTCATGGCGTTTCCTTTCTTCGCACGCCCCCGGCTTTCGTCGGGGCGACGAATGCCATATAACTCGGCTTTCGCCACCGCCAAGGAACCGCCGCCATGTCCGATGCGCTTTCGCCCAATTGCGAACCGAGGCCTGCGGGCGCGACGGTGGACCTGCTGGTGCTCCACTACACCGGCATGGAAACCGCGCGCGCCGCCCGCGACCGCCTGTGCGACCCGGCAGCGAAGGTGAGCGCCCATTATCTGGTGGACGAGGACGGCGCGGTGACCCTGCTGGTGCCCGAGGCGATGCGGGCGTGGCACGCCGGGGTTTCGGCGTGGCGCGGCGCCGCCGACGTCAACGACCGCTCGATCGGCGTCGAGATCGTCAATCCCGGCCACGAGTGGGGCTACCGCGACTTTCCCGCCCGCCAGGTGGACGCGGTGTGCGACCTCTGCCGCGGCATTCTGGCGCGCCACCCGATCCCGCCGCGCAACGTCGTCGCCCATGCGGACGTGGCGCCCCGGCGCAAGCAGGACCCGGGCGAGCGGTTCCCGTGGGACCGCCTCGCCGCCGTCGGCGTCGGCCTGTGGCCCGCCCCGGCGCCGGTGCCCCACTGGGGCATGGCCGCCACCCTCGCCGCCCTCGCCCGCTACGGCTACGACACCGCCGACCCCCACGCCGCGATCGCCGCGTTCCAGCGTCACTTCCGCCAGAGCCGGGTGGACGGCCTGCCGGACCGGGAGACCGCCGAACGCCTCGCCGGGCTGCTGCGGGCGGCGGGCGACGACGCGCCGTTTGCATAATCCGGGGCTTCGGCTAATATCCCCCCCGCGTCAGGAGGTCGGATGGCCGCGATCCCGCACACTCGGGGTCGAGGAAAGTCCGGGCTCCACGAAAACACGGTGCCGGATAACGTCCGGCGGGGGCGACCCTAGGGAAAGTGCCACAGAAAGCAAACCGCCTGCCTACGCCCTCCGGGCTTCGGTAGGCAAGGGTGAAAGGGTGCGGTAAGAGCGCACCGCGGCCCCGGCAACGGGGACGGCACGGCAAACCCCACCGGGAGCAAGACCGAATAGGGACGACACGCCGCAAGGCAGGCGACGTTTTCGCGCCGTCGTCCGGGTTGGTCGCTCGAGGCGCCTGGCAACAGTCGCCCTAGATGAATGGCCATCCCTCGTCTCCGGGCGAGGACAGAACCCGGCTTACAGACCTCCTGACGCGCTTTCTCTCCCCCGAGCCGCTCCCGCGTCGCGCCGCGGCGAAGCGGCGCCAAGTAGAACAAAACAAGAACTCCAATATTCCCGAGTGATGCACGTCACAAGTGCGCCCGCCGCCGAGTGCTGCGGTCGGGTTTGTTTGCATTTTGCAAAATCGAGATTTCCGAACGCCTTACCCCGAGTCGCGGGGCGTTTCGCCGAACTCCCCGAAAAACCACGGGTTTTCGGCGATTTTTCCCATGCCGCGTTGATTGACTGGCAAGCATTCCCATGTTACCCCATGAATACCCATGCAAGGAGGACTTGCGGGGCGCGCCGGACGCGGCGCATCAACGAAAGGCGCAACACCATGGCGGAAGGAACGAAGGCCAGGGCCTTCATTTCCACCACGACCGTGAAGGTCGACGCGAAGGGACGGCTCTCCGTCCCTGCGGCGTTGCGCAATCCGTTGATCGAAAAAGGCATGCAGGAAGTCGTCGCCTTTCCGAACTTCAAGCTGCCGTGCATCGAGTGCTGCGACTGGGACCGCATCAACGCGATGTCCGAGGCCACCGAGGGCCTCGACCTGTTCTCCGACGAGGTGGACGACATCACCAGCCTGATTTTCAGCCAGTCGCAGGCGCTGCCGTGGGACACCACCGGCCGCATCACCCTGCCGCAGGGGTTCATGGGTCACGCGGGCATCGCCGATACCGCGGTGATCACCGGCATGGGCCGCACCTTCCGGATCTGGAGCCCCAAGGAATACCAGGCCCACATGGAAGCGAAGATGCAGCGCGCCCGCGACAAGGGTCTGTCGATGGTGCTGCGCGGGCAGGCCGGATCATGACGCCGCACATCCCGGTTCTGCTGCCCGAGGTGGTGGGCGCGCTCAAGCCCAAGGACGGCGGCGTCTACGTCGACGGCACCTTCGGCGCGGGCGGCTACACCCGCGCGATCCTCGGCGCCGCCGACTGCCGCGTCTTCGCCATCGACCGCGATCCCTCCGCCGCCACGGCGGCGGCCGAGGTGGCGCGCTCGTTCCCCGCCCGCTTCGAGTTCCTGCCCGGCCGCTTCGGCGACATGGCGTCGCTGGTGCCGGTGGCGGCGAAGGGCCGGGTGAACGGCATCGCCCTCGACATCGGCGTCTCCTCGATGCAGATCGACCAGGCCGCGCGCGGCTTCTCGTTCCAGAAGGACGGACCGCTCGACATGCGCATGGGCGGCGACGGCCCCACCGCCGCCGACCTCGTCAACACCCTGCCCGAGGCCGAACTGGCCGACGTGATCTACCAATACGGCGAGGAGCGCGCCTCCCGCCGCGTCGCCGCCGCGATCGTGCGCGACCGGGCGCTGACGCCCTTCGCCACCACCCTGCAACTGGCCGCCACGGTGCGCGGCGCGGTGCGGCCGTCGAAGGACGGCATCGACCCGGCGACCCGCACCTTCCAGGCCCTGCGCATCGCCGTGAACGACGAGCTGGGCGAGCTGGAGCGCGCGCTCGCCGCTTCGGTGGAGCTGCTGGCGCCGGGCGGCGTGCTCGCGGTGGTGAGCTTCCATTCCCTCGAGGACCGCATCGTCAAGCGCTTCCTCGACGCGCGGGCGGGCCGCGCCGCCGCGCCCTCGCGCCACATGCCCCACGCCGCGCCCGCCGAGGCGCCGGCGTTCACCCTGCCGTCGCGGCGGCCGATCGTCGCCGGCGACAGCGAAACCCGCCTCAATCCGCGCGCCCGCAGCGCCCGGCTGCGCGTCGCGGTGCGGACCGAAGGAGGTCCGGCATGATCCGTCTGATCGTCGTCACCGCGTTCCTGTTCAGCGTCATCAGCGTCGGTCTGGTGGCGGTGAAGACCCGCGTGCAGGACATGGAAACCCGCCTCGCCACCCTCCAGCGCGACATCCGCTCCGACCGCGACGCGATCCGCGTGCTCAAGGCCGAGTGGAGCCACCTCAACGACCCGTCGCGACTGAAGCGCCTCGCCGACGCCTACCTCAAGCTCGCCCCCGTCGCCCCGGCGCAGATCGCCTCGGTCAAGGCGCTGCCCTTCGCCGACCCCGCCGAACCGGAAGCCCGCACCGCCAAGCAGCCCGCCCGCCCCGCGCCCCTGCCCGGCGCGCCCGAGGTTGCCAGCCGGAGGACCGTGCCATGATCATCCGCCGCAGGAGTGCGCCCGCCATCGTGCCCGGCGTCGACCTGCCGGAGCCGACCCCCGCCGCCCGCCCCGGGCTGGTGCGGGTCGAGGGCACCGCCAAGACCGCGCTCGAGACCGGCCGCAACCGCCTCGCCTTCGCCGGCGGGGTTTTTCTGTTGCTGTTCCTCTCGGTGGCGGTGCGGCTGGTGGACGTGGCCTTCCACCCCGGCGCCGTCCAGATGGCGCGCGCGGTGCCGCAGCCCGAGCTGCCGATGAAGACGGTGCGCGCCGACATCACCGACCGCAACGGCATGCTGCTCGCCACCAACCTGCCGACGGTGAACCTCTACGCCGACGCCCGCATCGTCCGCGAGCCGGAGAAGATCGCCCGCGACCTCAAGGAGATCCTCCCGGAGATCGACTTCGCCCGCACCGTCGAGCGGCTGAAGTCGGGGCAGGCGTTCGTCTACCTCCACCGCCACCTCACCCCGGCGCAGCAGTTCGCGGTCAACCGCCTGGGCGTGCCCGCCCTCGGGTTCGAGGACGGCGAGCTGCGGGTCTACCCTCAGGGCGGCCTGTTCGCCCACGTGGTGGGCAAGACCGACGTGGACAACCGCGGCATCTCGGGAGTCGAGAAGCGCTTCGAGGATCGCCTGAAGGACGGCCAGCCGCTGCGGCTCTCGGTGGATTTGCGGGTGCAGACGGCGGCGGTGCGCATCCTCAACGAGGCGATCGCCACCTTCCGCGCCGAGGGCGCGGCGGCGGTGGTGCAGGACGCCCGCACCGGCGAGGTGATCTCGCTGGTCTCCCTGCCGGATTTCGACCCCAACCGCCCGGAAACCATGACCGACGACGCGGCGTTCAACCGCGCGACCTTGGGCGTTTACGAAATGGGCAGCGTTTTCAAGGTGTTCAACACCGCGATCGCGCTCGAAAGCGGCAAGATCCAGGCCACCTCGCGCTACGACACCAGCCCGCTCAAGATCGCCAACTACACCATCAACGACATCCACGCCCTCAAGGGTCCGGCGTCGGTGTCCGACATCCTCATCAACTCGTCGAACATCGGCTCGGCGCGCATGGCTCTGGAATTCGGCGCCGAGTTCCAGCGCGCCTATCTCGACCGCTTCGGCCTCACCCGCCCCGCCGCCCTCGAAATTCCCGAGGTGGGCGCGCCGCAGGTGCCCGCCGGCAACTGGTCCAACATCACCGTCGCCACCGTCGCCTTCGGCCACGGCATGTCGGTGTCGCCCCTTCAGGTGGCCACCGGCACCTCGGCGGTGGTCAACGGCGGCGTGTTCCGCCCCTCCACCCTGGTGGCGCGGGAGCCGGGCGAGGCGGTGCCGGGGGTGCGCGCGGTGTCCGAGCGCACCTCGCTGATGATGCGCCGCCTGATGCGCATGGTGGTGACCGAAGGCTCGGGCAAGAAGGCCGACGTGCCGGGCTACCGCGTCGCGGGCAAGACCGGCACCGCCGAAAAGGTGGTCAACGGCCGCTATGCCAAGAACCAGGTGCGGTCGAGCTTCCTCGGCGTGTTCCCGGCGGACAACCCGCGCTACACCGTGATCGTCACCCTCGACGCGCCCAAGGGCATCCCCAGCACCTACAACTTCGCCACCGCCGGGTGGAACGCCGCGCCGACGGCGGGCAAGCTGATCGCCGCGATCGCGCCGATGCTCGGCGTCGAACCGGCGATGGACCCGTTCCAGCAGGCGGACCCGAAGAGCGGGCCGCTGATGGTCGCCGCGATGAAGGGGGACTGAGCATGCGCTGGGACGCGCTGATCGCCGCCGCCCGCGCCGCCGAGCCGGACCTCGCCGTGGCGGGGGACGCTCCGGCGGAGGTGACGGCGCTCGCGCTCGACTCCCGCCTCGCGGTGCCGGGGGCGCTGTTCGCGGCGCTGCCGGGCGCCGCCGCCGACGGCCGCGACTTCCTCCCCCAGGCCGCCGCCGCCGGGGCCGCCGTGGCGCTGGTGCCCGCCGACACCGACGCGGCGCGGATTCCGCCGGGCATGGCGGCGATCCGCTCCGCCGACCCGCGCCGCCTGCTCGCCCGCCTCGCCGCGCGTTTCCACGCGCCGCTGCCCGCCGTGCTCGCCGCCGTCACCGGCACCAACGGCAAAACCTCGGTGGCCGAGTTCACCCGCCAGATCTGGACCCGCGCCGGGCACGCCGCCGCCTCCCTCGGCACCCTGGGCGCGATCTCGCCGTTCGGCCACGAAAAGGGCAGCCTCACCACCCCCGACGTCGTCACCCTCACCCGCACCCTCGCGGGTCTCGCCGCGCGGGGCGTCGACCGCGCCTGCCTCGAAGCCTCGAGCCACGGCCTCGACCAGCGCCGCCTCGACGGCCTGGCGCTGTCCGCCGCCGCGTTCACCAACCTCACCCGCGACCACATGGACTACCACGGCACCGAGGCCGCCTATTTCGCCGCCAAGGCGCGGCTGTTCGACACCCTGCTGCCCCGGGGCGCCGCCGCCGTGCTCAACGCCGACGTGCCCGAGTTCGCCGCCCTCGCCGAGACCGCGCGCGCGCGCGGCCTCGACCTCGTGGACTACGGCCGCAACGGCCGCGCCCTGCGCCTCGCCGGGCGCGCGGCGACGCCGGACGGGCAGATTCTCGACCTCACGGTGACGGGATCGGCGGAGCGGGTGGTGCTGCCGCTCGCCGGAACCTTCCAGGCGATGAACGCGCTGGCCGCCCTCGGCCTCGCCCTTTCCACCGGGGTTTCCAAGGACATCGCCCTCGCCGCGCTGGGCCACCTCAAGGGCGCCCCCGGACGGCTCGAAAGAAGGGCCTTGCGCGACGACGGCGCGGCCGTCTATGTCGATTACGCCCACACGCCCGACGCGCTCGAAACCGTGCTCACCGCGCTGCGCCCCCACACCCGGGGACGGCTGATCGCGGTGTTCGGCTGCGGCGGCGACCGCGACCGCGGCAAGCGCCCGGTGATGGGCGGCATCGCCTGCCGACTGGCCGACGCGGTGATCGTCACCGACGACAACCCGCGCACCGAGGTGGCCGCCGCGATCCGCGCGGAGGTGCTGGCCGGGTGCCCGGAGGCGCGGGAGATCGGCGACCGGGGCGGCGCGATCCGCACCGCCATGGCGGAGATGCGGGCGGGCGACGTGCTGCTGGTCGCGGGCAAGGGACATGAAACCGGGCAGATCGTCGGACGGACGGTGCTGCCCTTCGACGACCGGGAAACGGTCGATGCGCTGTCGCGGGAGATCTGGTGAGATGACGACCCCCCTGTGGACCTCGGCCGAACTGGAAAAGGTCCTGAAGGCGAAGGCCTCCGCCCGCTTCGCGGCGACCGGCGTGTCGATCGACAGCCGCAGCGTCGCCCCCGGCGACCTGTTCGTCGCCCTCGCCGGGCCGAGCCACGACGGCCACGCCTTCGTCGCCGACGCCTTTTCCCGGGGCGCGGCGGCGGCGCTGGTGCATAACGACGGCGACTATCCCGGCCCGGTGATGAAAGTCGACGACACCCTCGCCGCGCTCACCGCCCTCGGCGCGGCGGGCCGCGCCCGCGCCGCGCGCACCAAGGTGGTGGGCGTCACCGGCTCGGTGGGCAAGACCGGCACCAAGGAGATGCTCGGCGCGATCCTCGCCGCGCAAGGCTCCGCCCACGTCAGCCTGGGCAGCCACAACAACCACTGGGGGGTGCCGCTCACCCTCGCCCGCCTGCCGCGCGACAGCGTCTACGCGGTGCAGGAAATGGGCATGAACCACGCGGGCGAGCTGGCGGCGCTGACGCAGATCGCCCGGCCCCACGTGGCGGTGATCACCACCGTCGGCCCCGCCCACCTCGAACACTTCGGCGACCTCGCCGAGATCGTCGCGGCGAAGTGCGAGATCTTCGCGGGCCTGTGCGACGGCGGCACCGCCGTGCTGCCCGCCGACCACGCCTTCTTCGGCACCATGGAGCAGGCCGCCCGCGCCGCGGGCGCCGCCAACGTCATCACCTTCGGCACCGCGCCGGGGGCCGACATCCGCCTCGTCTCCGCCAGCGTCATCGCCCTCGAAACCCGCGTCGAGGCGGAAATCGGCGGCCAGGCGGTGGAGTTCGCCCTGCCCTTCATCGGCCGCCACTGGGCGATGAACAGCCTCGCCGCGCTCGGCGCCGCGATCGCCGCCGGGGCCGACCCGGCGCGCGCCATCGAAACCCTGGCGGAAATCCGCGTGCCCGACGGGCGCGGCGCGATCACCGAAATCGCGGTGGACGGCGGCGCCTTCGTGCTGCTGGACGAAAGCTACAACGCCAACCCGCAATCCCTCGAAGCCGCCATCGACGCCCTCGCGGCGGTCGCCAACGTGCGCCAGATGTACGGCACCGGCCGCGCCATCGCGGTGCTGGGCGACATGTTCGAACTCGGCCCCACCGCCCGCGCCCTGCACCAGCAGGTGGCGCACCAGTTGAAGGCGCGCGAGGTGGACCGCCTGTTCGCCTGCGGCGAGCTGATGCGCTGCGCCTTCGACGCCGCGCCGGAAGCGATGCGCGCCGCCTTCGCCGACGACGCCGCCCAACTCGTCGACCCGCTGTCCGCCGAAATCCGACCCGGCGACATCGTCATGATCAAGGGCTCCCACGGCATGCGGATGGACCGCATCGTCGCCGCCCTCAAGGCCGGACCGAACCGCGCGTAACGAAAGCCGACCCGATGCTCTACCACCTCTTCACCCCGCTGGCCGACCAGTTCCAGGTGTTCAACCTGTTCCGGTACGTCACCTTCCGCACCGCGGGGGCGGTTCTCACCGCGCTGCTGTTCGCGTTCGTGTTCGGACCGGCGATCATCCGCATGCTGCGCCGCAAGCAGGGGCGCGGCCAGCCGATCCGCACCGACGGGCCGGAAACCCACCTGCTCACCAAGCAGGGCACGCCGACCATGGGCGGGCTGATGATCCTTCTGGGCGTCGGCATCTCCACCCTGCTCTGGGCCAAGCTCGACAACGGCTTCGTCTGGGCGGTGCTGCTGGTGACCATCGGCTTCGGCATGATCGGCTTCACCGACGACTACATGAAGGTCCACAAGCGCTCCACCGCCGGGTTCTCGGGCAAGAAGAAGCTCGCCGCCGAGCTTCTCATCGGCCTGCTCGCCACCGCCTGGATCTCGTGGATCGGCTCGGCCAACCCGGACCGCATGGGCCTCGCGGTGCCGTTCCTCAAGGACGTGGTCCTCAACATGGGGCTGTTCTACCTGCCGTTCGCGGCGGTGGTGATCGCGGGCGCGGGCAACGCGGTGAACCTCACCGACGGCCTCGACGGCCTCGCGATCGTGCCGGTGATGATCGCCTCGGCGGTGTTCATGATCATCGCCTACCTCTCGGGCCATGCGGTGTTCGCCAACTACCTGCAAATCCACCACACCCCCGGCTCGGGCGAGCTGGCGGTGTTCTGCGGCGCGATGGTCGGCGCGGCGATGGGCTTCCTGTGGTTCAACGCCCCGCCCGCCCAGGTGTTCATGGGCGACACCGGCTCGCTCGCCCTCGGCGGCGCCCTCGGCGCCATCGCGGTGGTGACCAAGCACGAACTGGTGCTCGGCATCGTCGGCGGCCTGTTCGTGCTGGAGACGGTGTCGGTGATCGTCCAGGTGGCGAGCTTCAAGCTCACCGGCAAGCGCGTCTTCCGCATGGCGCCGCTGCACCATCACTTCGAGAAGAAGGGCTGGGCCGAACCGACGGTGGTGATCCGCTTCTGGATCATCGCGATGATCCTCGGCGTGATCGGGCTGACCACGCTGAAACTGCGCTGAAGGAGTCGAAGGGGAAATGATCCCGCTGTCCGGTCTCGAGGGGAAAACCTTCGTCGTCGTCGGCCTCGGCAAGTCGGGCCGGGGCGCAGCGCACGCCCTCGGCGCGGCGGGCGCGACGGTGCGCGCCTGGGACGACAAGCCGGAGCTGCGCGCCGAGGCCGGAGGCATCGCCCTCGACAGCCCCGACGCCATCGACTGGGCGCGGGTCGAGGCGGTGGTGTGGAGCCCGGGCATCCCCCACACCCTGCCGAAGCCGCACCCGGTCGCCACCGCCGCGCGCGCCCACGGCGTGCCGCTGGTGTGCGACGTGGACCTGCTCGCCCGCGCCAAGCCCGGCTGCCGCTTCGTCGGCATCACCGGCACCAACGGCAAATCCACCACCACCAGCCTGATCGCCCACTGCCTCGCCCAGGCCGGAGTGCCGTGCGCGGCGGGCGGCAACCTCGGCACCGCCGCCCTCGAACTCGACGACCTGCCCGAGGGCGGCGTCTACGTGCTCGAACTCTCGTCCTACCAGCTCGAACTGGTGCCGTCGCTGCGGCCGGACGTGGCGGTGCACCTCAACGTCAGCCCCGACCACCTGGACCGCCACGGCGACCTCGCCGGATACGTCGCCGCCAAGCGCCGCCTGTTCGACCATCCGGCCCCCGGCGCCACCGCCGTCGTCGGCGTCGACGACGCGGAGTCCCGCGGCATCGCCGCCGGCGTCGCCGCGCAGGGCGGCTGGCGCCTGCTGCCGCTCGCCACCGAGGCGGTGGCCGAGGGCGGCGCGTTCGCCCTGGGCCGCACCGTTTACGACGCCGCGACCGGCGCGCCCGAGGCGGTGCTCGACCTCGCCGAGGCGCCCGCCCTCGCCGGGCGGCACAACGCCCAGAACGCCGCCGCCGCCTACGCCGCGCTGCGCGCCCTCGGCGTCTCCCGCGCCGACGCGGCGGCGGGCATCCTGAGCTTCCCCGGCCTCGCCCACCGCCAGGAGCGGGTCGGCGAGGCGAACGGCGTGCTCTACGTCAACGACAGCAAGGCCACCAACGCCGACGCGACGGAAAAGGCGCTCGCCGCCTACGACACGATGTTCTGGATCATCGGCGGCCAGCCCAAGGCGGGCGGCATAACCCCGCTCGCGCCCTATTTCCCGCGCATCCGCAAGGCCTACCTGATCGGCGAGGCGACCGAGGCGTTCGCCGCCACCCTCGGCGACGCGGTGGCCTTCGAGCGCTGCGGCACCCTGGATACCGCCACCGCCCGCGCCGCCGCCGACGCCGAGGCCTTCGCCGCCGCCCACCCGGGCGCCCGGCCGGTGGTGATGCTCTCGCCCGCCTGCGCCAGCTGGGACCAGTTCAAGAGCTTCGAGCATCGCGGCGACAGCTTCCGCGCCCTGGTGGCCGCGCGCATCGCGGCGGGAGGCGCGCCGTGACCCGCATTCTCGCCCGCAGCTTCACCCGCGCCGACACCTCGGTGCTCGGCCGCTGGTGGTGGACGGTGGACCGCTGGACCCTCTCCGCCCTCGCGGTGCTGATCGCCGTGGGGATGATGCTGATCGTCGCCGCCTCGCCGATGAAGAAGGGCGGCATGGAGGCGCTGCACTTCGTCGTCCGCCAGGGGATGTTCGTGCCGTTCGCGATCGGGCTGATTTTCGTCCTCTCGCTGCAAACCCCGAAGACGGTGCGGCGCGCCGCGGTGATCGGCTTCGTCGTCACCCTCGGGCTGATGGCGCTGACCCTGGTGGCGGGCGCCGAGGTCAAGGGCGCGACCCGCTGGATCAAGTTCGGCGGCTTTTCCCTCCAGGCGTCGGAGATGATGAAGCCGTGCTTCGTCGTCGCCACCGCGTGGATGCTCTCGGCCCACCGCGAGGACCCCACCTTCCCCGGCGTCCACATCGCCGTGGCGATGCTGGGCGTGACCCTCGGCCTGCTGATCCTCCAGCCCGACTTCGGCATGAGCGTGGTGGTGACCGCCACCTGGTGCGGCCAGCTGTTCCTCGCCGGGCTGCCGATGCTGTGGATCGTCTGCCTCGGCGTGCTCGGCGTCGGCGGCGCGGTGGCGGCCTACACCCTGCTGCCCCACGTGCAGAGCCGCGTCGACCGCTTCCTCGACCCCTCCACCGGCGACACCTACCAGATCACCAAGGCGCTCCAGGCGTTCCAGAACGGCAGCCTGTTCGGCCGCGGCCCCGGCGAGGGCCGGGTCAAGGAAGTGCTGCCCGACGCCCACACCGACTTCATCTTCGCGGTGGCGGGCGAGGAGTTCGGGATGTTCCTGTGCCTGCTGCTGATCGCGCTGTTCGCCTTCATCGTGCTGCGCGGCTTCGTCATCGCGATGAAGGACGACAGCCTGTTCCGCCTGCTGGCGGTGGCCGGGCTGCTGGCCGAGTTCGGCATGCAGGCGTTCATCAACATGGGCTCCAGCCTGTCACTGATTCCCACCAAGGGCATGACCCTGCCGTTCATCTCCTACGGCGGCTCGTCGCTGCTCGGGCTTTCGATGGCGATGGGCGCGGTGCTGGCGCTGACCCGCAAGCAGACCGACCGGGGGGAAGGCTGATGGCCGCGCCGACCGACCCGAACCTGATCGTCCTCGCCGCCGGCGGCACCGGCGGCCACGTCTTCCCCGCCGAGGCGCTGGCGGGCGAGCTGCTGGCGCGCGGCTACGCCCTCGCCCTGCTCACCGACCGGCGCGGCGTGAAATGGGGCGGCGCCCTCGAACGCGTCGCCATCCACCCGCTGCGCGGCGGCGGCGTCGCCGGACGCGGCCTCAAGGCGAAGGCGAAGGCGATCCTCGACCTCGGCTTCGGCGTGCTCCAGGCGCGGCGGCTGCTCGAAACCCTCAAGCCCGCGGCGGTGGTGGGCTTCGGCGGCTATGCCTCGATCCCCGGCGTCGCCGCCGCCCAGTGGCGCGGCGTGCCGACCGTGGTGCACGAGCAGAACGCGGTGCTCGGCCGCGCCAACCGCCGCCTCGCCGCCCGCGCGCGCTGCGTCGCCACGTCGTTCGCCGAGGTGCGCTTCCTGCCCGCCGACGCGGACGCGGTGCGGGTGGGCATGCCGGTGCGCGCGGCGGTTCTCGCGCTGCGCGACGTTCCCGCGCCGCTGCTGGACGACGCCGGGCCGGTGGAAATTCTCGTGCTCGGCGGCTCGCAGGGGGCGACGGTGTTCTCGCAGGTGATCCCGGCGGCGCTCAAGGCGCTGCCCGAGGGCCTGAAGGCGCGCCTGCGGGTGAGCCAGCAGGCGCGCCCGGCGGACCTCGACCAGGCGCAGGCGGCCTACGCGGGCAGCGGCCTCGACGTCACCCTCAAGAGCTTTTTCGACGACGTGCCCGAACGCCTGGGGCGCGCGCACCTGGTGATCTCGCGTTCCGGCGCCTCGACGGTGGCGGAGCTGACCGCCGCCGGACGCCCGGCGATCCTGGTGCCCTATCCCCACGCCATCGACGACCACCAGACCGCCAACGCCCAGGCGGTCGCCGAGACCGGCGGCGCCTGGTTGATGCCGCAGGACGTGTTCACCCCCGAGGCGCTGGCGGCGCGGCTCGAAAGCCTGCTCGCCCAGCCGCGCGCCCTCGAAACCGCCGCCGCCGCCGCCCGCGCCGCCGGGAGCGCCGACGCCGCCGCCCGCCTCGCCGACGTGGTGGCGGGCCTGCTGCCCAAGGAGTCCGCCCGATGAGATCCCTCCCCCTCGACATCGGCGTGGTCCACTTCGTCGGCATCGGCGGCATCGGCATGAGCGGCATCGCCGAGGTGCTGCACAACCTCGGCTACAAGGTCCAGGGGTCCGACCTCTCCGACAACGCCAACGTCCATCGCCTGCGCAAGCTCGGGATTCCCGTCCACGTCGGCCACAGCGCCGAAAACCTCGGCGAGGCCCGGGTGGTGGTGATCTCCTCGGCGGTGCGGCCCGACAACCCGGAGGTCAAGGACGCCCGCGCCCGCCTGATTCCGGTGGTGCGCCGCGCCGAGATGCTGGCCGAGCTGATGCGCCTCAAGTGGGCGGTGGCGGTGGGCGGCACCCACGGCAAGACCACCACCACCAGCATGGTGGCGAGCCTGCTGGTGGCCGCCGAGCTGGACCCGACGATCATCAACGGCGGCATCATCAACGCCTACGGCACCAACGCGCGGCTCGGCGCGGGCGACTGGATCGTGGTGGAGGCGGACGAAAGCGACGGCACCTTCACCAAGCTGCCCGCCACCATCGCGGTGGTCACCAACATCGACCCGGAGCACCTGGATTTCTACGGCGACTTCGAGGCGGTCAAGGCGGCGTTCCAGACCTTCGTCGAGAACGTGCCGTTCTACGGCTTCGCGGTGCTGTGCATCGACCACCCCGAGGTTCAGGCGCTGATCCCCCGGGTGTCCGACCGCCGCCTGATCACCTACGGCTTCGGCCCGCAGGCGGACGTGCGCGGCGCCAACCTCCGCACCGACGCCGAGGGCACCCGCTTCGACGTGACGATCTCCAACCGCCGCTCCGGCGAAACCCTCTCGATCCCCGACGTCGGCATCGCCATGCACGGCGAGCACAACGTGCTCAACGCCCTTGCGGCGGTGGCGGTGGGCTACCAGATGCGGATCGCCCCCGAGCGCATCCGCGCCGGGCTGGCGAGCTTCTCGGGCGTCAAGCGGCGCTTCACCAAAACCGGCGAGGTGGGCGGCGTGACGGTGGTGGACGACTACGGCCACCACCCGGTGGAGATCGCCGCGGTGCTGAAGGCGGCGCGCCAGGTGGCGGGCGGCAACCAGGTGGTGGCGGTGGTCCAGCCCCACCGCTACAGCCGCCTGCACGCGCTGTTCGACGACTTCTGCCTGTGCCTCTCCGCCGCCGACCGGGTGATCGTCGCCGACGTCTATCCGGCGGGCGAGCAGCCGATCGAGGGCGCCAACCGCGACGCGCTGGTGGAGGGCCTGCGCGCCCGCGGCCACCGCCACGCCGACCCGCTGCCCTCGCCCGACGCGCTGGCGGCGATGGTGGCGTCGGCGACCCGGCCGGGCGATTTGGTGGTGTGCCTCGGCGCGGGCAGCATCAGCCAGTGGGCCAACGCCCTGCCCGCGCAGCTCCATGCCCTCGACGGAGGCGCCGAATGACCGCCGCCCTCGCCCTGCCGCCGGTGCGCGGCCGCCTCACCTACGACGCGCCGCTCGCCGCCGTCACCTGGTTCGGCGTCGGCGGCCCCGCCGACGTGCTGTTCAAGCCCGCCGACCTTGCCGACCTCGCCGACTTCCTCGCCGCCAAGCCCGACGACCTGCCGGTGACGGTGCTGGGCGTCGGCTCCAACCTGCTGGTGCGCGACGGCGGCATCCGCGGCGTGGTGGTACGCCTCGGCCGCGCCTTCGCCGAGGTGACCGCCGAGGGCGACCGGGTGCGCGCGGGCGGCGCCGCGCTCGACGCCTCCGCCGCCAAGGTGGCGCAGCGGGCGGGCCTCACCGGCCTCGAATTCCTCTCCGGCATCCCCGGCACGGTGGGCGGCGCGGTGGTGATGAACGCCGGGGCCTACGGCCGCGAAATCCGCGACGCGCTGGTCTACGCCACCCTGCTCGACCCCTCGGGCTTCCGCCACCGCCTCACCGCCGACGACCTCGGCCTCACCTACCGCCGCTCCGAGATCCCCGAGGGCTGGATCGTCGTCGAGGCGCTGTTCCAGGGCGCGCCGGGAGAAGCCGCCGAGATCGCCGCGAAGATGGACGCGATCCGCGCCGCGCGGGAAGAGAGCCAGCCGCTGCGCACCCGCACCGGCGGCTCCACCTTCGCCAACCCGCCCGGCGCCAAGGCGTGGGAGCTGGTGGACGCGGCGGGCTGCCGCGGCCTCCGTGTCGGCGGCGCGATGGTGTCGGAAAAGCACTGCAACTTCCTCGTCAACGTCGGCGGCGCCACCGCGGCCGACATCGAAACCCTGGGCGAGGAGGTGCGCCGCCGGGTGCGCGCCGCGAGCGGCGTGGACCTGCACTGGGAAATCCGCCGCGTCGGCGAACCCCTGACCTGCGAGGAGGCCGCCCGATGAGCAAGCGCGTCACGGTTCTGATGGGCGGCTTTTCCGCCGAGCGCGAGGTGAGCCTCACCTCCGGCGCCGCGTGCGCGCGCGCCCTCGCCGCCGCCGGGTACACCGTCTCCACCCTCGACGTGCCGCGCGACGTGCGCGCCATCGTCGCGGGCATCCCCAAGGACACCGACGTGGTGTTCAACGCCCTGCACGGCCGCTTCGGCGAGGACGGCTGCATCCAGGGCATCCTCGACATCATGGGCGTGCCCTACACCCACTCGGGCCGCCTCGCCTCCGCGCTCGCCATGGACAAGCCGATGGCCAAGCACGTGTTCGCGAGCGCCGGAATTCCGGTGGCGGCGGACGCCCTGGTGGACCGCGACACCTACAACGCCGCCGACCCCCTGCCCCGCCCCTACGTGCTGAAGCCGTTCAACGAAGGCTCCTCGGTGGGGGTGCGGATCGTCCACCACGGCGACAACCGCCAGCCCTTCACGGCGGAGAGCTGGCCCTACGGCAGCCACGCGATGGCGGAGGAATACATCCCCGGCCGCGAGGTGACGGTGGCGGTGCTGGGGGACCGCGCCCTCGGCGTCACCGAGATCTGCCCGGCGGAAGGGTTCTACGACTACGCGGCGAAGTATACCGAGGGCAAGGCGGTGCACGTGTGCCCGGCGCAACTGCCGCCCGGCGTCGCCGAGCTGGCGCAGGACTACGCGGTGCGGGCGCACCGGGCGCTCGGCTGCCGCGGCGCGTCGCGGGCGGATTTCCGCCTCGACGACAGCGACCCCGAGCGGATCCGCTGCGTGATCCTCGAGGTCAACACCCAGCCCGGCATGACGCCCCTGTCGCTGGTGCCCGAGCAGGCGCGCGCGGCGGGCATGACGTTCGAGGAACTGGTGTCCTGGATGGTGGAGAACGCGCAATGCGACGACTGACCCACGAGTCCGAACCCGCCCTGTCGGCGGCGCCCTGGGCGACCGGCCGCGCCACCCTGCCCGAGCGCGACGACGGCCCGGCGCTCTCCGCCGACTATCGCCCGCGCGGCGGCTTCGACGACGGCGAGCGCGCTCCGGCGCTGCTGGCCGAACCGCGCGAGGAACCCTCCGCGCCCGAGCGCCGCGTTCCCGCCCTCGCGCCCGAGCCGCGCGAGGAACCGGCCGCGCCCAAGCGCCGCGCCGCCCTGGCGCCCGAGCCGCGCCTCGCGCCGCGCCGCGCCGCGGCGACGCCGAAGCGCGGCGGCTCGCGCCTGTCGCGCCGCGCGCTGATGTGGAAAAAGCGCCTCACCATCGCCGGGATCGCGGCGGCGGCCTCCGCCCTCGCGGTGGCGGCGGCGATCGCGATCGCCGCCGACCGCCCGGCGCAGGTCTGGCGCGAGGCGCGCGCCGACGTGCTCGACTGGACCGCGCGCAACGGCCTCGCGGTCACCGACATCCAGGCGATCGGCCGCCGCAACACCTCGGGCGAGGACATCCTCCTGGCCCTCGGGGTGAGCGCCCGCACGCCGATCCTCGGCCTCGACCTGGTGGACGCCAAGCGCCGCGTCGAAAGCCTGCCGTGGGTCGCCTCCGCCGAGATCGAGCGCCGCCTGCCCCACGCCCTGCGCATCGTCATCACCGAGCGGGTGCCGGTGGCGATCCTCCAGACCGCCGACCGCTCGATGCTGATCGACGCCAAGGGCGTGCAGATCGTGCCGGTGGCGGCGCAATCGGGCGGCCTGCCCATCGTCACCGGGCGCGGCGCGGCGGAAAACGTCGCCGACCTGCTGGCCGACCTCGCCCGCTTCCCCGAGGTGGCGTCGCGGGTCAAGGCGGCGGTGCGGGTGGGCGACCGGCGCTGGGACATCAAGCTCGATTCCGTCGCCGACGGCGTCGAGGTGCGCCTGCCCGAGATCGAGAGCGCCGCCGCCATCGGCCGCCTCGCCGAACTCGACCGCAAGCACCGCCTGCTGGAACGCAGCGTGTCGCTGGTGGACCTGCGCATGCCCGACCGCATGGTGGTGCGCCTCACCGACGGCAAAACCCTGCCCACCCCCAACTTCGGCCTTCCCCAGAAAGGACACAGCGCATGACGCCACCCGCCGAGGCCTCGCGCAAGGACCTGATCGCCGCCCTCGACATCGGCTCGACCAAGGTCACCTGCGTCATCGCCCAGGGCGAAGGCGCGGAGGGCATGCGCGTGCTCGGCGTCGGCACCTACCGCAGCTCGGGCCTGCGCCACGGCGTGGTGGTGGACATGGACGCCACCGAGGCCGCCGTGGGCAGCGCGGTGGACGCCGCCGAGCAGATGGCGGGCACCCGCATCGAGCGGGTGATCCTCGGGGTGTCGGGCGCGCAGATCCGCGCCCACCGCCTCAACGCCGAGGTTTCGGTGGCGGGCCACGCGATCCAGGCGGCCGACGTGGTGCGGGTGATCGACAGCGCCTCCGCCGCCCTGCGCGAGGCGGAAGACAAGGCGGGCGTGGATTCGGTGCCGATCCACCGGATTCCGGTGGGCTTCGCGGTGGACGGCGGCGCCGGGGTCAAGGACCCCACCGGCATGTTCGGCGAGACCCTGTCGGTCGACATCCTCCTCGCCACCGCCGCGCCCGGGCCGGTGCGCAACCTCGAAACCGCGATCCAGCGCTGCCACCTCGGCATCGAATCCCTGGTGGTGACGGCCTACGCCTCGGGCCTCGCCTGCCTGGTGGACGACGAGCGCGACCTCGGCGTCACGGTGATCGACATGGGCGGCGGCACCACCTCGGTGGCGGTGTTCGTCGAGGGCTACGTGGTCCACGTCGGCGTGCTGCCGATCGGCGGCCAGCACGTCACCAACGACATCGCCCGCGGCCTCTCCACCCCGGTGGCCTCGGCGGAACGCCTCAAGACCCTCTACGGCCACGCGATGCACGCCCCCTCGGCGGATCGCGAGCTGCTCGACGTGCCGCTGATCGGCGAGGACGAGGAGGGCCAGACCAACCAGGTGCCGCGCTCGATGCTCACCCAGATCATCCGCCCCCGGCTCGAGGAGACCTTCGAGCTGGTGCGCGACCATTTGGAAACCGCCGGGCTGTTCTCGGCGGCGGGGCGGCGCGTCGTCCTCACCGGCGGCGCCAGCCAGCTCAACGGCGCGCGCGAGGTCGCCGCCGAAATTCTCCAGCGTCAGGTGCGCCTCGGCCGTCCGCTCGGCCTCAAGGGCATGCCCGACGCCGCTGCAGGCCCCGGGTTCGCGGCCTGCGCCGGGCTTTTGCGCTACGGCATGATGGGGGTTCCGTTCGACCGGGGCCTCGACCGTTTCCGCAAGCCCTTCGCCAATCCCGATGCGGGGGCGAACCGCGCCCCGCGCGCCACCAGCCGACTGGGGAGATTGGGACAATGGTTCAAACAGAATTTCTGACGACCGTCACAGGCGACTCGGCGGATAACTTGGTACGAAAAAGTATAGACAGGGCATTGCCCGATTCGCCGACTTCTGATTCAATGCCTCGATCCACGCACGCGGAGACGGATATGCCCATCACTCTCGGACTGCCACAGACGGAAGCGACCCTTCTGAAGCCCCGGATCCTCGTGATCGGCGTCGGCGGCGCCGGCGGCAACGCCGTCAACAACATGATCCAGTCCGAACTCGAAGGCGTCGAGTTCCTCGTCACCAACACCGATGCCCAGGCGCTCTCCACCTCGCGCTCGAACCGCTGCATCCAGTTGGGCGCGGCGGTGACGCAGGGCCTGGGCGCGGGCGCCCGCCCCGAGGTCGGCCGCCGCGCGGCGGAGGAAAGCCTCGAGGAAATCGTCAAGGAAATGCAGGGCGCCAACATGGCGTTCATCACCGCCGGCATGGGCGGCGGCACCGGCACCGGCGCCGCGCCGGTGATCGCTTCGGCCGCCCGCGAGCTCGGCATCCTCACCGTCGGCGTCGTCACCAAGCCGTTCGATTTCGAGGGCCTGCACCGCCGCCGCCTCGCCGACAAGGGGATCGAGGAGCTGCAGCAGTACGTCGACACCCTGATCGTCATCCCCAACCAGAACCTCTTCCGCGTCGCCACCGAGAAGACCACCTTCGCCGACGCCTTCAAGATGGCCGACGACGTGCTCCACTCGGGCGTGCGCTCGGTCACCGACCTGATGATCATGCCCGGCCTCATCAACCTCGACTTCGCCGACGTGCGCACGGTGATGGAGGGCATGGGCAAGGCGATGATGGGCACCGGCGAGGCCGAGGGCGAGGATCGCGGCGTGCGCGCCGCCGAAATGGCGATCGCCAACCCGCTGCTCGACGACACCTCGATGGCGGGCGCCAAGGGCGTGCTCATCAACATCACCGGCGGCCCGGATCTCGGCCTCTACGAGGCGGACGAAGCCGCCAACCGCATCCGCTCGGAAGTGGACGAAGACGCCAACATCATCTTCGGCTCGTGCTTCGACGACCGCCTCGCGGGCAAGATCCGCGTCTCCGTGGTCGCCACCGGCATCGGCGGCGCGGTGGCGGCGAAGCGCCCCGACGAGCGCGTGCCGACCGTGACCACCGCCCCGGCGCCGCAGCCGGTCGCGGCCGCGCCGCAGCCGCAGCCGCCGCTGCCGCCCACCCCGCCCTCGGGCGGGCCGAAGGGGCCGCTGCCGGAGAAGACCGCTCCGGCCGCCGATCCGCTCGGCCTCTCGCTGTTCGACCCGCCGGCCGCCCGGGTGGCGCCGGTGCCGTCCCAGTCCGACGCCTTCATTCCCGCCGCGCCGATGATGCCGGAGGAGATGGCGATCCCGTCGCAGCCCGAGCCGCAGCTCGCGCCCGAGCCGGCGGCCCCGGCCGCGGCCCCGGCGGCCGACGACTCCCGCCCGCGCCGCTGGGCGCTGTGGGGCAACCCGCAGGCCGCCAAGCCGCACGAGGAGGTGGCCCACCACCTCGCGGTGGAGCCGGAAGACCGCGCGCGGGTCTCGGGCCTCGATCCCGAGATCGACAACATCCCGGCGTTCCTGCGGCGTCAGGCGAACTGAGCGATATCAAGATCTGGTGGGTGCGCCCACGCAAAACCCCAACCGGAGGCCCCGCGGCCTCCGGTTTCGCGTTTCTGAAAAGCCCCGCAGCGGGTTTATATCCCGATGATTCTCAAGGATTTTCCCGCACCGAATCGTGTAACAATCGGTAACAATCCTTGATTTGAGGAGAAGACGACCGGCTGTTACATAAGTCATGGTTCCCGAAAGGCGGTGCGAACGGCCCCGCGCCAAACGGTTTCAGGGAACCCTCGCGGTCCCATTCAAGGCGCATCCGTTTTTCACCTTCGCGCCGGTGACCGCCCGATAGGGGCCGGTTGTGTTGATGCTCCTGTGGAAAGTCCGCGCCCATGTTCGATGTCACCCACGCCCACGAGGCCCTCGCCGCCGACCGTCCCACCGGCCGGGTCGTCGCCTTCAAGCAGAAGACCCTGAAGTCCGCGATCGGATGCTCGGGCGTCGGCCTGCACTCGGGCAAGAAGATCTCGATGACCCTGAAGCCCGCGCCGATCGGCACCGGCATCGTCTTCAACCGCACCGACGCGGGCGAGGCGGACGGCCGCATCCCGGCGCGCTACGACAGGGTGGTGGACACCCGGCTCTGCACCTGCGTGGGCAACGCGGCGGGCTTCACCGTCGGCACCATCGAGCACCTGATGTCGGCGCTGGCGGGCATGGGCATCGACAACCTCGTCATCGACATCGACGGCCCCGAGGTTCCGGTGATGGACGGCTCGGCCGCTCCGTTCGTGTTCCTGATCGAGTGCGCGGGCGTGGCGGAGCAGGACGCGCCGCGCCGCGCCGTCAAGGTTCTGAAGCCGGTTTCGGTGGCGGACGGCGGCATCCTCGCCCGCCTCGACCCCGCCGACGAAGGCTTCACCGTGGATTTCGAGATCGACTTCGCCAATCCGCTGATCGGCCGCCAGACCTTCGGCATGACCTTCCCGCTCACCGAGGCTCCGGCCGAGAGCGGCTACCGCGCCGAGGTTTCCTCCGCGCGCACCTTCGGCTTCCTCGAAGACGTGGAGCGCCTCAACAAGATGGGCCTCGCCCTCGGCGGCTCCCTCGACAATGCGGTGGTGATCTCGGGCAACAAGGTGCTGAACGAGGAAGGCCTGCGCTTCGACGACGAGTGCGTGCGCCACAAGGCCCTCGACGCGCTGGGCGACCTCTACCTCGCCGGGGCGCCGCTGGTCGGCCGCTTCTCCGGCCTCAAGTCGGGCCACGCCCACTCCAACCTGCTGCTGCGCGCCCTGTTCGCCGACGCCGACGCCTGGACCTTCGTCGAAGTCGACGACCTCGCCGCCGAAACCCTGCGCGAATGGCGGCACACCGCCTGAGTTTCCGCACATTCGGGTACCGCACGCGGGAGGCTGACAAAGCCTCCCGCTTTGCTTTATAGTCCGTCTCCTGTGCCGATCCGCCGCGTCCCCAAGAGGGTGTCCCCACCGTGTCCCGACTGTCTTCCCGCAAGTTCGCCCCTGGTCTCAGGCTCGCGACCGTCGCCCTCGCCGCGGCCCTGATCGCCGGTTGCGCCGCCGACAAGAAGCCCGACGACTACGTCGAAAAGCCGATCCAGACGCTCTACGACGACGCCATGGGCAAGCTCGGCGCCAAGGACTACCGCGCCGCCGCCAAGGCGTTCGAGGAGGTGGAGCGCCAGCACCCCTACTCCACCTGGGCGGTCAAGGCGCAGTTGATGGCGGCGTACTCCTATTACGAGGCGGCCCGGTTCGACGACGCGATCCTCGCCGCCGACCGCTTCATCGACCTCTACCCCGCCAATCCGGACGTGCCCTACGCCTATTATCTCAAGGCGCTGTGCTACTACGAGCAGATCAGCGACGTGGGCCGCGACCAGAAGATGACCATCGACGCCCGCAACGCCCTGGGCGAGGTGATCAAGCGCTTCCCCGACAGCGAGTACGCCCGCGACGCCCGCCTCAAGCTCGACCTCACCACCGACCACCTGGCCGGCAAGGAGATGGAGATCGGCCGCTGGTATCAGACCACCGGCAACTGGCTGGCGGCGGTCAACCGCTTCCAGACGGTGGCCGTCGAATACCAGACCACCGCCCACGTGCCCGAGGCGCTCTACCGCCTGGTGGAGCTCTACACCCGCCTCGGCCTGCGCGACGAGGCGAAGAAGTCGGGCGCGGTGCTGGGCTACAACTATCCGGGTTCGGACTGGTACACCATGGCCTACCGCATCCTCGCGGAGGACCACAACGTGCCCGACGCCGCGCCCGAACCCCGCAAGTGGTACAACAAGCTCTGGCCGTGGTGAACCGGGCCTGAGGGGCGCCGCCGATGCTGGTTTCCCTGTCGATCCGCGACGTGGTTCTGATCGAACGCCTCGACGTTCCGTTCGCGGCGGGCCTTTCCGTGCTCACCGGCGAGACCGGCGCGGGCAAGTCGATCCTGCTCGATTCCCTCGGCCTCGCCCTCGGCGCGCGCGGCGACGCGGGCATGGTGCGCGCCGGGGCCGAGCGCCTGTCGGTGGCCGCCGAATTCCTGCCGCCCCGCCCCGGAAACCCCGCCTGGAGCCTGCTGGCGGAGGCGGAGATCGACGCGCCGATGACCGACCCCTGGGTGCTGCGCCGGGTGATCGGCAAGGACGGCCGGGGCCGCGCCTTCGTCAACGACCAACCGGTGGCGGCGGCGCTGCTGCGCCGGGTCGGCGACGCGCTGGTGGAGGTCCACGGCCAGTTCGACACCCAGGGCCTGCTCAACCCCGCCACCCACCGCGACCTGCTCGACCGCTTCGGCGCCCTCGGCCCGCAGGCGGAGGCCGCCGCATCCGCCTGGCACGCCTGGAGCGCCGCGCGCACGGCGGTGGCCGAGGCGGAGGCGCGGCTCGCCCGCGCCCGGGCGGAGGAGGAATTCCTGCGCCATGCCGCCGCCGAGCTGGAAACCCTGGCGCCGGAAGCGGGGGAGGAAGAACGCCTCGCCGACCGCCGCCGCCTGCTGCAACAGGGCGGCAAGCTGATCGAGGCGGTGGAAACCGCGCAGAAGGAACTGGCCGCCGCCGCCCACCCGCTGTCCGCCGCCGCGCGCGCGCTGGAGCGCGCCCAGTCCGGCGAGCTGTTCACCCCCGCCCTCGACGGCATCGAGCGCGCCCGCATCGAGCTGGACGACGCCCTCGGCCTGCTGGCGCCGATCCTGGCCGACGTGGACCTGGACCCGGCGCAGGCGGACGTGATCGAGGAGCGGCTGTTCGCCCTGCGCGCCGCCGCCCGCAAGCACGGCGTGGCGGTGGACGACCTCGCGGCGCTGGCCGCCGATTTCCGCGCCCGCATCCAGGCGCTCGACGACGGCGCCGACGGCCTCGCCAAGCTCGCCCGCGCCGAGGCCCAGGCGCGCCAGGCCTACATGGCGGCGGCGCAGACCCTCTCCCGCGCCCGCGCCCAGGTGGCGGCGCGGCTCGACGCGGCGGTGGCCGCCGAGCTGCCGCCGCTCAAGCTCGACAAGGCGCGCTTCGCCACCGAGGTGCTGGCCGAGCCGGACTCCCCCGGCCCCGGCGGCATCGACGCGGTGCGCTTCGTCGTCGCCACCAACCCCGGCGCGGCGCCCGGGCCGCTCGCCAAGATCGCCTCGGGCGGCGAGCTGTCGCGCTTCATGCTCGCGCTCAAGGTGGTGCTCTCCCACGCCGACCCGGTGCCGACCCTGGTGTTCGACGAAGTGGACTCCGGCATCGGCGGCGCCACCGCCGCCGCGGTGGGCGAGCGCCTTGCGCGGCTTTCCGCCGAGGCCCAGGTTCTGGTGGTGACCCATTCGCCGCAGGTGGCGGCCCGGGGCCACCACCACCTCAAGGTGGCGAAGGGCGGCAAGGACGCCGTCGCCACCACCGTCGAGGTGCTGGACGCCGCCGCGCGGCGCGAAGAGATCGCCCGCATGCTGGCGGGGGAAACCCTCACCGAGGAGGCGCGGCTCGCCGCCGCCGCGCTGCTGGAAGGACGCCGATGACCGAAGCCGATCCCGCGACCCTCGGCCCGGACGACGCCCGGGCCGAGCACGACCGCCTTGCCGCCCGCATCCGCCAGGCCGACGCCGCCTATTACCAGGACGACGCGCCGGAGCTTTCCGACGCCGACTACGACGACCTGCGCCGCCGCCTCGCCCGCATCGAGGCCGCGCACCCGGAGCTGATCCGCCCCGACAGCCCGACCCAGACGGTCGGCGCCGCCCCGGCGGAGGGCTTCCGCAAGGTGCGCCACGCGGTGCCGATGCTCTCCCTCGACAACGCGTTTTCCGACGACGACCTCGCCGAGTTCGCCGAGAGCGTGCGCCGCTTCCTCAAGCTCGGACCGGAGGAGCCGCTGGCGCTGGTGGCGGAGCCGAAGATCGACGGCCTGTCGTTCTCCGCCCGCTACGAGAACCGCCGGTTCGTGCGCGGCGTGACGCGCGGCGACGGCACCGAGGGCGAGGACGTGACCGCCAACCTCGCCACCATCGCCGACCTTCCCGCCACCCTGCCCGAGGGCGCGCCCGAGGTGTTCGAGGTGCGCGGCGAGGTGTTCATGGAAAAGGCGGGCTTCGCCGAGATGAACCGCCGCCACGCGGAAACCGGCGGCAAGATCTTCGCCAACCCGCGCAACGCCGCCGCCGGTTCGCTGCGGCAGAAGGACCCGGCCGTCACCGCGCGACGGCCGCTCAAGGCGTTCTGCTACGCCTGGGGCGAAACCTCCGCCGAGCCGTGGGCGAGCCATCGCGAATTCCTCGAAACCCTGAAATCCTGGGGCTTCCCCACCAACCCGCGCAACCGCCGCTGCGCCGACGCCGCCGAGGCCCTGGCCGCCTTCGCCGCGCTCGACGCCGAGCGCGCCGCCCTGCCCTACGACATCGACGGCGTGGTCTACAAGGTGGACCGCCTCGACTGGCAGCGCCGCCTCGGCTTCGTCTCCCGCGCGCCGCGCTGGGCGATCGCGCGCAAGTTCGCCGCCGAGCAGGCGCGCACCCTGGTGCTGGGCATCGACATCCAGGTGGGGCGCACCGGCGCGCTCACCCCGGTGGCGCGGCTCCAGCCGGTGACGGTGGGCGGCGTGGTGGTGGAAAACGCCACCCTCCACAACGAGGACGAAATCCGTCGCAAGGGCGTGCGCGTGGGCGACACGGTGATCGTGCAGCGCGCCGGCGACGTGATCCCCCAGGTGGTGGCGGTGGTGGCGGACGCACCGCGCGGCGCCGCCGAATTCGTCTTCCCCGAGACCTGCCCGGTGTGCGGCAGCCATGCGGAGCGCCCCGAGGGCGAGGCGGTGCGCCGCTGCACCGGCGGCCTCACCTGTCCGGCCCAGGCGGTGGAGCGGCTGCGGCATTTCGTCTCCCGCGACGCGCTCAACGTCGAGGGGCTGGGCGAAAAGGCGGTCACCGAGTTCTACGACCTCGGCTGGGTGCGCCGCCCGTCCGACGTCTTCACCCTCGCGGCCCGCGCCGAGGCGGGGGAGATTTCCTTCGGCGGCCTCAAGGGTTGGGGGCCGGTGTCGGTGGGCAAGCTGTTCGCGGCGATCCAGGCGCGGAAATCCAGCCCCCTCGCCAAGGTGATCTTCGCCCTCGGCATCCGCCACGTGGGCGAAACCACGGCGAAGGCGCTGGCCTCGCTCTACGGCAGCTTCGACGCCTTCCGCGCGGCGGGCGGGCGCCTCGCCCTCGGCGACCCGTTCGCGCGGGAGGAGCTGGTCAACCGCGACGGCCTCGGCGGCGCGGTGGCGGAGGCGCTCGCCGAGTTCTTCGCCGAGGCCCACAACACCGACGAACTCGCCCGCCTCGCCGCCGCGATGACGGTGGAGCCGCACGTGGAGGCGGCGACGCGCGCCACCGCCCTCTCCGGCAAGACCGTGGTGTTCACCGGCACCCTCGAACGCCTGTCGCGCAACGAGGCGAAGGCGCGGGCCGAAGCGATGGGCGCCAAGGTGGCGAGTTCGGTGTCCGCCAAGACCGACTTTTTGATCGTCGGCGCCGACGCCGGGTCGAAGGCGCGCAAGGCGGCGGAACTGGGCGTGGCGACGATGACCGAAGAGGATTTTCTCGCCCTGGAATAATTCCGGGAGAGCGCGCAAATCAAACGCCGCGCAGCCTCCGGGCCGCGCGGCGTTTCGCATGAACGGCGAATGAAATAAACTCAGGGTTCTCTCGCCAACCCCTTGAAACACTTCGCAACAATTCGTCACTTCTCTTGAGCGGCGAATCGAATACGTTGGTGGCTCTCCAGCGAATGCGGCGGGACGGAGCTTCCGTCCCGCGGCGCCAACGCCGGTTCCGGATCCCCCACCGGAGCCGGCGTTGTCGTTTGCAGCTTTAGGCGGCGCGCACGCCGTCGAGGAACTTCGCCACCTGGCGGTCGAGGGTGGCGAACTCGGCCACCAGCCGCTCCGCCGCCGCCTCGACGCCGGAGCTGCGTTCCGCCGCCATCGCCACCGCCGCGCCCACCGCCTCGATCTCGGAGGCCGACTGCTGCGCCCCGGCGGCGGCGCGGTTGACGTTGCGGGCGATCTCGCGGGTGGCGACGCCCTGCTGCTCCACCGTCGCGGCGATGCTGGCGGCCAGCTCCTGCGACTTCGCCGCGACGTCGGAAATCGCCTGGATTTCCTGCACCACCACCTCGGTCGCCGCCTGGGTGGCGACGATCTGCTGGTTGATCTCGTCGGTGGCCTTGGCGGTCTGGTTGGCGAGGGTCTTGACCTCGCCCGCCACCACCGCGAAGCCCTTGCCCATCTCGCCCGCGCGCGCCGCCTCGATGGTGGCGTTGAGCGCGAGGAGATTGGTCTGGCTGGCGATGTCGGTGATCAGGCTGACGATGCTGCCGACGCTCGACATCTGCGCCGCCAGGCTCTCGATGCTGCGGCACGCGCCCTCGGCCCCGGAGGCGGTGCGGGCGGCGATCTCGGCGCTTTCGGTGACGCGCTGGGCGATCTCGCCGATCGACACCGAAAGCTCCTCGGCGGCGGCGGCGACGGTCTGCACGTTGGCCGAGGTTTCGTCGGTGCTGCCCTTGACCGCGTCGGACCCGGCGCGCGCCCGGCCCATCTCCTCGCCCAGGGCGGCGGCCACCACCCCCATGTCGCGGGCGGCGGCGGAGACCGCCTGCATCACGCCCCGCACCTCGGCCTCGAAGCTGCCCGCCAGGCCGTCCAGCAGCTGGCGGCGGTGCGCCTCGGCCTCGGCGCGCAGGCTCTCGCGCTCCGCCGCGTGGCGCGCCACCTCGGCGGCCTGATCCTTGAACACCCCGAGCGCGGCGGCCATCGCCCCCAGCTCGTCGCGCCGGTCGAGGCCGGGAATCGCCACGTCGGTGCGCCCCCGGCTGAGTTCGGTCATCGCCCCGGTCATGCGGGTGATCGGCCGCGCCAGCAGGCGCAGCAGCAGCCAGCCGGTGAGCGGCAACACCAGCAGCAGCGAGGCGAGCGCCGCCCCGGCGGTCACCCACATCTGCTGGCGCAGCGGCGCGAACACCTTGGCGCGGTCGAGGGACACGCCGACGTACCACTGCACGCCGGGAATGCCGGAAATCGGGTGGAAGCGCACCAGGGTCTGCTCGCTGTCCACCTCCGGGCGGCTCTTGGGGTCGAAGCCCGACGGCTTCATCACCTTGTCCGCGTCCGGATGCGCCAGCACCTGCCCGGCGCCGTCCACCAGGAAAACGAAGCCCTTGCCGTCGAGCGAGAAGGTGGCGAGGAAGGTTTGGATGTCGCGCAGTTCGAGGTCCACGCCCGCGACGCCCGCCAGCGCGCCGTCGCGGCGCACCGGGCTGGCGATGGTGAGGCAGAGCTGCTTGGTGGAGGCGGAGACGTAGGGCGGCGTCACCACCGTTCCCCCGGCGGCGGCGGCGTACCACGGCCGCTGGCGCGGGTCGTACCCGGCGGGCATCTCCTTGGCGGGCGCGCGCAGGAAGCGGCCGTCGCGGTCGCCGTAGTAGACCGGGCTGAAGCGGTCGGCGAGCGCCTTGGCGCCCAACAGGGCCGGGATCCGCGCGTCGTCCGCCGCGGTGATGTTCTGCGCCAGGGCGTCGACCAGGGCCACCCGCCCGTCCAGCCACTTCTGCACCCCGTCCGCGGCGCCCGCGCCGGTGGCGGCGACCCGCCCGGCGATCTCCGCCCGCAGGGTTTCGCCAGTGGAGTGCCCCACCCAAACGCCGAGACCGGCGAACGCCGCCGCCAGCAGCACGCCCACCACGGCGAGAACGCGCACGACGAAACGCTGGGGATACCGGCCGTCGCCGGAAGAACGCGGATTGGAAATCATGATCGCCCGATGCAAGGAGAAAAACCGGGCGATTCTCATACGCGCTTTTCCCACCCGCGCAACGGAATTCTCGGTGAAAAATGCGGCAGGCCGATGCCTCTGCCCTTTCCGCGTTCACACCGCCGGGCGAACACACCCTCCGCGATCATCGCCGGGGCCTCTCCCCCCGCCTTCGGGGAAGCGTCCGCTCACACCGGGCGGGTGGCGGCATCCAGCCAGCGGGCGGTGGCGGGGTCCACCAGGGGGGCGACCACCTCGGCGACGCGCTCGTGGTAGGCGTTGAGCCAGTCGCGCTGCTCGGGCAGCAGCATCTCGGCCACCACCAGGCGGCGGTCCACCGGCACCAGGGTGAGGGTCTCGAAACCGCGCATCGGCTGCTCGCCGCCCTCCACCGCGCGCACCGCCAGGAGGTTCTCGATGCGGATGCCGTAGGCCCCGGCGCGGTAGTAGCCCGGCTCGTTCGAGAGCACCATGCCCGGCTCCAGCGCCACCGCGTTGGGCGCCTTGCCGATGCGCTGCGGCCCCTCGTGAACCGAGAGGAACGCGCCGACGCCGTGGCCGGTGCCGTGGTCGTAATCCAGCCCCTCGGCCCACAGCCAGCGCCGCGCCAGGGCGTCGAGCTGGCTGCCGCTGGTGCCCTTGGGGAACACCGCCTGCGCCAGGTCGATGTGGCCTTGCAGCACCAGGGTGAAGTTGCGGCGGAAGGCCGGGTCCGCCGCCCCCGCCACCAGGGTGCGGGTGACGTCGGTGGTGCCCTCGCGGTAATGGGCGCCGGAATCCAGCAGGAACGGCTGCCCCGGCTCCAGCACCCGCGCGGTTTCGGCGCGCACGTGGTAGTGGACGATGGCGCCGTTCGGCCCCGCCCCGGCGATGGTGGGGAAGCTCGGGCAGACGAAGCCGGGCTGCTCGCGGCGGAACGCCAGCAGCCGGTCGGCCAGCGCCTTCTCGGTCTGGCCCGCGCCCTCCGCCTCGAACCACGCGAGGAAGCGCGCCAGCGCCGCCGCGTCGGCGCGGTGGGCGAGGCGGAAGCCGTCCAGCTCCACCGCGTTCTTGCACGCCTTGGGCAGCAGGCACGGGTCCGCCGCGCGGCTCACCCGCGCGCCCGCCTCCTGAAGCATCGTCGCCACCGCCGCCGGGCCGGAGGCCGGGTCCACCCGCACCGCCGCGCCGCGCGCGCCGAGTTCGGCCAGCGCCGGGGCGAAGTCCTCGCGCGGGCGCACCCGCACCCCCGCGTCGAACCCGGCGCGCACCGCCGCGCCGACCTTGTCCGGGTCGACGAACCAGTCCACCGAGGCGTCGCGGTGCAGGATCGCGAACGACAGCACCACCGGCGTGCAGGGGAGGTCGCGGCCGCGCACGTTGAGCAGCCAGGCGATCGAATCCGGCAGGGTCAGCACCGCCGCGTCGTCGCCCTCGCGCTCCAGCGTCGCCGCCACCTCGCGCCGCTTGTCGAGCGCCACGCGGCCGCTCAGCTCCAGCGGATAGGGTTCGGCGGCGGCGGCGGGCGGCGCCGGGCGGTCGGCCCACGCCGCGTCGAGCGGGTTGTCGGCGCAGGGCACCATCTCCGCCCCGGCGGCGCGGGCGGCGTCGGAGAGGCGGCGCACGTCGTCGGCGGTGTGCAGCCAGGGATCGTAGCCGATGCGGTCGCCGGGCCGGGCGGTGCGCTTGATCCACGCGGCGGGCGGGTCCTCGGTGAGGTGCAGGGTGTGGAAGCGGCCGGTGTCCACCTCCTCGCGCACCTGGAGGGTGTAGCGGCCGTCGGAAAACACCGCCGCGCTCGACGCCAGCACCACCGCCACGCCCGCCGAGCCGGTGAAGCCGGTGAGCCACGCGAGGCGCTTGGCCGAGGGGGGAACGTATTCGCCCTGGTGCTCGTCGGCGCGCGGCACGACGAACCCGGAAAGACCCCGCGCCGCCAGCTCGGACCGCAGCCGGTCGAGGGGCGAGGCCGAAAGTGTGGAAGGCTTGCTGTCCATCATACCCCTCACATGGTGCGCGCCGGGCGATTATGCGCGGATTTCCCGCCAAGAAAAGCCCGGCGCGGGAGGGGGCGCGGTCAGATCGTCACCGGGCCGCGCGGGGTGAAGCGCGGCAGGCGGACGCGGCCGGGGGTGCCGGGGCCGGATTTCCGCAGCACCAGGGTGCTCCAGCCGCGATGGCGGAAGCTCGCCACCTTCGCCAGCCCTTGCGCGCGGTGGGCGGCCAGCACCATCGCCTCCTGCTTCACCAGCAGGCCCGAGAGCACCGCGAGGCCGCCCCTGGCCAGCGCGCGGTCGAGCTTCGGCGCCATTTTCATCAGCGGCCGGGCGAGGATGTTGGAGAGGATCAGGTGGTAGGGCGCGTTGCGCCTCACCATCGCGACGCGGTAGCCGTCCCCCGCCTCCGCCCGCAGGCTGCGGCAGACGCGGTTGCGCACCGCGTTGAAGCGGGTGACGCGCACCGATTCCGGGTCGATGTCCACCGCGTCCACCGGCACCGGCCACACCTTGGCGGCGCCGATCGAAAGGATGCCCGAGCCGCAGCCCATGTCGAGCACCCGGGGCGGGCGGCGATCAAAGCGCTTCAACGCGTGGATCGCCAGCAGGCAGCCCATCGTCGTCGGGTGCTCGCCGGAGCCGAACGCGGTGGCGGCGTCCACCAGGATCGCGACGCGGCCGGAGCGGTTCGGCGCCTCGAGGTGCGAGCCGTGGACGAAGAACCGGCCGATCGGCAGCGGCGGGAACGCCATCAGGTTCTCGCGCAGCCAGTCGCGCTGCTCGAGCGGCTCCAGGGTGTAGTCGGGCACCGGCACGCCGAGGCGGGCGGCGGTCCCGGCCAGGGCGGCGGCGATGCCATCGGCGTCCGGGTCGTCCTCGCCGATGCCTTCGAGGGTCCAGAGGTTCTTCTCCTCGTCCGCCTCGAACGCCAGGAGCGCCGGGGCGAACGGCTCCAGCGCCAGCTCGAACGCCTCCACCGACCGCCGGTCGCCCATCAGCGCCAGGCGCCACTGCCGCACCGTTTCCATCCCCGTCTCCCTCACGCGGGCGCGACGAAGCGCGCCATCACCTTTTTCAAACCGGCCTTGTCGAAGGCGATGTCGAGCTTGTTGCCCTCCACCGACTTGATCTCGCCGTAACCGAACTTGTCGTGGAACACCCGCTGGCCGCGCCGATAGCCCGCGCCCTCGGCCGAGGTGTCGCGGGTTTCGAGGGCGGGCGCGGCGAGGCTCGCGGCGCGCGGCGGCGGCAGGCCGACGCCCATCCCCGCCTCGGAGAAGCGCGCGATGTGCGCCTCGGGCAGGTCGTCGACGAAGCGGCTCGGCATGTTGTTCTGCCACTGGCCGTAGACCCGCCGCGCGGCGGCGAAGGTGATGGTGGCGCCCTTCCGCGCCCGCGTCAGGCCGACGTGGGCGAGGCGGCGTTCCTCCTCCAGCCCCTTGGCGCCGGTCTCGTCGAGGGCGCGCTGGTTGGGGAACAGGCCGTCCTCCCAGCCGGGCAGGAACACGTGGTCGAACTCCAGGCCCTTGGCGGCGTGCAGCGTCATCACCGAGAGGCGGTCGACGTCGTCGCCGCTCTGGTTCTCCATCACCAGCGCCACGTATTCGAGGAACTCGGCCAGGTCGGCGAACTCGTCGAGGGCCGCCAGCAGTTCCTTCAGGTTCTCCACCCGGCCGGGGGCGTCGGGCGCCTTGTCCTGCCGCCACATGTCGAGGTAGCCCGAGGCCTCCAGAACCTCGCCCAGCAGGGTGCGCGGGTCGGCGGTGGCGGCGAGGGTGCGCCAGGCGGCGAGGTCTTCGAGGAACCGGCCCATGCAGGTGCGGGCGCGGGCCGCCAGCTCGCCGGCGGCGATCATCTCCGCCGCCGTGGCGGTCATCGGCCGGTTGCGGGCGCGGGCGGCGTCGCGCACCTGCTCCACCGTGGCGTCGCCGATGCCGCGGCGCGGCAGGTTGACGATGCGCTCGAACGCCAAATCGTCGGCGGGTTGGGAGATCAGCCGCAGATAGGCGATGGCGTCGCGGATTTCCTGGCGCTCGTAGAAGCGCGGGCCGCCGACGACGCGATACGGCACGCCCTGCGCCATCAGCCGCTCTTCGAAGGCGCGGGTCTGGTAGCCCGCGCGCACCAGCACCGCGATCTCGGACAGCGGCACCTTCTTGCGCTGCAACGCCTCCGCCGCCTCGACGACGACGCGGGCCTCGTCCTCGCCGGTCCAGACGCCGCGCACCGCCACCTTCTCCCCCGCCTCGCCGGAGGCCGGGCGCAGGGTCTTGCCGAGGCGGTCGGCGTTGCGCGCGATCAGGTGCGCGGCGGCGGCGAGGATGTGGCCGGTGGAGCGGTAGTTGGTTTCCAGGCGGATGATCCGCGCGCCGGGGAAATCCTCGGAAAAGCGCAGGATGTTGCCGACCTCGGCGCCGCGCCAGGAGTAGATCGACTGGTCGTCGTCGCCGACGCAGCAGAGGTTGCCCCAGCCCCGCGCCAGCGCCTTGAGCCACAGGCCCTGCGCCACGTTGGTGTCCTGGTATTCGTCCACCATCACGTAGCGGAAGCGGCGCTGGTAGCGCTCCAGCACGTCGGGCGCGGCCTGGAACAGCTCCAGGCACTTCAGCAGCAGATCGCCGAAATCGCAGGCGTTGAGGCGCGCCAGCTCCGCCTGGTAGGCGCGGTAGACCGCCACCGCGCGGCCGCCCGCGTATTCGGCGCCCGGGTCGTTGCCCACCCGCTCCGGCGGCACGCCCCGGTCCTTCCACCGCTGCACCACCGCCAGCAGCGCCTGGGGCGGCCAGCGCTTGGAATCGATCTCCTGCCCGGCGGCGATCTGCTTGATCAGGCGCAGTTGGTCGTCGGCGTCGAGAATCGCGAAATCGCGCGGCAGGCCGATGCGCTCGCCGTCGCGCCGCAGCATCTTGGCGCCGAGGGCGTGGAAGGTGCCGAGCGCCACCGCCGCCCCCGCGTCGCCGATCATGCCGCTCACCCGCTCGCGCATCTCGCGCGCCGCGCGGTTGGTGAAGGTGACGGCGAGGATCTGCCACGGCTGGGCGAAGCCGCCCGCCAGCAGGTAGGCGAGGCGCGTCGTCAGCACCTTGGTCTTGCCGGTGCCCGCGCCCGAGAGCACCAGCACCGCGCCCTCGGTGGTGCGCACCGCCTCGGCCTGCTCGGGATTGAGTCCGGCGAGCAGGGCTTCGGGCGAGGGGCCGGAAGCGGGCGGCGGCGCGAAGCCGTCATCGAGGGCGAACGGATCGGTCATCGGTCTCTCTGTCGGTCGAACGGATCGGGACGTTGTGCCCCATCGGCGGCGCCCGGGCAAGCCTCGCGTTCGCTCAACGTTCGTGCAGCGCCTCCAGCAGCGCGCGGTTGTAGGCGGCGAGCGCGTCGCAGCGGGTGATCCGCCCGACCACCACCGGCTCGCCCTTCGGCCCCGGCGCCGCCACCGGCATCGCCACGTGGCCCGAGAGATCGAGCCGGGCGAGCGCGGCCTCGAGCGGGTCGTCGGGGGCGAGGGTGCCGGGCGGCGCGGCCTCCGGCGCGGCGTCCGCCGCCACCGGGCGCATCGCCTCGGCGACGCTGATGCGGCGGAGGAAGGCGTGGTCGGACTCGCGGTCGAGGTCGACGCCGCGCGCGTAAAGCTGCCAGTGGAAGAACGACGGCACGCCGATGCGCGCGCGCACCGCCTGGTTGGCCACCACCACCGCCACCATCACCACCACCGCGAGGCGGTAGTCGGCGGTGAGTTCGAACACGATCAGCGCGGTGGAGATCGGCGCGCCGAGCACCGCCGAGCTGGTGGCCGCCGCCCCCACCAGGGCATAGGCGGCGGGGCCGGAGGCGTGCTCGGGGAACAGCGCCGCCACCACCGAGCCGAACCCGGCGCCGAACACCGCGCCCAGGATCAGCGACGGCGAGAACACCCCGCCGTGGAAGCCCAGCCCCAGGCTCGCCACCGTGGCGACGAACTTGGCCAGCAGCAGCAGCGCGATGGCGTGCCAGGCGAGGCCGCCGCGCAGGGCCACGTCCATCGCCTCGTAGCCGACGCCGAGCACGCGCGGCTCGGCGAGGGCGATGATCGCCACCGCGAGGCCCGCCGCCGCCGGGCGCAGCCACGCCGGAATCGGCAGCCGTCCGGCCTCGCGCTGGGTGCGCACCACCCCCCACATGAACGCCACCGCCAGCACGCCGCAGCCCACCCCCAGCAGCGCGAAGGCGGGAATCTCGGCGAAGCTCTGCAACCGGAACGGCGGCACCGAGAACGCCGGAAAATCGCCGTACCACCAGCGCGACACCACCGTGGCCGAGGCGGAGGCCATCACCACCGGGGCGAGGGCGCGCAGGCCGTAATGCCCCACCACCACCTCGTGGGCGAACAGCGCGCCCGCGATCGGCGCGTTGAACGATGCCGCCACCGCCGCAGCCGCGCCGCAGCCGAACAGGGTGCGCGCGTCCGCCGCGGCGAGGCGGAACAGGCGCGCCGCCCATGAGCACAGCGAGGCGCCGAGGTGGACCGCCGGACCCTCGCGCCCCACCGAGGCGCCGCAGCCGATCGAGAGCGCGGTGAGCGCCGCGCCCACCACGCCGCCGCGCACCGAGAGGCGGCCGTCGCCCACCTGGGCGGCCATGATCACGTCGGCGATGCCCTGGGGGCGGCGGTTGGGCATCAACAGATGATTGAGGGCGCCCACCAGCAGGCCGCCCGCCACCAGCGCCGCGACGATCCGCCACCACGGCTGGTGCGCGAGGCCGGGCGAGAGGATTTCCGCGTCGGTGCCGAGGGCGACGAGCTGGATCGCGTCGATGCCCTCGCGCCAGCCCACCACCGCGCCGCCCACCGCGAGGCCGACGACCACCCCCGCCACCGCGCCGATCAGCGGTCCGCGCCCGCGCAGGCGGCGCCAGCGGTCGGACACCCAGCCCCTCATGACGCGCACACCGCGCGGTTGGCGCCGCCCACCTTGGCGGCGTGCAGCGCCTCGGCGGCGCGGCGCATCAGGTCGGCGTGGGTTTCGCCGGTGTGCAGCTCGGCGATGCCGAGGGAGAGCGTCACCTGCCCGAGAGTGGCGCCGGTGCGGCGGTTGACGACGCTGCGCGCGGCGAGCGCGGCGCGGATCGCCTCCGCCGTGGCCTCGGCCCGGGCGAGGCCGGTGTCGGGCAGGATCGCCGCGAAGCTCTGGTCGCCGTGGCGGGAGACGGTGTCCTGGCCCTTGACGTTTTCGAGGATGCTGCGGCCGATCAGGCGCAACACCTGGTCGGCCATCACCTGGCCGTGGGCGGCGCGGAACTGGGCGAAGTCGTCCACGTCCATCACGATCACCGCCAGCGGCAGGCGGTCGTGGGCGGCGAGCACCACGTGCTCCTTGAGCGCGATGTCGAACACCCGGCGCGAGGCGAGGCCGGTGACCGGGTCGGCGCGCCCGGCGCGGCGCAGCGCCTCCAGGTGTTCGCGCAACTGGGCGATCTCCCGCTCCGAGGCGGCGAGGTTGCGTTCGAGGGAGCGGTTGACGTCGACGAAGCGGCGGGTCTCGGCGGCCGCCTGGGTCAGCACCAGCGCCACCTCCTCGCCCTCCGCCGTCTCCAGGCGGTCGGACACCGCCTCGATGGTGCGGCCGTAGTCGCTCGCGGCGCGGTGGGCGGAACCGACGTATTCCATCGCCCGCAGCACGCTCTGGCGCACGCTTTCGCTCGCCGCCTCGATTCCCGGGTCGGTGTCGGCGACGAAGCGGGCGTGCAGGCTGGCGCACAGCGCCTCGGTGAACGGCTGCCCGGCGGCGATCGCCGCGTCCACGGCGCGGTTGAGCGGCGGCAGGGTGGCGGCGCAATAGGCATACCACAGCGCGTAGTTGCGCGGGTGCGGCACCACGCCGTGCGACGCCATCGCCTCGCTCGCGCGGCGTGCCGTCGCGAGGGCGAATTCCGGGCTGTCGGTGAACTCCTCCATGCTCCGTCCGCTGCGCTCACCCATCGGGCACCCATGGTGAAGCCGCGCACGCCCGACGACAAGGGCAATCGTCCCACCGCCCCAAAATCGCCGCAATCGAAACGATTTTTCGAGACATCCGCACCGGATCGGCAGACAGTGCGCGGAGATCGTTACGGATTTCGAACCAAGGGGAACCCACCGTGCTCATGGGGAACGAAGCGGAGCGCGCCGAACCGGCGATCCGCAGCATCGACTTTCACGGCCGCGCCGGAGAGTATTTCGGCATCTGGATTTCCAACCTCTTCCTGTCCATCGTCACCCTCGGCATCTATTCCGCCTGGGCCAAGGTGCGGCGGGTGCGGTATTTCTACAACGCCACCCGAATCCAGGGCACCCCGTTCTCCTACCACGCCACGGGAAAGCAGATCCTGATCGGCCGCGTGGTCTCCTGCGTGGTCATCGCCGTCTACACGCTGATCACCACGTTCGTCCCGCTCGCCGTGCTGCCGTTTTCGATCGCCTTCGCGATCGCGCTGCCGTGGCTGATCAACCGTTCGCTGCGCTTCCAGGCGCGCATGACCTCGTGGCGCAACGTCCGTTTCGACTGGCACGGCACCTACGGCAAGAATTTCCTGTTCTTCCTCGTCTGCCCGCTGGTGGCGATGCTGTCCCTCGGCCTCCTGATGCCGCCGATCTCCCGCGCCACCTACCGCTACTTCGCCGAGAGCCACGCCTTCGGCGTCACCCGCTTCCGCACCCGCGCCACCGTCGCGGCCTATTACAAGGCCTTCCTGGCGGCGTTGGTTCTGCCGGTGGCGGCGGCGGTCGCGGTGGGCGCGGCGGTGGCGCTGACGCAGCCGGGCTTCGCAGCGGGCGGGTGGCTCGGGCTGCTGCCGTTCCTGATGGTCCCGGCGTTCGCCTTTCTGTTCATGTTCCAGGTGATGTATCGCGTCGCCTGCCGCAACATCCTGCTGCGCTCGATGACCCTGGGCGACGCGGTGACCTTCGACTCCCGCCTCGGCCCGCTGCGCGTCCTGTGGATCGCGCTGAGCAACGCCGTGGCGATCCTGTTCTCCCTGGGCCTGCTGGTCCCCTGGGCGATGGTGCGGACCTACCGCTATCAGGCCGAGAACACCGGCGTCGGCCTCGCCGACGACGCGCCCGCGTTCCTCGACGCGCAGACCCAGGCGGTCGGAGCGTTCGGCGAGGAATTCATGGACCTCGAAGGCCTCGAATTCGGGATCTGACGATGGACGCGCCCCACCTCGTGGACGGGCGGTTCTTCCCGCCCCTCTCCTCCGCCGGTCAGCCCGCCCGGCTGCGCGTCGCGCCGGGCGAGGGCGCGCCCATGGTCTCGGCGGCGCTGGCGGACGGCACCGCCCTCGACGCCCTGGCGGTGGACGACGTGCAGGCGGGCGACACCCTGCACTTCGCCGGGGGCGGCAGCTTCATCGCCGACCGCCCCCTGCCGCCGGAGGTGACCGCCCTGTTCCAAAGCCCGATGCGGCGGCGGATCGCCCGGCTGGAGGCGTTCTCCCTGCCCAAGGCGGTGCTCCTGGGGCTGGCGCTGATCCTGTGCGTGGCCGGGGTCCGCGCGGCGCTTCCGGCGGCGGCGCGCGCCGTCGCGCTCGCCGTCCCCGAGCGGCTGGAGCGGACCATCGGCGACCGCTCCTACGCCACCCTCGCCCGCATGGGCCTCGCCGCCAGCGAGATTCCGGAAGAGCGGCGGCAGACCCTGGCCCGCCGCGCGGCGGACCTCGCCGGGGCGGCGCGCCTGACGCGGCGGCCGGAAATCGTCTTCCACCGCGCCCCGGGGTTCGGCGCCAACGCCATGGCCCTGCCCGGCGGCCCGATCGTCGTCACCGACGCCCTGGTCGAGCTGCTCGGCTCCGACGACGCGGTGCTGGCGGTGCTGGCGCACGAAATGGCGCACGTGGAACGGCGCCATTCCCTGCAACAGGTGCTCGCCGTCGCCGGGGCGGCGGCGATGGCCTCGGTGGTCCTCGGCGTCGACGACAGCCTGCTCGAGGAGCTTTCGGCGACCGTCGTCAACGTCTGGTCGTTCAAGAACAGCCGGGATTTCGAGAAGGAGGCGGACCTCGTCGGCATGGACATCCTGCGCGCGGGCGGAATGGACCCGGCGCTGCTCGCCGACGCCATCGCCGCCCTCACCACGCAAGCCTGCGCCAGGCTCGCGGGCGACGCCCGCGCCCGCTGCCTGTCCGAGGCGGGGGCCGCCGAAACCGGCTGGCTCTCCACCCACCCCGGCGCCAAGGACCGCCTGGGATATCTGCGCGAGGCCCTCGGCCGCTGACCGGGGGCCTCCCGCCTCACACGCCGAAGTATTTGGCCTGCGGGTGCAGCACCACGATCGCCGAGGTGGACTGCTCCGGGTCGAGCTGGAACTCGTCGGTAAGGCTGAGGCCGATGCGCTCCGCCCCCAGCAGCCGCAGCAGCGCGTCCTGGTCCTCGAGGTTGGGGCACGCCGGATAGCCGAACGAGTAGCGCGAACCGCGATAGCCCTGCTGGAGCATCTTGTCGATGTCGCGGTCGTCCTCGGCGGCGAAGCCCAGCTCGGCGCGGATGCGCTTGTGGGTGTATTCGGCCAGCGCCTCGGCCAGCTCCACCGACGCGCCGTGGAGGTAGAGGTAGTCCTGGTACTTGTCCTGGGCGAACCACTCGCGGGCGGTCTCCGAGGCCTTGGCCCCCACCGTCACCGCCTGGAGGCCGATCACGTCGCGCTCGCCCGACGACACGTCGCGGAAGAAATCGGCGATGCACAGGCCGTCCTCCCCCGACTGGCGGGGGAAGCCGAAGCGCGCCGTCTCCGCCCCGGTCTCCGGGTCGAACACGATCACGCTGTCCCCCTCCGACGCGCACGGCCAATAGCCGTAGACCGCCTGGGGCCGCAGGATCGCCTCGCGCTCGCAGCGGGCGACGAGGTCGTGGAACACCGGGCGCACCTCCTTCGCCGCCCACGCCATCCAGTCTTCAAGGGTCTTGCCCTGCTTCCGGTAGCCCCACTGGAACTGGTAGAGCATGCGCTCGTTGACGAACGGAATCAGCGCCTTGAGCGGCACGTCCTCGACCAGACGCGCGCCCCAGAACGGCGGCGTCGGCACCGCCGCCTGCTTCGCCAGCTCGGCGCGGCGCAGTTGCAGGGTTTCCACGTCCACCGGGCGCTCCGCCGGGCGCTTGGCGCGGCCGAGGTCGCGGCGGGTGTTGGAGGGGCGCCCCGCCCGCTTCGCCTGCCGCTCGGCAAGGAAGGCGTCGAAGCTGCCGTCCATCACCCGGCCGATCAGGTCGAGGTCGTCGAACGCGTCCTTGCCGTAGGCGACGCGGCCGCCGGTGGCGTAGGCGTCGACGCAGTCCTCCTCCACGTATTTGCGCGTCAGCGCCGCGCCGCCCAGGATCACCGGCACCGACAGCCCGCGCTTCGCCATCTCGACGAGGTTTTCGCGCATGATCACGGTGGACTTCACCAGCAGGCCCGACATGCCGACGATGTCGGCCTTGTGCGCCTCCACCGCCTTGAGGATGTCCTCCACCGGCTGCTTGATGCCGAGGTTGACGACCTTGTAGCCGTTGTTGGTGAGGATGATGTCGACGAGGTTCTTGCCGATGTCGTGGACGTCGCCCTTCACCGTCGCCAGCACCATGGTGCCCTTGTGCTGGCCCTCCACCCGCTCCATGAACGGCTCGAGGTAGGCCACCGCCGCCTTCATCGTCTCGGCGGATTGCAGCACGAAGGGGAGCTGCATCTTGCCCGCGCCGAACAGCTCGCCCACCGTCTTCATGCCGTCGAGCAGCAGGGTGTTGATGATGTCGAGCGGCGTGTGGGTCTCGAGGGCGGCGGCCAGGTCCGCATCCATGCCGACGCGGTTGCCGTCGACGATGCGGCGGATCAGCCGCTCCTCCACCGTCGCCGGTTCGGCGCGGGTTTCGGCGGCGGCGTCGTCCTTGTTCTCGAACAGGGCGATGAACGCCTGGAGCGGGTCGCCGGTTTCCCAGCCCTTCGCCAGCACCAGGTCTTCCGCCGCCTTGGCCTCCGCCTCGGGGATCGCGTGCAGCGGCAGGATCTTCGAGACGTGCAGGATCGCCGCGGTCATCCCCGCCTTCACCGCCAGGTCGAGGAACACCGAGTTGAGCACGTGGCGCGCCGCCGGCTTCAGCCCGAACGAGACGTTGGAGAGGCCGAGGCAGATCTGGCACTCGGGCAGCTCGGCGCGGATCGCGGCGATCGCCTCCAGGGTTTCGAGGGCGAGGCGGCGGTCGTCCGGGTTGCCGGTGCAGACGGTGAAGGTGAGCGGGTCGAACAGAAGGTCCGACGCGGGCAGGCCGTGCTCGACGCAGGCGAAGCGGTGCAGGCGCTTGGCGATCTCCACCTTGGCGGCGGCGTCCTTCGCCATGCCGGTTTCGTCGATGGTGAGCGCGATCACCGCCGCGCCGTATTTGCGCGCGAGCTTGAGGCGTTCGGCGGCTTCGTGCTCGCCGTCCTCGAAGTTGATCGAGTTGATGATCGCCTTGCCGCCGTAGAGCTTGAGCGCCGCCTCGATCACCTTGGTGTCGGTGCTGTCGATCACCAGCGGCGCGTCCACCGAGCCGCGCAGGCGCGACACCACCTCGGTCATGTCGCGGATCTCGTCGCGGCCGACGAAGGCGGTGCAGACGTCGAGGGTGTGGGAGGCCTCGCGCACCTGCTCGCGCGCCATGCCGACGATGCCGTCCCAGTTCTCCGCGTCCTGGAACTCGCGGAATTTCTTCGAGCCGTTGGCGTTGCAGCGCTCGCCGATGGAGAGGATGGCGTTCTCCTGCCGCAACGGCACCGCCGAATAGAGCGACGCCACCGACGGCACCCAGTGGACGCTGCGCCGCACCGGCGCCGGGCGGTGGCCGTTGCCGATCTCCCGCAGCATCGCGTCGGTGGCGGCGATGTGCTCGGGGCGGGTGCCGCAGCAGCCGCCGATCAGGTTGACGCCGTCCTCGGTGACGAAGCGGCGGTGCCAGTCGGCGAGTTCCTTGGGCGTGAGGGGGTAGAAGGTGGCGCCGTCCACCAGCTCGGGCAGCCCGGCGTTGGGCTGCACCGAGATCAGCCCCGGCCAGTTCTCGGCCAGCCACTTCACGTGCTTCGCCATTTCCGCCGGGCCGGTGGCGCAGTTGAGGCCGAGGCTGTCGATGCCGAGCGCCTGAAGCGCCACCGCCGCGGCGGCGATCTCCGCCCCCACCAGCAGGGTGCCGGTGGTCTCCACCGTCACCTGCACCAGGATCGGCGTCGCCGCCCCCGCCTTCTCCCGCGCCAGCTTGGCGCCGTTGACCGCCGCCTTGATCTGCAGCGGGTCCTGGCAGGTTTCGATCAGCAGCGCGTCGGCGCCGCCCGCGATCAGCCCGGCGCTCTGCACCGCGAACGCGGATTCGAGGGCGTCGTAGGCGATGTGGCCGAGGCTCGGCAGCTTGGTGCCCGGGCCGATCGAGCCGAGCACGAAACGCTGCCGCCCGTCGGCGAAGCCTTCCGCCGCCTCGCGCGCGATTTCGGCGGCGCGCCGGTTGATCTCGAAGGCGCGGTCCTGCAGCTCGAATTCGGCCAGCGTCACCGGCGAGCCGCCGAAGGTGTCGGTTTCGACGCAGTCGGCCCCGGCGGCGAAATAGCGGGCGTGGATATCGCGGATCACGTCGGGGCGGGAGAGCACCAGTGCCTCGGTGCAGTTCTCCTTGCCCATGAAATCGGTCTCGACCGACAGGTCGAGGGCCTGCACCAGCGACCCCATGCCGCCGTCGCACAGCAGCACGCGGTCGGAGAGGGCATTGAGAAAATCGGTCATCGCGTCGGCCTTCGTCTCGGGTTCGAGCGGAACCCCGCCTCTTCGCGGGCGTCGGGTTCGGGAAAAACTCAGCGCTGCGGGCGCACGCCCAGCAGGTGGCAGATCGCGAACGTCAGGTCCGCGCGGTTGAGGGTGTAGAAGTGGAAATCCTGGATGCCGTCGGCGGCAAGCGCGCGCACCTGCTCCGCCGCCACCGTGGCGGCCACCAGGCGGCGGGTCTCCGGGTCGTCGTCCAGCCCGGCGAAGGCTTCGTGCATCCAGGGCGGCACGCTGGCGCCGCACGCGGCGGAGAACTTCACCACCTGGGCGAAGTTGGTGACCGGCAGGATCCCCGGCACCACCGGCACCGCAATCCCGGCCTTCGCCACCCGGTCGCGGAAGCGGCGGAACACGTCGGCGTCGAAGAAATACTGGCTGATCGCGCGGGTCGCCCCGGCGTCGATCTTGCGCTTGAGGTTGTCGAGGTCGTCCTCCGGCGAGCGCGACTGCGGGTGGCACTCGGGATAGGCGGCGACGCTGATCTCGAAATCGGCGATGCGCTTTAAACCCGCCACCAGGTCGGAGGCGTAGGCGTAGCCGCCCGGGTGCGGCGCGTAGACCGATTGCCCGTCCGGCGGGTCGCCGCGCAGGGCGACGACGTGGCGGATGCCCGCGTCCCAATAGGCGCGCGCCACCGCGTCGATCTCGTCGCGCGTGGCGGCGACGCAGGTGAGGTGGGCGGCGGCCTTCATCGGCGTCTCGCGGGCGATGCGCACCACGGTGTCGTGGGTGCGCTCGCGGGTCGAGCCGCCCGCGCCGTAGGTGACCGAGACGAACTCGGGCGCGAGCGGCGCGAGGCGCTCCACCGCCTCCCACAGGGAGAGCGCCATCTTCTCGGTCTTGGGCGGGAAGAACTCGAAGGAGACGCGCACGCGCCCCGCGGCGCCGAGCGGCCCGCGCGGGGCGTCGTGGGGTTCGGGGTGGGTCATCGGGCGTCTCCCTGTTGCGGTGATTTGTGGCCGATCCAGAGGCCGACGGTGAGCGAGCGGCCCGGCAGTTCCCGCGCCGCGCCCGGCTCCAGCCCGGCGGCGGCGAACCAGCCGCGCACCTCGGCGTCGGAGAAGCCCAGGCGGGCGTGGTTGTGGGCGGACCGCAGCTCCTCGAGGGCGTGCGGCAGGTAGTCGACGATCAAGAGGCGGCCGCCGGGCGCGAGCGCCCGGGCCGCCTCGCGCACCGCCGCGGCGGGGCGCTGGGAATAGTGCAGGACCTGGTGGAACACCGCGAGGTCGAAATCGGCGAGGTCGCCCGGCAGGCGCTCCATGTCGGCGAGGCGCACCAGGCAGTGGCGCAGCCCCTGGGCCTGCAACCGCTCGCGCGCCAGCGCCAGCATCTCGGGCGAAAGGTCCACCCCCTCGGCCCGCGCCGCCTCGCGCCCCAGCAGCGCCAGCATCCGGCCGGTGCCGGTGCCGACGTCGAGCACGCTCGCCACCGGCCGCGCCCGCACCAGGGCGAGAATTTCCGCCTCCACCAGCGCGTCGTCGGCCTGGAGCGCGCGCAGCCGGTCCCAATCGGCGGCGATGGTGTCGAACCACGCCCGCGCCCGCTCGGCGCGGCGCTCGGCCAGGCGGCGCAGGCGGTCGTCGTCGGCGGCGAACACCGGGTCGGCGGCGGGCAGCGAATCGAGCGCCGCGCGCACCAGCGGCAGTTGCGCGCCGCCGCGGGAGAGGCGGTAGAACACCCAGCTCCCCTCGCGGAAGCGTTCCAGCACCCCGCCCTCCACCAGCAGCTTGAGGTGGCGCGACACCCCCGGCTGGCTGGAGCCGAGCAGGTCGGTGAGGTCGCTCACGGTGAGGTCGTCGGCGGCGCACAGCCGCGCCAGACGCAGCCGCGTCGGCTCGGCGAGGGCGCGCAGGCAACCCAGTGTGGCGTTCATCGGCGGGGCGCTCCAAGGTGTCGTCCCCCCCCAACATATACACGGATGTATATATGTCAATGCGGCGTTCTGTGATCCACGTCACGCCACCCCGCGACGGGTGTTCGGTTTTTGCAACACCCCCGGGAAATCCGACCCCAAGCCTGCGGCTTATCACTGGAAAACCCTGTCGGCGCTATGATATGGGAGAGGTGTGGTTCGGGTCCCCCGGGCCTCTCGCCTTGCGCCAAATGAAAGCTTCGCCATGATCGGTTTCTCGTTCGTCCCGCGTTCCCTGCGCCGCGCCTCCATCGGCGCCCTCTGCGCCTTGAGCCTCACCGCCGCGCCCGCCCTGGCGGTGGACGAGGACGACGCGAACGACCCGCTCGAGCCGGTCAACCGGGCGATCTTCTCCTTCAACACCACGGTCGACCGCTACACCCTGAAGCCGGTGGCGAAGGGATATCGGGACTACGTGCCCGAACCGGCGCGCAAGGGCATCCACAACGCGCTGGTGAACCTGCGCTCCCCCATCGACCTGCTCAACACCCTGCTGCAGGGCGATTTCGACCGCTCGCTGATCGTGCTGAAGCGCTTCGTCGTCAACTCCACCGCGGGCATCGGCGGCCTGATCGACGCCGCCGCCGAAACCGGCGACGTGCGCCAGCAGGAGGATTTCGGCCAGACTCTCGCGGTGTGGGGCGTGGGCGAAGGCCCGTATCTGATGTGGCCGCTGTTCGGCCCCTCCAACCCCCGCGACACCGTGGGCGCGGTGGCCGACGTGGTCTCCGACCCGCTGTTCTGGATCGGCATGAACTCGGGCTGGGACGCCGCCGGGCCGCTGATGTGGACCCGCTACGGCCTCACCCTGGTGGACAACCGGGTGCCGTTGATCGACCCGCTCGAGGAACTCGAGCGCACCTCCGTCGATTATTACGTCGCGGTCCGCGACATGGTGCGCCAGCGGCGCATGCTCGAGATCATGAACCGCTCCGCTGCGGACCGTCCCGGCGAAGGCGAAGGGTATCGCTTCAGCTTCCCGCAGTCCTGAACCTGAGGATATTTGCAATGTTCGACGTAATCCGCCGCGGCGCCCTCGCCTTGCGAGGCGCGGCGCTCGCCCTCCTTTTGGTGCTGCCCGGCACGGCCCAGGCCGCCGACACCGAGGCGGCGACCCGGTTCGTCACCAAGCTGGTCGACACCGCCATCAACGACGTCATCGGCGCGCAGATCTCCCACCGCGAGCGGGAGGAACGCTTCCGCGAGCTGTTCGTGGAAGCGGCGGACATTCCCGCCATCGCCGCCTTCGTGGTCGGCCGCGAATGGCGCGGCGCCTCCGAAAAGCAGAAGCAGGAGTTCGTCGGCCTGTTCCAGGACGTCTCGATCCTCACCTGGATTTCGCACCTCGACGAGTACAAGGACGTGCGGGTCGAGGTGACCGGCGCATACCAGGACAAGTCCGACGTGTTCGTGGAAAGCCAGGTGCGCACCCAGGGCAAGCCGATTCCGATCGTCTGGCGGGTGCAGGAGCGCCAGGGCGGCCAGCTCAAGCTGATCGACGTGGTGATCGAGGCCAACTCGATGCTCATCAACACCCGCAAGCAGTATGCCTCGGTGATGCGCCGCGACGGCGGCTTCGAGGGCCTGGTGCGCGCCCTCACCCGGATGCGCGACGACCTGCGCGCGGGCAAGGAACCGCAGCCCCTGCCGGAAGGCTGAGGCCTCCCCTCTTCCGCTTGCCGCAAAAAGCCCCGGAGCCGCCTCCGGGGCTTTTTCCTTGCCTGCCTGACGGAGACGCGGGCGCTCCCCCGCCCGCCCCTGACGACGGGAGGACGCGGACGCTCCCCCGCCCGCCCCCGACGGCGGGAGGACGCGGACACTCCCCCGCCCGCCCCCGACGGCGGGAGAACGCGGACACTCCCCCGCCCCGCCCCGACGGCGGGAGGACGCGGGCGCTCCCCCGCCCCCCTCGTCATTCCCGCGCAAGCGGGAATCCATTGCCGAGGGGTCCGTAACGGGTGCGGGGGAGGAGTGCGAAAGGCCGGAAGGTGTCTTCGGGTCTCTCGCGGCGGCTCCGTCGTCGCGGCGGCGGGTGGATTCCCGCTTACGCGGGAATGACGAGGGAGTGGGGGCGGGCGAGAGGTGACGGGTGGATTCCCGCTTGCGCGGGAATGACGAGGGAGTGGGGGCGGGCGAGAGGTGACGGGTGGATTCCCGCTTGCGCGGGAATGACGAGAGGGCGGGCGGAAGGACGCGCAAGCGGGCGCCGCCGAGCGGGCGGTGCGAAAAAGCCCCGGAGGGAACTCCGGGGCTTTTTGCGTCGGGGTCAGCCGCGGGTGAGCGGCTTGAACTTCAGGCGGTGGGGCTGGTCGGCGTCGGCGCCGAGGCGGCGGCGCTTGTCGGCCTCGTAGTCCTGGAAGTTGCCCTCGAACCATTCGACGTGGCTGTCGCCCTCGAACGCCAGGATGTGGGTGGCGAGGCGGTCGAGGAACCAGCGGTCGTGGCTGATCACCACCGCGCAGCCGGGGAAATCCGCCAGCGCGTTTTCGAGGGCGCGCAGGGTTTCCACGTCGAGGTCGTTGGTCGGTTCGTCGAGCAGCAGGACGTTGACGCCCGACTTCAGCATCTTCGCCAGGTGCACGCGGTTGCGCTCGCCGCCCGAAAGCTGGCCCACCTTCTTCTGCTGGTCGGTGTTCTTGAAGTTGAACTGACCGACGTAGGCGCGCGACGCCATCTTGCGCGAGCCGAGGTTGACCTCCGCCTCGCCGTCGGAGATTTCCTCCCACACCGTCTTGTTGGCGGCGAGCGAATCGCGCGACTGGTCGACGTAGCCGAGCTTCACCGTCTCGCCGACGCGGAAGCTGCCCGCGTCCGGCTGCTCCTGGCCGGTGATGATGCGGAACATCGTCGACTTGCCCGCGCCGTTGGCGCCGATCACGCCGACGATGCCGCCGGGCGGCAGCTTGAAGCTGAGGTTCTCGAACAGAACGCGGTCGCCGTAGGCCTTGCTGAGGTTTTCCGCCTCCAGCACCAGGCCGCCGAGGCGCGGGCCGGGCGGAATGACGATCTGCGCCTCGTCGAGGCTGCGGTTGGCGGCGCGCTCCACCAGTTCGTCGAAGGCGGCGATACGGGCCTTGCTCTTGGCCTGGCGCGCCTTGGGCGACTGGCGGATCCACTCCAGCTCGTTGCGGATGGTGCGCTGGCGGGCGCTTTCCTCGCGGGATTCCTGCTCCAGGCGCTTCTGCTTCTGCTCCAGCCACGAGGTGTAGTTGCCCTCATAGGGGATGCCCTGGCCGCGGTCGAGTTCGAGAATCCAGCCGGTGACGTTGTCGAGGAAGTAGCGGTCGTGGGTGACCACCACCACCGTGCCCGCGTATTCGCGCAGGTGCTGTTCGAGCCACTGCACCGATTCCGCGTCGAGATGGTTGGTCGGTTCGTCGAGCAGGAGCAGGTCGGGCTTCGCCAGCAGCAGGCGGCAGAGCGCGACGCGGCGCTTCTCGCCGCCCGAGAGCACGGTGACGTCGGCGTCGCCCGGCGGGCAGCGCAGCGCGTCCATGGCGATCTCGACGGTGCGCTGGAGATCCCAGCCGTTGGCGGCGTCGATCTTTTCCTGAAGCTCGGCCTGCTCGGCGATCAGGTCGTTCATCTCGTCGTCGGTCAGCTCCTCGGCGAAGCGCGCCGAAACCGCCTCGAAGCGGTCGAGCAGGCCCTTGACCTCGGCGGCGCCTTCCATGACGTTGCCGAGCACGTCCTTGCCCGGGTCGAGCTGCGGCTCCTGTTCGAGGTAGCCGATCTTGGCGCCCTCGGCCGCCCAGGCCTCGCCGCCGAACTCGGTGTCGATGCCCGCCATGATCTTGAGGAGGGTGGACTTGCCCGCGCCGTTCGGCCCGAGCACGCCGATCTTCGCGCCCGGCAGGAACGACAGCGACAAGCCCTTCATGATCTCCTTCCCGCCGGGATAGATCTTGGTGAGGTGCTTCATCACGTAAATGTACTGGTAGGCGGCCATCGGCGTCTCCGGGGGTTGAACGTTCGGCGCAGACTCTACGGACCCGCGCCTCGAAATCAAGTGCGATCGCAAGGTGGGCCTTGCAGCCGGGTGCCGCAATCCCTACCCTCTTGCGGTCGCCACCCCGCCGGAGCCGGAATGGACCAGTCCCATCGCTACGCCGCCCTCGATCTCGACGAGGCGGCCCTGATCGCCCGCGGCGGGCACCTTCTCGCGGCCTACGAGATGAAGCCGAAGCGCGGCTCCTATCTCGCCGCCGCCGCCCACTTCGCCGCCGAATCCTCCACCGGCACCAATGTCGAGGTGTTCACCACCGACGACTTCACCCGCGGCGTCGACGCCCTGGTGTACGCCGCCGACCCCGATGCCGGGCTGATGAGGATCGCCTTCCCGCTCGCGCTGTTCGACCGCAACGTCACCGACGGCAAGGCGATGGTCTCGTCGGTGCTGACGCTGCTGGTGGGCAACAACCAGGGCATGGACGACGTCGCCCACGCCAAGCTGCTGGATTTCTACGCGCCGCCCGACTTCCTCTCCGCCTTCGACGGCCCGGCCGCCAACATCGCCACCCTGCGCCGGGTGCTGGGGCGGCAGGGCGGGCCGATCCTCGGCACCATCATCAAGCCCAAGCTCGGCCTGCGGCCCCAGCCGTTCGCCGACGCCTGCCACGATTTCTGGCTGGGCGGCGACTTCATCAAGAACGACGAACCCCAGGGCAACCAGGTGTTCGCGCCGATGAAGGAGACGATGCGCGCGGTGGCCGACGCGATGGCCCGCGCCCAGGACGCCACCGGCGCCGCCAAGCTGTTCTCCGCCAACGTCACCGCCGACGACCCGGCGGAAATCCTCGCCCGCTGCGAGCTGATCCTCGAGGCGTTCGGCGAGAACGCGAGCCACGTCGCCTTCCTGGTGGACGGCTTCCTCGCCGGGCCGAGCGCGGTGGCGACGGTGCGGCGCAACCATCCGGACCACTTCCTCCACTACCACCGCGCCGGTCACGGGGCGATCACCTCGCGCCAGAGCCGCCGCGGCTACACCTCGCTGGTGCTCGCCAAGTTCGCGCGGATGATGGGCGCCTCGGGCCTGCACACCGGCGGCATGGGCTTCGGCAAGATGGAGGGGCGGCCGGAAGACCGGGCGGTGGCCGACATGCTCGACCGCGATTGCGCCGCCGGGCCGATGTTCGTGCAGCCCTGGTGGGGCATGAAAGCCGCCACGCCGATCGTCTCGGGCGGCATGAACGCCTTGCGTTTGCCGGGGTTTTTCGACAACCTGGGTCACGCCGACGTGATTCTCACCGCGGGCGGCGGCACTTTCGGCCACCTCGACGGCGCGGCCGCGGGCGCGCGCTCGCTGCGCGCCGCGGTGGCGGCCTGGGAGAGCGGCACGCCGCTGATCGCCGCCGCGCGGGAGACTCGCGATCTGGCGCGCGCCTTCGTCTCCTTCCCGCACGACGCGGACGCGCTCTACCCAGGCTGGCGGGACGCGATACCCGTCTGATCCCTCTCCCTGTCCGCGGAACCCCGCCCATGTCGCGCAAGCACCCGATCGTCGCCGTCACCGGAGCCTCGGGGGCGGGCACCAGCACCGTGCGCGAGTCGTTCGAGCACATCTTCCGCCGCGAGGGAATCAAGGCGGCGGTGGTGGAGGGCGACGGCTTCCACCGCTACACCCGCTGCGAAATGCCCGACAAGATCCGCGAGGCCGAGGCCGCCGGGCGGCGCATCAGCCACTTCGGCCCGGCGGGCAACCTCTGGCCCGAGCTCGAGGCCCTGTTCCGCGACTGGAGCGCCGAGGGGCGCGGCCGCTACCGCCGCTACCTCCACAACAAGCGCGAGGCGGACAAGGCGGGCGGCATCGCCGGAACCTTCACCCCCTGGACCGACATCCCGCCCGGCACCGAGCTGCTGTTCTACGAGGGCCTGCACGGCTGCCTGGTGGCCGACGGCATCGACCTCTGCCGTTACGCCGACGTGAAAATCGGCGTCGCGCCGGTGATCAACCTCGAATGGATTCAGAAGATCCACCGCGACACCCGCATCCGCGGCTATTCCGAGGAAGCGGTGGTCGACACCATCCTGCGGCGCATGGACGACTACGTCCGCTACGTCATCCCGCAGTTCGAGCTGACCGACATCAACTTCCAGCGCGTGCCGGTGGTGGACACCTCCAACCCCTTGATCGCGCGCGACATTCCCACCGCCGACGAAAGCCTGACGGTGATCCGCTTCCGCCGCCCCGAGCTGTTCGCGGTGGATTTTCCGGCGCTGCTGCAGATGCTCCAGGGGTCGTGGATGTCGCGCCGCAACACCATCGTCGTGCCCGGCGGCAAGACCGGCCTGGCGATGGAACTGATCGCCACGCCGATCCTCCGCCGCATCGCCGAAGCGCGCCGTTCGGCGCCGTGAGACGTTGCCGACCGCGCCGAACGCTCTAAATGAAAAGCTCGGATTGCGAACCCGGAGGCGCACGAGCCACCCATGGTGTTCTCCGCCGCGGAACTGGCGACCATACTTTCGACCCTCCCCGACCCGGCGTTCGTGTTGACGCGGAGCGGTCGTTGCGCGGGGATTTTCGGCGGACGGGACGCGCGCCACCCCCACGAGGGCGGCATCGTCGAGGGCCGCAGCCTGGGCGACGTGCTGACGCAGCGCAAGACCGCGTGGTTCCTCGCGCAGGTCGAGATCGCGCTGACCACCCGCATGCTCCAGGTGGTGGAATACCAGCTCGCCGACACCGACATGCTCGCCCCCAAGGGCGAGGACGCGGCGCCGCCGGTGTGGTTCGAGGGGCGGATCCAGGCCCTCGACTTCCGCGTCGACGGCGAGGAAGCGGTGCTGTGGGTCGCCACCAACATCTCCGAGCGCCACGAGCTGGAGCAGCGCCTGCTCACCCAGAGCCGCGTCGACCCCCTCACCGGCCTGTGGAACCGCCGCAAGTTCGACGACGTGGCGAACCAGGAGCTGGAGCGCGCGCGGCGCTACGCCGAACCGGTGTCGCTCCTGATCCTCGACATCGACCACTTCAAGGCGATCAACGACACCCACGGCCACCAGACCGGCGACGCAGTGCTGATCGAGATCGCCGCGATCCTCCGCTGCGGCACCCGCGCCTCCGACTGCGTGGCGCGCTGGGGCGGCGAGGAATTCGCGATCCTGATGCCCGAGACCGACGGCGTCGAGGCCGCCCGCGCCGCCGACAACATCCGCGCGGCGGTGGAGGTGAACCTGTTCGCCTGCGGCATGCCGGTGACCGTGAGCGTCGGCATCTCCGCCTTCCGCGCCGGGGCCGACGACCTGGACGACCTGATCCGCCGCGCCGACGACGCCCTCTACCGCGCCAAGGCGGCCGGACGCAACCGCATCGACCTCGCTGCGTAGAACGCCGGGCAGCCATCCCCAGGCCGCCGATGTCGGCCCGCGCCGGACCTGCTACAAACGATGGACGCCGCCGCCCGAGGGATGAGGTTTCCATGGTTCCGCCCGAGCGCCCCGACAGCTTCGCCACCGCCGCGGTTCTCGCCGCCACCGTCGCCTTCGCCTTCAAGGGCGTGGTGGCCAAGCTCGCCTATGCCACCGGCATGGGGGTTCCGGCGTTCCTGGTGCTGCGCTTCGCCGTCGCGGTGCCGCTGTTCTGGCTCGGCGCGCGGGTGCTGGTGAAGGGCGGCCTGGGGCTGACGCGGCGGCAATGGCTGGCGAGCAGCGCCACCGGCCTCGTCTTCTTCCTCGCCGCCTACACCGACCTCACGGCGATCTCGCTGATCGACGCCGGAACCTCGCGCCTGGTGCTGTTCACCTTTCCGGCGATCGTGATCTTCCTCAACGCCGCGATCGAGCGCCGCCGCCCGCGCCCGCGCGACGTGCTCGCCTTCGCCGTCACCTACGTCGGCGTCGGCCTGGCGCTGCTGCCCAAGGGCCTCGCCGCGCTCACGCCGACGCAGGTGGAGGGCATCGCCTGGGCGCTCGCCTCGGCGGTCACCTACGCGGTCTACCTCACCGCCAGTCAGGCGATCATGAAGGACGTCGGCTCGGCGCGCTTCACCGCCGCCTCCAACTCCATCACCCTGGCGGCGATGCTGCTGCTGGTGGCGGTCACCCCCGGTTTCGACGCGCTGGTCTTCCCCGAGGTCGGGGTGGCGTGGGGCGTGGTCAACGCGATCGCCTGCACGGTGATCCCGTTTTTCCTGCTGTTCGAGGGGATTCGCCGCTGCGGCGCGGTGCGCGCCTCGCTGCTCGCCCTCTCCGGCCCGGTGGTCACGGCGGTGGCCGCGTGGGCGATCCTGGGCGAGACCCTGTCGCCGGTGCAACTCGCCGGTTTCGCCCTCACCATCGCCTCGGTGGCGACCCTCTCGCTGCCCGCGGGCACCCTCCTCCGGCTTCTCCCGACGCGCCGCCGCGCGCCATGAAATTCTCCGATTTCCCTCGCAGGCGAACGGGTTAATCCCATATAGTCCGGTGTCCCTGCCGACACCGTCGACCCGACTCTGCCGCGAAGGAACCTCCATGTCCGCCAAACGCCCGCCCCTCATCCACCCCGAAGCCGCGAGCGGGTTGCTCCTCGTCGGTTGCGCGATCGTCGCCATCGTGTTCGTCAACACCGGCCTGGCGGACGTCTACGACGCCGCCCTCAACCTGCCGCTGCGGGTCGGCTGGGGCGACTACAAGATCGACAAGCCCTTGATTCTCTGGATCAACGACGGCCTGATGGCGATCTTCTTCCTGCTCGTCGGCCTCGAGATCAAGCGCGAGGCGCTGTTCGGCAGATTGTCCACCAAGGAGCGCGCCGCCTTACCGGTGATCGCCGCGGTGGGCGGCATGGCCGTCCCCGCGCTGGTCTACGTCGCGTTCAATTTCGGCACTCCGGAAACCCTGCGCGGCTGGGCGATCCCCGCCGCCACCGACATCGCCTTCGCCCTCGGCATCCTGGCGCTGGTGGGGCCGCGGGTGCCGCGTTCGCTCAAGGTGTTCCTGATGGCGCTGGCGGTGATCGACGACCTCGGCGCCATCGTCATCATCGCGGTGTTCTACACCGCCGACCTCGCCACCACGCCGCTGGCGGTGGCGGGCGGCTGCGTCGTCCTGCTGGCGGCGATGAACCGGCTCGGGGTGCGGCGGCTGCCGTGGTACCTGCTGGTGGGCACGGTGCTGTGGGTGGCGGTGCTGAAGTCGGGCGTCCACGCCACCCTGGCGGGCGTGGTGCTGGCGCTGGCGATCCCCGCCGACTGCGCCAAGGGCGAGCGGGAATCGCCGCTCAAGTTTCTCGAACACGCGATCCAGCCCTGGGTCAACTTCGGCATCATGCCGGTGTTCGCGTTCGCCAACGCGGGCATCCACCTCTCCGGCATGACCGCCGACGACATGATCGCGCCGGTGCCCCTCGGCATCGCCGCCGGACTGTTCTTCGGCAAGCAGATCGGCGTGATGGGCGCGGTGTGGCTGGCGTTGAAGGTCAAGGTGGCGCAGATGCCCCAGGGCACCTCGTGGACCGACATCTACGGCGTTTCGCTGCTCACCGGCGTCGGCTTCACCATGAGCCTGTTCATCGGCATGCTCGCCTTCACCGATCCGGAGCACGCCAACGCGGTGCGCTTCGGCGTGCTGTCCGGCTCCCTCGCCTCGGCGCTGCTGGGCTTCGCCTGGCTGCGGCGCCTGCCGGTGCGCGAGAGCGAGGCCGAGGCCGACGCCGAGGCCGAGGCCCACTGATGAACCTGGCGGTGGTGGGCGGCGGACCCGCGGGCCTGATGGCGGCCGAGGCCGCCGCCGGAGCGGGGGCGCGGGTGACGCTGTTCGAGGCGATGCCGACCCCCGGCCGCAAGCTGCTGCGCGCCGGGGTGGGCGGCCTCAACCTCACCCGCGACGCATCGGCCGAGGCCTGCCTCGCGCTCTGTTCCCACCCCGAGCGGCTGCGCCCGTTCCTCGCCGCGTTCGGCCCGGCGGAGGTGCGCGCCTGGGCCGACGGCCTCGGCGCCGACACTTTCGTCGGCAGTTCGGGCAAGGTGTTCCCCCGCGCGATGAAGGCGGCGCCGCTGCTGCGGGCGTGGCTCGCCCGCCTCGCCGACCTCGGCGTGGAGATCCGCGCGCGGCGGCGCTGGGCCGGCTGGCACGGCGACGCCCTCGCCTTCGACGGGCCGGAGGGGCCGGAAACCTTCGCCGCCGACGCCACCGTGCTCGCCCTCGGCGGGCCGAGCTGGCCGCGCCTCGGCGGCAACGGCGACTGGGCGGCGGCCCTCGGCGGCGTCGCCCTGGCACCCTGGCGGCCCGCCAACTGCGGCTTCGACGTGGCGTGGAGCGAAACCTTCCGCGCGCGCTTCGCCGGAACCCCGGTCCCCACCGCGACGTTCCGCTTCGGCGACCGCGCCCTCCGGGGCAACGCCACCGTCACCGCCCACGGCGTCGAGGGCGGGGCGGTGTACGCCCTCGCCGCCGCGCTGCGCGACGCCATCGCCGCCGAAGGATCCGCCGTCCTGACCCTCGACCTCGCCCCCGACCGCACCGAAACCGACATCGCCCGCGCGCTGGCGCGGCCGCGCGGCGCCCGCTCGTTCGCCACCCACCTCCGCCGCGCCGGGTTCGAGGGCGTGCGCGCCGCCCTGGCGCGGGAGGCGGTGCCCGGCTTCGACGCCCTCGCCCCCGCAGCCCAGGCGCGCGCGCTCAAGGCGCTGCCGCTGCGCCTCGCCGCGCCGCGCCCGCTCGCCGAGGCGATCAGCGCGGCGGGCGGCGTCGCCTGGAGCGCGGTGGACGAGCGACTGATGCTGCGCGCCCGCCCCGGCGTCTTCGTCGCCGGGGAGATGCTCGACTGGGAGGCGCCCACCGGCGGCTACCTCATCACCGCCTGCCTCGCCACCGGCCGCGCCGCCGGTTTCGCGGCGGCGCGACAGCCCTCCGGGCAACTGGCGCCCGCTTCCGAAGTCCATTAGAGTCGAAGGATATTTCAGCCCGCCAACGGAGGCCATCCATGCATGAGAGCCGTGTTCCGACGGTGATCTCGACCACGCCGTTCGACGACCAGAAGCCCGGCACCTCGGGCCTGCGCAAGTCGGTGCCCGCGTTCCGGCAGCCGCGCTACCTCGAAAACTTCGTGCAGTCGGTGTTCGACTCCCTGCCCGACGCCCGGGGCCGGACCCTGGTGGTGGGCGGCGACGGCCGGTTTTTCAACGCCGAGGCGATCCAGATCATCCTGCGCATGGCCGCCGCCAACGGCGTCGCGCGGGTGCTGGTGGGCCGGGACGGCCTGCTCTCCACCCCGGCGGTGTCGCACCTGATCCGCAAGACCGGCGCCTACGGCGGCTTCGTGCTCTCCGCCAGCCACAACCCCGGCGGGCCGGACGGCGACTTCGGCATCAAGTACAACATCGCCAACGGCGGCCCGGCGCCCGAAAGCCTGACCGACGCGGTGTTCGCGGCGAGCAAGCGGATCGCCCGCTACCTCACCCTGGAGACGCCCGACCTCGACCTCTCCACCCTCGGCCCGCGCACCCTGGGCGAGATGGCGGTGGAGGTGGTGGACCCGGTGGCCGACTACGCGGCGCTGATGGAAACCCTGTTCGACTTCGCGGCGATCTCGGCGCTGCTGAAGCGCCCGGACTTCCGCATGCGCTTCGACGCCATGCACGCGATCACCGGCCCCTACGCCAAGGCGATCCTCGAGGACCGCCTCGGCGCGCCCAAGGGCACCGTGGTCAACGCCACGCCGCTGCCGGATTTCGGCGGCCATCACCCGGACCCCAACCTCGTCCACGCCGCCGAACTGGTGGAAGCGACCCGGGGGCCGAAGGGCCTCGACTTCGGCGCCGCCTCCGACGGCGACGGCGACCGCAACATGATCCTCGGCCGCGACTGCTTCGTCACGCCGTCGGACAGCCTGGCGCTGATCGCCGCCCACGCCGAGCTGGTGCCGGGCTACGCCGGGCGCCTCTCGGGCGTGGCGCGCTCCATGCCCACCAGCCGCGCCGCCGACCGCGTCGCCGCCAAGCTCGGCGTCGGCGCCTACGAGACCCCCACCGGCTGGAAGTTCTTCGGCAACCTGCTGGACGCGGGCAAGGTGGTGTTCTGCGGCGAGGAGAGCTTCGGCACCGGCTCCGACCACGTGCGCGAGAAGGACGGCCTGTGGGCGGTGCTCTACTGGCTCAACATCCTCGCCAAGACCGGCAAATCGGTGGCCGAGCTGCTCGCCGCCCACTGGGCCGAATACGGCCGCGACTACTACTCCCGCCACGACTACGAGGGGCTGGACACCGCCCAGGCCAACGCCCTGATGGCCGACCTGCGCGCGGCGAAGCTGGCCGGCCGGCGCTTCGGCCACCGCGCCGTGACCCTCCACGACGATTTCGCCTACACCGATCCGGTGAACGGCGAGCGCACCGCCGGGCAGGGCGTGCGCATCGGCTTCGACGACGGCGCGCGCATCGTCTTCCGCCTGTCGGGAACCGGCACCAGCGGCGCGACGTTGCGCATCTACCTGGAGCATTACGAGGCCGATCCGGCTCGCCAGCACGCCGAAACCCAGGCGGTTCTGGCCGATCTGATCGCCACCGCCAAGGCGCTCTCGGGGATCGAGGACCGCACCGGCCGCGCCGCGCCCGACGTCGTCACCTGACCCCGGCGGAGGAACGTCTGGATTTTTTCGCGTTCCCGACCGATGATAACCGGCCGGGAACGCGTATATTTCCGGGAGGTGCGTCGGACCTGCGCATCGGACAGTTGGTTTTTCCGAGAGACAGAAGGATCAGCCCGCCATGACCGAGACCACCGAAATCAAAATCCGCGACCGCGCCTACGCCCTGTGGCAGCAGAACGGCTGCGCCGAGGGGCACGACTGGGACTTCTGGCTCCAGGCGGAGCGCGAAATCCTGGGCGACGCCGCCACCGGCGTTCCGCCCCAGGCCAAGGCCGCCCGGCCGCGCGTCGCCAAGCCCAAGGCCGCCGCCGCCGAGGCCAAGCCGAAGGCCGCGGCCAAGCCCAAGGCTCCGGCCAAACCCTAGGCCGTGCCCTTCATCACCGGAGCCGCGCTCCGGCGCAACCGACGGGAAACATGACCACACACGCCAAGCTCCCGAACGCGGGCGACGTTGCGGGGTTCTCCCGCGTCGCCGCCGCCAACCACCCGGATCCGTTCGGGTTTCTCGGCCCCCATCGCGAGGGGCGGGGGCTGATCGTGCGGGTGTTCGCCCCCGGGGCGGAGCGCGCGCTGCTGCTCGACGCCACGGGTGCCGACCTGGCGCCGATGGTGGCGGCGGGCGTGCCCGGCGGCTTCGTCGCCGCCCTCCCCGCCGACACCCCCGAACCTCTCGCCTACCGCGTGCGCCTGTTCCGCGGCGACGACGCGTGGGAGACCGAGGACCCGTTCCGCTTCCCCCCCACGCTCGGCGAGCTGGACCGCCACCTGATGGCCGAGGGCAACCACCGCCGCATCTTCGACAAGCTCGGCGCCCACCTCGCCGCGGTCGAGGGGGTGGAGGGCACCACCTTCGCGGTGTGGGCGCCCAACGCCCAGCGGGTGTCGGTGGTCGGCAGCTTCAACGACTGGGACGGCCGCCGCCACCCGATGCGCAAGCACCCGGGCTGCGGGGTGTGGGAGATCTTCGTGCCCGGCGTCGGCGAGGGCGCGCTTTACAAGTTCGAGCTGGTGGGGGCCGACGGCACCCTGCTGCCGCTGAAATCCGACCCCTACGCCTTCGCCTGCGAGCGCCCGCCCGCCACCGCCAGCCGCGTGGTGCGGCGCGGCGGATACGCCTGGAACGACGCCGAGTGGATGGCGCGCCGCGCCGCCGCCAACCGCTTCGACGCGCCGATGGCGATCTACGAGGTCCACCTCGGCTCGTGGCGCCGCCACCTCGACGGCAACCGCTATCTCAGCTATCGCGAGCTGGCCGACGACCTGGTGCCCTACGTGCGCGACATGGGCTTCACCCACATCGAGCTGCTGCCGATCAACGAATACCCGTTCGACGGCTCGTGGGGCTACCAGCCGATCGGCCTGTTCGCCCCCACCAGCCGCTTCGGCGGGCCGGACGACTTCCGCCACCTCGTCGACGCGTGCCACGCGGCGGGCGTCGGCGTGATCCTCGACTGGGTGCCCGGCCACTTCCCCGAGGACGCCCACGGCCTCGCCTGGTTCGACGGCACCCACCTTTACGAACACGCCGACCCGCGCCAGGGCCGCCACATGGACTGGGGCACCCTGATCTACAACTTCGGCCGTGCCGAGGTGCGCAACTTCCTGATCGCCAACGCGCTGTTCTGGATGGAGGAATACCACATCGACGGCCTCCGCGTGGACGCCGTGGCGTCGATGCTCTACCTCAACTACAGCCGCAAGGAGGGCGAGTGGGTGCCCAACGCCTTCGGCGGCCACGAAAACCTCGAGGCGATCGGCTTCCTCAAGGAAATGAACGCGGAGCTTTACGCCGAGCACCCCGGCGCCTTCACCGTGGCGGAGGAATCCACCGCGTGGCCGATGGTGTCGCGACCCACCTACCTCGGCGGCCTGGGCTTCGGCTTCAAGTGGAACATGGGCTGGATGCACGACACCCTGCGCTACATGGGCAAGGAGCCGGTGCACCGCTCGTTCCACCACAACGACATGACCTTCGGCCTGGTCTACGCCTTCCAGGAAAACTTCGTGCTGCCGCTCTCCCACGACGAGGTGGTGCACGGCAAGGGATCGCTGATCGCCCGCATGCCCGGCGACGGCTGGCAGAAGTTCGCCAACCTGCGCGCCTACTTCGGCTTCATGTGGTCGCACCCGGGCAAGAAGCTGCTGTTCATGGGCGGCGAGTTCGCCCAGGGGCGGGAGTGGAACCACGACCACGGCCTCGACTGGCACCTGCTCGACATTCCCGAGCACGCCGGGGTGCGCGCCCTGCTGCGCGACCTCAACGCCCTCTACCGCCGCCTGCCCGCGCTGTTCCGCGTCGATTTCGAGCCGGGCGGATTCGCCTGGCTCGACGCGGGCAACTGGGAGCAGAGCGTGCTCGCCTTCCTGCGGCGCGACCCGGCGGCGCCGGGCGGCGAGGCGGTGGTGGTGAGCAACTTCACCCCGGTGGTGCGCGAGGGCTACCGCATCGGCGTGCCGCGCGCCGGGCGCTACGTCGAGGAGATCAACACCGACAGCGGCCTCTACGGCGGCAGCAACGTCGGCAACGGCGGCGGCCTGGTGGCCGAGGCGGTGCCCTGCCACGGCCAGCCCTATTCCCTGGCCCTGACCCTGCCGCCGCTCGCCACCCTGATCCTGAGCGCGCCGCCCGCGGGCGACGGGGGATAGGCGATGGGAAGCGTGGTTTGGCCCGGCCGCCCGTATCCGCTCGGGGCGACCTGGGACGGCAAGGGCACCAACTTCGCGCTGTTCTCCGCCAACGCCACCGAGGTCGAGCTGTGCCTGTTCGACGCCACCGGCAAGAAGGAGCTGGAGCGCGTCCGCCTGCCCGAATACACCGATCAGGTGTGGCACGGCTTCCTCCCCGACGTGCGGCCCGGCCAGCTTTACGGCTACCGCGTCCACGGCCCCTACGAACCCTCCGCCGGGCACCGCTTCAACCCGGCGAAGCTGCTGGTGGACCCCTACGCGCGGGCGGTCTCGGGCGAGATTCTCTGGCATCGCAACAACTACGCCTACCGCCTCGACCACCCGAAGCAGGATCTCTCGTTCAACCGCCAGGACAACGCCCGCTACATGCCCAAGGGCGTGGTGCTGGAGGGCCTTCCCGGCCGCCATTCCCCCGCCCCGCCCGACGTGCCCTGGCAGGACACCCTGATCTACGAAATGCACGTGCGCGGCATGACCATGCGCCACCCCCAGGTGCCGCTGGCGAAGCGCGGCACCTTCGCCGGGCTGGGCACCGCGCCGGTGATCGCGCACCTCAAGTCCCTCGGCGTCAACGTCGTCGAGCTGCTGCCGGTGCACGCCATCGCCGACGAGCAGCACCTGGTGGAGAAGAACCTCACCAACTACTGGGGCTACAGCAGCTACAACTTCTTCGCCCCGGCGCCGCGCTACCTCTCGGGGCGCAACATCGCCGAATTCCGCACCATGGTGAACCTGCTGCACGACGCGGGCATCCAGGTGGTGCTGGACGTGGTCTACAACCATTCGGGCGAGGGCAACCACCTCGGCCCCACCTACAGCTTCCGCGGTATCGACAACGCCTCGTACTACCGCCTCAACCGCGACGACAAGCGCTACTACACCGACTTCACCGGCTGCGGAAACACCCTCAACCTCGCGCATCCGCGGGTGCTGCAGATGGTGATGGACTCGCTCCGCTACTGGGTCGAGGTGATGCAGGTGGACGGCTTCCGCTTCGACCTCGCCACCACCCTCGCCCGCGCGCCCGACGCCTTCGGCCAGGAGAGTCCGTTCCTCGCGGCGGTGCGGCAGGACCCGGTGCTCTCGCGCGTCAAGCTGATCGCCGAGCCGTGGGACGTGGGGCCGAACGGCTACCAGCTCGGCCGCTTTCCGCCCGGGTGGTCGGAGTGGAACGACTGCTACCGCAACCGCGTGCGGCAGTTCTGGCGCGGCGATTCCGGGGTGATGGGCGATTTCGCCTCGGCGATCACCGGCTCGTCGAACCTGTTCGAGCACCAGGGCCGCCGCCCCCGCGCCTCGATCAACTTCGTCACCTGCCACGACGGCTTCACCCTCACCGACCTCGTCTCCTACGAGCGCCGCCACAACGAGGCCAACGGCGAGAACAACCGCGACGGCTCGGACTACAACCTCTCGTGGAACGGCGGCGTCGAAGGCCCCACCGACGACCCGGCGGTGCGCGCCACCCGCTATCGCCAGAAGCGCAACCTCGTCGCCACCCTGATGCTGTCGCAAGGGGTGCCGATGCTCAACGCGGGCGACGAGCTGGGCCGCTCCCAGGGCGGCAACAACAACGCCTATTGCCAGGACAACGAAATCTCCTGGATGGACTGGAGCCCGCCCTCCGACGAGGACCGCGACTTCCTCGACTTCGTGCGCTGGATGGCGCGCTTCCGCGCCGAGCACCCGGCGTTCCGGCGGCCGCGCTTCTTCCACGGCAGCACCCTCGGCAAGGGGCCGGTGAAGGACATCACCTGGCTCTCCCCGCGCGGCGGCGAGCTGGCGTCGGAAGACTGGAGCCTGTCCTACGCCCGCTGCTTCGGCTGGCACGTGGTGGGCGAGCGCGGCGAATACATGTCGCGGCGCGGCGACGTGCTCGACGACGAACCGTTCCTGGTGCTGATGAACGCCCATTACGGCGCGGTGCCGTTCCGCCTGCCCGGCGCCGAACTCGGCCGCTGCTGGAAGGCGATGGTGGACACCGCCTACCCGCTGCCGTTCGCCGACGAGCGCCAGCCCCTCTACCGCGCCGGGGAGATCTACCCGTTGCAGGGGCGGGCGCTGGTGATCCTCGGCCAGTCGGAAATCTGCCCGCGACGGGGCGCCGTCGATCCCTCGCTGCCGCCGATGCTGTTCGGCCCGGAAAAGGAGTAGGCCGTGAGTCCAGTCGATCTGCCCGCCCCCGAGGACGCCCTGCGGGAACTCGCCGCCGAGGCGGGCATCCACGAGTCCTACTGGGACATCGCCGGGACCCTGCACGTCGCCTCCGACGAAACCCGCCGCGTGCTGCTGGCGGCCATGGGCATTCCCGCCGCCACCGACGCCGAGGCGATGCAGAGCCTGCGCCTGTGGCGCGAGCGGCGCTGGCGCCAGCCGCTGCCGCCGGTGACGGTGCTGCGCCGCGGCGGCGCGCCCGAGGGCTTCAGCGTGCCGGTGTCGCTTGCCGAGCGCGCCGCCGCCGAAACCCTGGAGTGGACGGTGGAACTGGAAGACGGCCACGCGGTGTCGGGGGAGGCGGTGGCGTCGGACCTGGCGCTCGTCGAAACCGGCGAGATCGAGGGCATTCCGCTCGCCTGCCGCCGCCTGCCGCTGCCGCCGATGCTGCCCGAGGGCTACCACGCGCTGGTGGTGCGCTTCGAGGGGCGGGCGACCCGCTGCCCGCTGATCGTCGCCCCCGCCGCCGCCTACGTGCCGCCGTGGATGGAGGCGGGCGAGCGCCGCTGGGGCCTCGCCGCGCAGGTCTACGCCCTGCGCCGCGCGGGCGACTGGGGGGTGGGCGACTTCACCGCCCTCGCCGAGCTGATGCGCCAGGCGGAGGGCCTGGGCGCCCGCATCGTCGGCATCAATCCGCTGCACGCGCTGTTCCCGGCGTGGCCCGACGCGTGCAGCCCCTATTCCCCCTCCAACGCGGAATTCGTCAACCCGCTGATGATCGACGTGGACGCGGTTCCGTTCGCGGCGCACAGCCCGGCGTTCCAGGCGTTCCGCGCCGATCCGGAGGTGGAGGCGGCGCTCGCGGCGGCGCGGCGCTGCGAACTGATCGACTACCCCCGGGTGAGCGACATCAAGCACCGCGCCCTGGCGCTGATCTACGACGACCTGCTGCAACGGCCGGACGCGCCGGAGAACGCCGCGTTCGAGGCATTCTGCGTCGCCGGAGGGGCGCGGCTGCGGCGCTTCGCCGAGTTCTCGGCGCTGCACGAGACCATGGGCGGCCTGCCGTGGACCGCCTGGCCCGCACCCTTCCAGGACCCGGAGTCGCCGGAGGTGGAGGCGTTCGCGGTGGCCAACGCCGAGCGCGTCACCTTCCACGCCTTCCTGCAATGGCTGGCGGAGGAGCAACTGGCGGCGGCGGCGAAGGCGGTGCCGCAGGTGGGCCTCTATCGCGACCTCGCCGTCGGCGTCAACGCCGAGGGGGCCTCCGCCTGGGCCGACCAGGGCGACATCGTGCGCGGCATGTCGGTGGGCGCGCCGCCCGACGCCTTCAGCCCGGTGGGCCAGGACTGGGGCCTGCCGCCGCCCAACCCCCACCGCATGCGCGAAACCGCCTACGCCGGGTTCGTGGCGCTGCTGCGCGCCAACATGCGCCACGCCGCGGCGCTGCGCCTCGACCACGTGATGGGGCTGATGCGGCTGTTCTGGATTCCCCAGGGCCTGGGCGTCGCCGGGGGGGCCTACGTCTCCTATCCCTTCGACGACCTGCTGGCGATCGTGGCGCTGGAAAGCCGCCGCAACCGCTGTCTGGTGATCGGCGAGGACCTCGGCACCGTGCCCGACGACTTCCGCGGGCGGATGGCGGCGGAGCGGCTGCTGTCGTACCGCGTGCTCTATTTCGAGCGCTGGGACTCGGGCCTGTTCAAGCGGCCGGACGCGTATCCGCCGCTCGCCCTCGTCACCCCCACCACCCACGACATGCCGACCATCGCCGGGCACTGGCTCGGCCTCGACCTCGCCCTGCGCACCGAGATCGGCATCTACGCCGACGCGGAGGTGGCGAACCGCGAGAGCGCCGGGCGCGCGGCGGAGCGGGAGGCGCTGGTGGCGGCCCTCGAGGACCAGCACCTGCTGCCCGAGCCGCCGCCCTCCTCCGCCCGGGGGGCGCTCGCCGCGCTCACCGCCGCGGTGCTGCGCTACGCCGCGCGCACCGCCTCGCGCCTGCTGGTGGTGAACCTGGGCGACCTGCTGGTGGAAACCACGCAGATCAACCTGCCCGGCACGGTGGACGAACACCCCAACTGGCGCCGCCGGATGACCGAGGAGGTCTCCTCCCTGGCGGCGCACCCGCTGATCCGCGCCGGGGTGGAGGCGCTGCGCAAGGAACGCTGAGGCGCCGCCCCGGCAATCGATTTTGCCGCTCAAACAGACCTGGAAAACCTGTTTTTCACAAGAAACCCATGCTCCTAGGATGACCCCTGTCCCGAATACCCCTAAAAAATCCTGGAGAGATGCGATGTCCCTGATCAACACTGTCGTCAAGCCGTTCAAGGCCCAGGCGTTCAAGTCCGGCAAGTTCGTCGAGGTGTCGGACGCCAACCTCAAGGGCGCCTGGTCGGTGGTGTTCTTCTATCCGGCCGACTTCACCTTCGTCTGCCCGACCGAGCTGGAGGACCTGGCCGACAACTACGCGGAGTTCCAGAAGCTCGGCGTCGAGATCTACTCGGTCTCCACCGACACCCACTTCGCCCACAAGGCGTGGCACGACAGCTCCCCCGCGATCAAGAAGATCGGCTACACCATGGTCGGCGACCCGACCGGCACGATCTCGCGCAATTTCGAGGTGATGATCGAGGCGGACGGCATCGCCGACCGCGGCACCTTCGTGGTCGACCCGGCGGGCAAGATCCAGATCGTCGAGATCACCGCCGGCGGCATCGGCCGCGACGCCAAGGAGCTGCTGCGCAAGATCAAGGCCGCGCAGTACGTCGCCAGCCACCCGGGCGAGGTCTGCCCGGCCAAGTGGCAGGAGGGCGAAAAGACCCTCGCGCCGTCGCTCGACCTCGTCGGCAAGATCTGACCTTTCGCGCCGGCGCCGCGCGGAAAGCGCGGCCCCGGCGCCCCCGCCCTGCCCTGCCGCGCCCCCGCGCGCGGCATTCGTCTTGCCGAAGGGATCCCCCATGCTCGACGCCGCGCTTCAGGACCAGCTCCGCGCCTATCTCGCCCACATCGTCCACCCGGTCGAACTCGTCGCCAGCCTCGACGACGGCGACAAATCCCGCGAGCTGTGGGAACTGCTGGGCGAGATCGCCGCCCTCTCCGCCAGCGTCACCCTGCGCCGCGACGACGCGGACGCCCGCAAGCCGTCGTTCGCCATCGTCCGCGCCGGAACCGACGTCTCGGTCGCCTTCGCCGGGCTGCCGATGGGCCACGAGTTCAATTCCCTGGTGCTGGCGCTGCTGCACGTCGGCGGCCACCCCGCCAAGGCGGAGCCGGAGACCCTCGACCGTATCAAGGCGCTCGACGGCGACTACCGCTTCGAAACCTATTTCTCCCTCTCCTGCCAGAACTGCCCGGACGTGATCCAGGCCCTCAACCTGATGAGCGCGCTCAACCCGCGCATCCGCCACGTCGCCATAGACGGCGGCCTGTTCCCCGACGAGGTGGCGGCGCGCCAGGTGATGGCGGTGCCCGCGATCTTCCTCAACGGCAAGCCGTTCGCCCAAGGGCGCATGGGCCTCGAGGAACTGCTCGCCAAGCTCGACACCGGCGCCGCCGAGCGCGAAACCGCCAAGCTCGCGGCCAAGGCGCCGTTCGACGTGCTGGTGGTGGGCGGCGGCCCGGCGGGCGCGGCGGCGGCGATCTACGCGGCGCGCAAGGGCCTCTCCACCGGCGTGGTGGCGGAGCGGGTCGGCGGCCAGGTTCAGGACACGCTCGGCATCGAGAACCTCATCGCCGTCTCCCACACCGAGGGGCCGAAGCTCGCGGCGCAGTTCGAAGCGGCGGTCAAGGCCAACGGCGTCGACCTGATGAACCTGCAGAAGATCGAGACGGTGATCCCGGCGGCGGCGCCGGGCGGGCTGATCGAGGTGAAGACCGCGGGCGGCGCCAGCCTCAAGACCCGCGCGCTGATCCTCGCCACCGGCGCGCGCTGGCGGCTGATGGGCGTGCCGGGCGAGGCGGAATACCGCAACAAGGGCGTCGCCTTCTGCCCCCATTGCGACGGCCCGCTGTTCAAGGGCAAGCGCGTGGCGGTGATCGGCGGCGGCAACTCGGGCGTCGAGGCGGCGATCGACCTCGCCGGGATCGTCGGCCACGTCACGCTGATCGAGTTCGACGCCGCCCTGCGCGCCGACCGGGTGTTGCAGGACAAACTCGCGAGCCTGCCGAACGTCTCGGTGATCACCTCGGCGCTCACCACCGAGGTTCACGGCGACGGCGACAAGGTCACCGGCCTCACCTACCAGGACCGCACCTCCAAGGGCCTGTTCCGCCAGGATCTCGACGGCATTTTCGTGCAGATCGGGCTGGTGCCGAACACCGAGTTCCTGAAAGGCGCGCTGGCGCTGACGCCGCGCGGCGAGATCGAGGTGACGGCGCGGGGCGAGACCAGCGCCCCCGGCATCTTCGCCGCGGGCGACGCCACCACCGTGCCGTTCAAGCAGATCGTCATCGCCATGGGCGACGGCGCCAAGGCGTCGCTCGCCGCCTTCGACTACCTGATCCGCACCCAGGGCGCGGACGCGGCCACCGCCGCCGCCTGACCCCGCGCGCGATTTCCCAGCGCCGCGCTCCGGAACCTCCGCCGGGGCGCGGCGTTGGTGTTCATGGCCCCTCAGGCAGGACACTTCGCGATGACCCCCTCCCCTATCCGTTTCGCCTCGTTCTCCGGACCCCACGGAGGCCACGGGGGAGTCGTCGTGCCCGCCGGGTTCGGCACCGCGCTGCGGCTCGCCGCGCCGGTGCTGGTGGTGGAGGACGAAGCGGTGATCGCCATGGACCTCGCCCGCCAGATCGCCGACGACGGCGGCACGGTGATCGGCCCCGCCGACAGCGTCGACGCCGCCCTCGCCCTGCTGGCGGCGGCGTCCGAGGTGGGCGGCGCGGTGCTCGACGTCCACCTCGGCCGCGAGACCGCCTATCCGGTGGCCGTCGCCCTGGCGCAACGGGGCGTGCCGTTCGTGTTCTACACCGCCTACGACGAGCCGCCACCGCCCGCCTTCGCCCACGCGCCGGTGCTGGCCAAGACCGACGACTGGCCCGCGATCAAGCGCGCCCTGCTGCGGCGCTCCACCGGCCTACGCGACGAGGTGGCGGCGCTGCTGCCCGAGTTGCGCCAAACCGCGCGCCACCTCGCGCACGACCCGGAGGCCGCCGACCGGCTGGTGGAGCGCACCCTGGAGCGTGCCGTCGACGAGGTGGCGGCGCGGAGCTTCTACGGCAGCGTCGGCGACTGGCTCACCCATTTGATGAAGCGGGTCGCCCAGGGCCACGGCCGCCCGTTCCATTAGGGGGCGGCATTCCCGGCGGCGCGTACCTATCTCTCCCGGGAACGCACCGCTCGGGAAGGACACTCATGGAAACGCGCCCCCTCGGAAAGACCGGCCTCGCCACCGCGCCGGTGGTGTTCGGCGGCAACGTCTTCGGCTGGACCGTCGATCAGGCCGCGAGCTTCGACCTGCTCGACGCCTGGGTCGACGCGGGCTTCAACGCCATCGACACCGCCGACAGCTACTCCCACTGGGCGGAGGGCAACCGCGGCGGCGAGTCCGAGACGATCATCGGCAACTGGATCAAGGCCAACCCGGCGAAGCGCGACAAGGTGCTGATCTTCACCAAGGTCGGCTCGGTGCAGGACGGCGAGACCAAGGGCCTCTCGGCGCGCTGGATCGCCGAGGGCGTGGAGCGGTCGCTGAAGCGCCTGCAAACCGACCGCATCGACCTCTACTTCGCCCACAAGCCGGACCCCAACACCCCGTTCGCCGAAACCCTCGAAGCCTTCGACCGGCTGATCCGCGCGGGCAAGGTGCGCGCCATCGGCGCCTCCAACCTCTCCGCCGCGCAACTGGAGGAAAGCCTGACGGTGGCGCGCCACCATGGCCTCGCCCCCTATGCCGTGCTGCAACCGGAATACAACCTCTACGACCGCCAGGGCTTCGAGGGCGCGCTGCGGGAGCTGACGACGCGGGAGGAGATCGGCGTGGTCACCTACTTCAGCCTCGCCTCCGGCTTCCTCTCGGGCAAATACGCCACCCCGGCCGACATCGCGGGCAGCAAGCGCAACCCGTTCCTCGGCAAGTATTTCACCCCGCGCGGCGGCCGCATTCTCGAGGCCCTCGGCAAGGTCTCGGCGCGCACCGGCGCCAGCCCGGCGGAGATCGCGCTGGCGTGGCTGATCGGCCGCCACGGCGTCACCGCGCCGATCGCCTCGGCCACCGGCCCCGAGCAGCTGCAAAGCCTGGTCCGCGCGGCGACCCTCAAGCTGTCGCGGGAGGACGTCCTCACCCTCGACACCGCCTCGGCCCCCGAATAGGAGCAGCGTCCATGACCCCATCCCCAACGGTGCTGATCCTCGGCGCCTCGCGCGGCCTCGGCCTCGGCCTCGCGCGCGAATACCGCGCGCGCGGCTGGCGGGTGATCGCCACCGAGCGCGCCGCCCGCCCCTCCCTCGCCCTGCGCGACCTCGCCGACGCCTCCGGCGGCTCGGTGCGGGTGGAAGCCTTCGACGCCACCGACTGGGCGGCCCTGCCCGGCTTCGCGCGGCGGCTCGAAGGCACCGAGCTGGACCTGCTGATCGTCAACGCCGGGGTCGCCGACGACCCCACCCAGGCGGTGGGCGCGGTGGCGCCGGAGGAATTCCAGCGGGTGATGACCACCAACGCCCTCGCGCCGTTGAAGGCGATCGAGGCGCTCGCCCCCCTGGTGAAGCCCGAGGGAACGGTGGCGGCGATGTCGTCCGCCCTCGGCAGCGTCGAGCTGCCGCCCAACGGCAACTTCGAGGTCTACGGCGCCAGCAAGGCGGCGCTCAACAAGCTGCTGAAGGCGTGGGCGGCGCGCGCCGCCGGTCGCCGCACGGTGCTGGCGCTGATGCCCGGCTGGGTGCGCACCGAGATGGGCGGCAGCCAGGCGCCGCTCGACGTGGAGACCAGCGTGCGCGGCCTCGCCGACACCATCGCCGCCCGCGCGGGCAGCGGGGGCGTCGCGTTCGTGGACTACCGCAACGCGCCGATCCCGTGGTGAGGCGGGCCTAGGCCCGCCGCACCTCGCCGAGGAAGCCCTCCACCTGCGCGCGCAGGCGGGTGGAGGCCTCCATCAGCGCTTCCACCGCCGCGAACACCTGATCCGCCGAGCTGCCGGTCTGGCGGCTGGCGTCGGCCACCGCGCCGATGGTCTGGGTCACCTGCTGGGTGCCGTCGGCGGCGAGGTTGACGTTGCGCGCGATCTCCCGCGTGGCGGCGCTCTGCTCCTCGATCGCCGCGGCGATCGCCGAGGAACTGCCGTCGATGCCGTCGATCGCCGCGCCGATGGCGCGCACCGCCTCCACCGCCTCGCCGGTGGTGGTCTGGATCTCGCCGACCAGGGCCTCGATGTCCTCGGTCGCCCGGGCGGTCTGGTTGGCGAGATTCTTCACCTCGCCCGCCACCACCGCGAAGCCCTTGCCCATCTCGCCCGCCCGCGCCGCCTCGATGGTCGCATTGAGCGCCAGCAGGTTGGTCTGCCCGGCGATCTGGCGGATCAGCGCCACCGCCGCGCCGATGTTGGCGGCGGCCTGGGTCATCGCCGTGACCACCTCGTTGGTGCGGTGCGCCTTGACCGCCGCCGCCCGCGCCTCCTCGGCGCTGGCGCCGACCCGCCCGGCGATCTCGCCGATCGAGGCGTTCAACTCCTCGGTAGCCGAGGCGACGGTCTGCACGTTGCCGGTGGCGCTCGCCGCCGCCAGGGCCACCTCGTTGGCGAGGTCGCTCGACTGCGACGAGAGCTGGCGCATTTCGCCCGCGTTGCCGCGCAACTGCACGGTGGAGTGGTTGAGGGTGTCGATGGACTCCTGCACCGCCGCGTCGAACTCGGAGCACAGGGCGGCGAGGCGCCGCGCCCGCTCCGCCTCGGCGGCGCGGCGGGCGTCCTCGGCGGCGGCCAGTTCCTCCGCCCGCTGCGCGCTCTCGCGCAGGGATTCGAGGGCCACCGCGAAGCCGTCCAGCTCGTCCTCGTAACGGGAGCGCGGCACCGGCGTGGCGAAATCCCGCGCCGTCAGCCGCCCCACCGAGCCTTGCAGGTCGGCCAGCGGGCCGACGATGCGGCGCCGCAGGGTGCGCCAGCCCGCCACCGCCAGAGCCAGCGCCGCCACCACCCCGGCGCCCGCGAACGCCGCTCCCACCAGGGCGGCGGAACGCTCTTCCTCGGCGAACGCCACCGCGCCGTCGAGCGCCACGGTGCCGACCGCGAGCATCGACGCGAACGGGGCGTTGCAGCGTTGCGTCCAGTCCGCCGCCGGCAGCAGCGGCTTGCCGCTGCCGTCGAGGCGGGCGATCAGGCCGTCGATCCAGCGGGTGGTCTCCTCCACCTGCGAGCGCGCGGCGGCGAACGCGGTCGCCAGTTCCGCCGGGGCGCCGGGCGCGCCGGTGAGCAGGCGCAGCCGCTCGATCCCCACGTCGACGGCGCCGCGCAGCGCACCCACCTTGGCATAGCTCTCGGAGGTCAGCGGCGTGGCGTCGGCCATGTTGGCGCGCAGCATCGAGCAGTTGAGGCCGAAGGAACTGCGCATCCCCCACGCCGCCTCGCGCACCTGCGCGAACGCCGCCAACTGCGGATCGACGGCGCGCACCCGCGTCGCCACCTGATCGCCGATGCCCGAAAGCACCGTCGCCATCTGCTGGGTGGTGGCGATCCACGGCGCGACGTTGCGCACGTCGCGGTCGGCGCGCGGCTTGTCCGCCTCGGCGGCGATCAGCGCCTCCTTGGCGGCGATCTCCTCGCGCTGCGCCTTCACCTGGGCGAGGAAGGAGGGGGTCTCGGGCAGGCGGGTGCGCTCCAGCGACGCCAGCGCCCGCTCGAGCGTGGCGTTGGCGCCCTTGCGCACCTCGGCGATGCGGTCCTTCGGCGCGTCGAGGGTGAGGAGCGCGGTCTGGATCGTGCCGCCCTGCACCCGCACCTGCTGCATCGCCTCGAACAGCGCCCGGTCCACCCGGGTCAGTTCCACCACGTCCTCGGCGTCCGACAGGCGGTCGGCGGCGGCCACCAGGCCCCACACCCCCACCGCCACCACCGCCAACACGGGGATTCCCAGAAGCCCCGAAAGCACCCGCACCAAAGACCGCTTCGCCGCCATTTGCACCTCCCCGAGGCCGCCGGATTCCCGACGTTCATGAAGATGCGATCATATTCGATTCTTGGTAAAGGAATGCATAACGCGATATGCACCAGACCCTGATCGCGCCTGGCGTGCGGCGGATGCGCGAACGGCGGAGCGATCTGCCCCGCCGTCCGCTTTTGGAGTTCGCCGTCGCGCGGCCTCACACGTCCAGCGGCTCGATGCCCCAGATCTCGCGGGCGTAGCCGTGGATGGTGCGGTCGGCGGAGAACTTGCCCATGTTGGCGACGTTGCGGATGGCGCGGCGGGTCCATTCCTCCGGGTCGCGGTACACCGTGTCCACCTCGTCCTGGCAGCGCACGTAGTCGGCGTAGTCGGCCAGCACCAGATAGGTGTCGCCGCCGCGCAGCAGGCTGTCCACCAGCGGCTTGTAGCGCGCCGGGTCGTTGGGCGAGAAGTAGCCGTTGCGCACCATGTCGAGGGCCTGACGCAGGGCGGCGTCGCCGTTGTAGTATTCCCACGGATCGTAGGACCCGGCTTTGAGCGCCTTCGCCCCCGCCACGTCGAGGCCGAAGATGAAGATGTTCTCCGCCCCCACCTCGTCGTGGATCTCGATGTTGGCGCCGTCCATGGTGCCGATGGTGAGGGCGCCGTTGAGGGCGAACTTCATGTTGCCGGTGCCCGAGGCCTCGGTGCCCGCCGTCGAGATCTGCTCCGAAAGCTCGGAGCCGGGGATCAGGATCTCTGCGCTCGACACCTTGTAGTCGGGCACGAACACCACCTTCAGCATGCCGTTGGTGGCGCGGTCGTGGTTGAGGGTTTCGGCGACGTCGAGCACCAGGCGGATGATCAGCTTCGCCATGTCGTAGCCCGGCGCCGCCTTGCCCGCGACGATCACGGTGCGCGGCACCGCGATGCTGGCGGGGTTCTCCTTCAGCCGGTTGTAGCGGCCGATCACCTGCAACACGTTGAGGAGCTGGCGCTTGTATTCGTGGAAGCGCTTGATCTGGGTGTCGAACAGGCTCGCCGGATCGACGGTGACGCCGCACGACTGGGCGATCATCTTCGCCAGCCGTTCCTTGTTGGCGCGCTTGATCTCCTGGAAGCGGTGGCGCACCTCGGCGTCGTCGGCGAGGCGGGCGAGCGGCTTCAGCTTGTCGAGGTCCTTCTCCCAGCCCTTGCCGATCTTCTCGGTGATCAGGGCGGAGAGCGGCGGGTTCGCCTGCCGCAGCCAGCGGCGCGGGGTGATGCCGTTGGTCATGTTGACGAACTTGTCGGGCCAGATCTTCGCGAAATCGGCGAACAGCCCCTCGCGCAGCAGCTTGGTGTGGAGGGCGGCGACGCCGTTGACCTTGTGGCTGCCCACCACCGCCAGATGCGCCATGCGAATCCGCCGGGTGGCGTCGTCCACCAGCGACACCCGCGACAGGATCGCCGAATCCCCCGGATACATGCGCCGCACCTCGCGCAGGAACACGTCGTTGATCTGGTAGATGATCTCCAGGTGGCGCGGCAGGATCGCCTGGATCATGTCGATGGGCCAGGTTTCGAGCGCCTCGGGCAGCAGGGTGTGGTTGGTGTAGCCGAAGGTGCGGGTGCAGAGCGCCCAGGCCTCCTCGAAGCTCATGCCGTGGTCGTCCATGAACAGGCGCATCAGCTCCGCCACCGCCATCGCCGGATGGGTGTCGTTGAGCTGGATCGCCACCTGCTCGGGGAAGTTCTTGAGGTTCTCGTGGTTGCGCAGGTAGCGGTGGAGGATGTCCTGCAACGACGCCGAGACGAAGAAATACTCCTGCTTGAGCCGCAGTTCCTGGCCGTCCTGGCTCTTGTCGTTGGGGTAGAGCACCTTCGAGAGGGTTTCGGAGAGGGTCTTGTTGCGCACCGCCTCGACGTAGTTGCCCTGGTTGAAGGTGGAGAGGTCGAACTCCCGCGTCGCCCGCGCCGACCACAGGCGCAGGTTGCCCACGGTGGGGGTGTCGAAGCCCGACACCGGGTTGTCGAACGCCATCGCCATCACCTCGTCGGCGTCCACCCACTGGCACACCTCGTTGCCCTCAGCGTCGCGCCAGCAGGCGTTCCGCCCGCCGAAGCGCACGCGATACATCACCGACGGCCGCGGCACCTCCCACGGGTTGCCGTAGCGCAGCCAGTTCTCCGGCTGCTCGATCTGCTGGCCGTCGGCGACGCGCTGGCGGAACATGCCGTATTCGTAGCGGATGCCGTAGCCGATGCCGGGGTAGTCGTGGGTGAACAGGCTGTCGAGGAAGCAGGCGGCGAGGCGGCCGAGGCCGCCGTTGCCGAGCGCCGCGTCCGGCTCGTGCTCCTGCACCGCGTCGAAATCGAGGCCCAGGTCCGCCAGGGTCTCGCGGGTGATGTCCATCACGCCCAAGTCGAGCAGCACCTTCTGCAGCGAGCGGCCGATCAGGTATTCCATCGAAAGGTAGTAGACCAGCTTCTTGCCCTGGCCGTAGTTCTGCGCCGAGGTGACGACGTTGCGCTCCGACATCACCGACCGCAGCAGGTTGGCGAGCGCGAGGAACCAGTCGCGCGTATCCGCCCCCACCGGCGAGCGCCCGACGTTCTGGATCATCGACCGCGCCAAGGCGGCCTTGAGGCTTTCGGTGTCGGCGAACGCCGAGATCAGCGGCTCGCCGAGGTAGTCTTCGACCGGCTTGTGCATGGCTTTCCTACCCTCTTCTGGCCCTCAGAACGGACTCGTAAACCTCGCGATAGCGCACCGCGGCGGCGCGCCAGGTGAAATCCTTGGTCATGCCGCGGGCGCGAACCTCGGCCCAGGCGGCGGGGCGGTCGTAAAGCTCGCGGGCGCGGATCAGCGCGGCGAGGAAGTCGGCGGGGGTTTCGCCGTCGAAGACGAAGCCGGTGCCGTCGGGGGATTCGTCCACGTCGGCGACGCTGTCGGCGAGGCCGCCGGTGCGGCGCACCACCGGCAGGGTGCCGTAGCGCAGGGCGTACATCTGGGTGAGGCCGCAGGGTTCGAAGCGCGAGGGCACCGCGAACATGTCGGCCCCCGCCTCGATCACGTGGGCGAAGGTTTCGTCGTAGCCGATGTGGGCGGACACCTTGCCCGCGAACACCGCCGCCGCCTCGCGGCAGCGGGCCTCCAGCCCCGGCTCGCCCGCGCCCTGGATCACCACCTGGAACCCCATGTCGACGATCTCCGGCAACGCGCCCAGCACGATGTCGATGCCCTTCTGCCACACCAGCCGCCCGAGAAGCCCGAGGAGCGGCGCCCCCGCATCCGGCAGCAGCCCCGCCGCCGCCTGGAGCGCCGCCTTGCAGCGCGCCTTTCCGCTAACGTCGGCGGCCGAATAAGGTTGCGCGATCGCCGGGTCGGCGGCCGGATTCCAGATCTCCTGGTCGATGCCGTTGAGGATGCCGCGCAAGGTGGCGGCGCGGGCGCGCACCACGCCGTCGAGGCCGTAGCCGAAGCCCTCGGTCTGGATTTCCCGCGCGTAGGTGGGGCTGACGGTGGTGAGGTAGTCGGCGAACACCAGCCCCGCCTTCAGCAGGCTGACGTTGCCCCAGTATTCGAGGGCGTCGACGTGGTAGAGCGCCGGGTCCGCCCCCACCTCGCCCAGCACCGCGGGCGGAAACACCCCCTGGTAATGGAGGTTGTGGATGGTGAACACCGAACCCGCCGTCCGCCCGCCCCACTGCCGCAGGTACACCGGCACCAGGCCGGTCTGCCAGTCGTGGGCGTGGACGATGTCGGGCTGCCAGCCCGCCAGGCCGCCGCCCACGCCCATCAGCGCCGCGGCGCGGGAGAGCAGGGCGAAGCGGCGCGGGTTGTCGGGCCAGTCGCGGCCGTCGGCGTCCTGGTAGGGGCCGCCGGGGCGGGCGAAGGCCTCGGGGCAATCCACCAGAAACACCTCGAGGTTGCTGTCGGGCATGCGCGCCGGGACGATCCGCGCCGAGCCGTAGCCCATCGCGTCGGCGAGCGGCAGCGGCGCGCGCACGTCGGTCACCTTCGCCATCGCCTCCGGATACCCGGGCAGCATCACCCGCGCCTCGTCGCCGAGACTGCGGAAGGCCTTGGGCAGGGCGCCCACCACGTCGGCCAGACCGCCGGTCTTCGCGAGCGGATAGACCTCCCCGGAGACGAACAGGATTTTCATTCGCGTTTGCACTTCCTCAAGGCCTGAAACTCTTCGGACTATGGCACAGCGGCCGCGCCCGCAGTAGTCCAAAGGCGGTTTCGTCTGGGTTGCATCGTCCCGAAATTTCCCGGTTTTCCCTTTGCGGCCTTGCGGCGATGACATACCTTCAATGTCGAAACCACGGATCACGCCACGGGGAGGACGCTCAATGGATACCAGTCAACGCGACCTCAATACCTCGTTGAAGAACACCCTCGCGCTGGTTCTCGCGGGGGGGCGCGGCAGCCGCCTGATGGACCTCACCGACGCCGTCGCCAAGCCCGCGATCCACTTCGCGGGCAAGTTCCGCATCATCGACTTCCCGCTGTCCAACTGCATCCACTCGGGCATCCGCAAGGTGGCGGTGCCGACCCAATACCGCTCCCACCACCTGATCCAGCATGTGCAGCGCGGCTGGGGGTTCCTCAAGTCCGAGTTGCAGGAGTTCATCGAAATCTGGCCCGCCCAGCAGCAGACCGCCGACGAAAGCTGGTATCGCGGCACCGCCGACGCGGTGTACCAGAACATGGACCTGCTGAAGGAAATCAACCCCACCTACATCCTCGTGCTGGCGGGCGACCACGTCTACAAGCAGGACTATTCGAAGATGCTCGCCCAGCACATCGAACGCCGCGCCGAGGCGACGGTGGCGTGCGTCGAGGTGCCGATCGGGCTGGCCTCGTCGTTCGGCGTGGTGAAGGTGGACGAGAACGAGCAGATCGTCGAGTTCATGGAGAAACCCGCCAACCCGGCGTCGATCCCGGGCAACCCGGACATCGCCTTCGCCTCCATGGGCATCTACATCTTCAACGCCGACTTCCTGTTCCAGCAGCTCATCCGCGACGCCGGAACCCAAGGCTCCAGCCGCGATTTCGGCAAGGACATGCTGCCGAGCCTGGTGGGCCGCTCGCGCCTGTTCGCCCACCGCTTCGCCGACAGCTGCGTGCGCGCCGGCCCGCAGGTGGAACCCTACTGGCGCGACGTCGGCACCGTGGACGCCTATTGGGAGGCCAACCTCGACCTCACCAGCGTCACCCCCGACCTCGACCTCTACGACCCGGACTGGCCGATCTGGACCACCCAGGAGCAGCGGCCGCCCGCCAAGTTCGTGTTCGACGACGACGACCGCCGCGGCGTCGCCCTCGATTCCGTGATCGGCGCCGGGTGCATCGTCTCGGGCGGCACGGTGCGCGGCTCGCTGATCTCCAACAACGTGCGCGTCAATTCCCATTCGCTGGTGGAGGACTCGGTGATCCTGCCCGATTGCGACATCGGCCGCCACGCGGTGGTGAAGAAAGCGATCGTCGCCCAGGGCACCCACATCCCCCAGGGAATGGAAATCGGCGTCGACGCGGAGCTGGACGGCAAACGCTTCTACCGCTCGGAGGGCGGCGTGGTGCTGGTCACCCGGCAGATGATCGAAGACCTGGACTGAACCGGGCGGTCGTGTATATTAGGGAAATCTGATTCGGCGGTCCGGGTCCCGGGCCGCCGCCTTCCCCGCACGCACGCAAGGACCCCTCCCATGACCGTTCTCACCGCACGCAACGACGGCGGCAGCCGCTTCACCGCCACCTTCTCCGCCCACGGCACCACCGTCGTCACCGACGCCGCCGCGGGCCACGGCGGCGAGGGCAGCTCCTATTCGCCGATCGACCTCACCCTCGCCGCGCTGGTCAACTGCACCGGCACCCTGATCGCGATCAAGGGCCGCTCCATGGGCCTCGACACCACCGGCATGACCCTCGCCGGGGATTACGCCATGGGCCAGGGGATGATCGGCTCGGTGAGCATCGCCGCGGCGGTGCCCTGCGCCGCCGACGAGCGGCAGCGCCAGGGCCTGATCCGCGCCGCCGCCCATTGCCCGGTGCGCCGCAGCCTGCACCCGGACATCAAGATCGAGCTGACCTTCCGCTGGGCCGACGGCACGGTGGAGACGGTGGCGGACTAAACCGCCGCCACCCGTTCGGCGACGCTGCGGAAGCCCCGCATCGAGCAGAACGCCTCGCCGCACATGGTGCAGTGGTGCTCGCCGCCCGCCTCGCCGCGATAGGCCCGGGCGGTCGCCGGGTCGAGCGCCAGGGCGATCTGCTCCTCCCAACGGAAGGCGTAGCGGGCGCGCGACAGGGCGAGGTCGCGCGCCTTCGCCGCCGGGCGGCCGCGCGCCACGTCCGCCGCGTGGGCGGCGACGCGGAAGGCGGCGACGCCCCGGCGCACGTCCTCCCGGTCGGGCAGGCCGAGGTGCTCCTTGGGCGTCACCACGCACAGCATCGACGCCCCCATCCACGCGATCATCGCGCCGCCGATGGCGCCGGTGAGGTGGTCGTAGCCCGGCGCCGCGTCGGTCACCAGCGGCCCGAGGGTGTAGAGCGGCGCCTCGCCGCAGGCGGCGCGGTGGCGGGCGATATTCTCGGCGATGCCGTCCATCGGCACGTGGCCCGGCCCCTCGATCATCGTCTGCACGCCGCGCGTCCCGGCGTGGGCGGCGAGTTCGCCCAGCGTCTCCAGCTCGGCGAACTGGGCGGCGTCGTTGGCGTCGGCGCCCGAGCCGGGGCGCAGGCCGTCGCCCAGCGACACCGCCACGTCGTAGGCGGCGAGGATGTCGCAGATGTCGTCGAAGCGGTCGTAGAGGAAGTTCTCGGCGTCCCACGCCGCGCACCAGCGCGCCAGGATCGCGCCGCCCCGGCTCACCACCCCGGTGGTGCGCGCCGCCGCCAGCGGCAGGTGGGCGCGGCGCAGGCCCGCGTGGATGGTCACGTAGTCCACCCCCTGGCGGGCGTGGTCGAGCAGGGTGGCGGCGAAGATCTCCCAGGTGAGGTCCTCGGGCTTGCCGCCCGCCCGCACCAGCGCCTCGTAGAGCGGTACGGTGCCGATCGGCACCGGCGCGGCGCGCAAAATCGCCTCCCGGGTGCGGGCGATCTCGGCGCCGGTGGAGAGGTCCATCACCGTGTCCGCCCCCGCCGCCACCGCGTCGGTCATCTTCTCCACCTCGGCCGCGAGGTTCGAGACGCTGCCCGAGGTGCCGATGTTGGCGTTGACCTTGACGCGGAAGCCGCCGCCGATCGCCATCGGCTCCAGCTCCGGATGGTTGGGGTTGGCGGGGAGGATCGCCGCGCCCCGCGCCACCGCCGCGCGCACCGCCTCGGGCGTCACCGAACCCGGCGCGCCGAGGGACTCGCGGATCGCCGCCCACTCCATCTCGGGGGTGATCTCGCCCGCCGCCGCGCGGTCGCGCTGGGTGATGCGGCGGCCGGGCGCGGCGCACAGCGCGCCCGCGGCGTCGCGCGCGAGGTCGGGCCGCCGCGCCAGCCACGGGCGCTTGATCCCCGGCCCGCCCGCGTCGGCGGCGTCGAGGACGAGCGGCGGCGCGTCGGCCAGGGGAATCTCGCGGCACGGCACCGCGACCTCGGGGTGGAGGGTGCCGCGCACGACGCGGCGGACGGGACAGCAGGTTCGGGAATTCGACATCGTGGCCTCCTCGCCAGGGCTGGAGACCCGGGGTGCGAGAAGACGGGCGGAAGCCGCACGCGCGGCCGCCGCGATCCCATCCCTTCGCCGGAATGACCCGGATCAGGTTCAAAGGGTCATCGCGCATCGCGGCGATATCTCAGCCTCCTGACGAGGCCCCCCTTGGGTTGACGCAACCCTGCGGCGGCAGCCGACGTTTGTCAAAGACAAAACCTTCCGGTTGCCTGGGATTCAAGTGGACGAAACGGGGACGCGCATGGTTTGTTGAGAATGCACGCATATGAGGAGGACGGCATGGCCGGATCGCGCTTTTCCGTGACGGTTCTGGTGGAGAACGCCGCCCGCGACGGCTTCGCGGCGGAGCACGGGCTGGCCTTCTGGATCGACACGCCGCACGGCCCGCTCCTCTTCGACACCGGCCAGGGCACCGCCCTGGTGGCCAACGCCTGCCGCCTCAACATCGACCTCGGCGCCGCGCATTTCCTGGTGCTCAGCCACGGCCACTACGACCACACCGGCGCGGTCGACCAGGTGCTGGCCCACAACCACGCGCTGATGGCGGTGTTCCACCCCGAGGTGTTCCGCGAACGCTACAGCGTGCGCCCCGGCAACGTCCGCGCCATCGGCATGGCGCCCGCGTGCGCCGCGGCGATCCGCGGCCTGCCGCCGCAGCGCGCCTGCGCCAGCGTCGCGCCCATGGAGCTGGTGCCCGATGTCGGCACCACCGGCCAGATTCCCCGCGCCACCCCCTACGAGGACGTGGGCGGCCCGTTCTTCCTCGACCCCGAGGGCAAGACCCCGGACGACATCCCCGACGACCAGTCCCTGTGGTTCCTCACCGACAAGGGGCTGGTGGTGGTGACCGGCTGCGCCCACGCCGGGCTGGTCAACACCGTGCACCAGGCGCGCCGCGTCACCGGCGAGCACCGCGTCGCCGGGCTGATCGGCGGCTTCCACCTCAACGCCGCGTCGGAGGCCCGGCTGGAGGAAACCGCCCGCGCGCTGGTGGATTGGAACGTCGGCTTCGTGATGCCCTGCCACTGCTCCGGCGGCCCCGCCACCGAGTTCATGCGCGAGGCCCTCGGCTCCCGCGTGCTGACACCGATGGCGGGCGACGTGCTGGAGTTCTAGGCTCAGCCCAGCAGCAGGTTCCAGCCCCACGACAGCGGCATCACCAGCAGCAACGCCGGGATCATGTCGGCCACCGGGAACGGCTTGATGCCGCAGATGCGGAAGCCCGTGGCGAGCATGATGAGGCCACCGCAGGCCGAGAAATCCGCCATCATCTCCGGGGTCGCGAGCGGTACGATCTGCGCCGCGCCGAAGAACAGCGTCGCCTGCACCGCGAACTGCGGCAGCGCCAGCAGGCACACCGCGTAGCCGAGCGACGAGGCGAAGATCAGCGCGGTGAAGAAATCGAGAATCGACTTCAGCACCAGCAGCGAATAGTCCCCGGTCATCCCCTCGGCGAGCGACCCGTAGACGCCCATGCCGCTGACGCAGAACAGCACCGCCAGGGCGACGAAACGGTCGAGGAACTCCTCCTGCCCGACGCCCTCGGCGGGGCGCGCCACCCGCTCCACCAGCTTGCGCGCGCGGGCGGACAGCCGCTGCACCCGGTCCTCCACCCGCACCAGGATGCCGACCACCGCGCCCAGGATCAGCGCCAGGATCACCGGCGCGAACGCGTGGACCTTGATCGTCATCGTCACGCCGATCCCCATTGCCGACACCCCGAACACGAGGGGGATCTGCTGGCGCAGAGTCTTGTTCAGCCCGGGACCGATGGCGGCGCCGAGCAGGCTGCCGAACACCAGCGCCGCACCGTTGAGAGCGGGACCGACCATGAAAAACCACCTTGTCGTTGCTGGCCGCGACGCGAGTCAGGAGCCGGACGTGTGCCCGAACTCGACCCGCGAGCGGGTGTAGAAGATGCGGAGCCGCCGGGCGGCGATCTCGGCCAACAGCCGGTCGCACTCGGCGTCGGCGAGGACCATCTCGACCTGAATCGGCCGATCCTCCATGTCGAAGAACCCGTCGGAGTGGAAGCGGCCGTCGTCGCCGAAGCCCTCGCGACCGGGGATCACGGTGGCGCCGCGCACGCCGATCTCCCGCGCCCGCGCCACCAGCCACTCGGCGAGCGGCACGCCCTCGTGGGTGCGGTTCTGCTGGGTGAAGAAGGTGAGGAAGTAGCCGTCCATCGCACGCGCCTCCGCCGGACCGGAAGCGGCCCCGTCCGGTCATCCTCCCGCGTGGGGCGGCGCGTCAAGGAAAAATGGGCGGAATCACGTTCCCGGCGGATCGACGAACGGGGCGTCGCCGAGGGCGGCGGGTTGGCGGGGATCGGGGCCGAAGCGGTTGGGGCCGGGGTCGCCCGGGGAGACCAGCCAGTAGAGCACCACCAGCTGCCCGAGGATCGGGATCAGCCACAGCAGCTGCCACCAGCCCGAGCGCCCGGTGTCGTGCAGGCGCCGCGCCGTCACCGCCACCGTGGGCAGGAACACCGCCAGCGCGAACAGCGCCGAGAACAGCGCGTCGGAGCGGCGGAAGGCGGCGACGTCGAACACCGCGGCGACGGTCACGCCGCCGAAGTAGGCGAGCGCCCACCACCAGAACTCGGGCCGCGCGGCGCGACCCGAGAAATCCACGTACTTGCGCAGGCAGAGGCGGACGGCGGTGGCGAAATCCATGGCGGCTCCCGGTGACTCCCATGCCTTCAACACATGGGAGACGCCGGGGGCGCGGTCAATCAGCCGCGGCCGCGATAGGGCGGCACGCCCTGGTCGGGCACCCACACCCCCTCGGGCGGCGCGCCGGTCTGCCAGAACACGTCGATGGGAATGCCGCCGCGCGGATACCAGTAGCCGCCGATGCGCAGCCACGCGGGGTCGAGGGTCTCCACCAGGCGGCGGGCCACCATCACCGTGCAGCTTTCGTGGAACGCGCCGTGGTTGCGGAACGATTGCAGGAACAGCTTCAGGGATTTCGACTCCACCAGCCAGCGCGACGGCACGTAGTCGATCACCAGATGCGCAAAGTCGGGTTGGCCGGTGACCGGGCAGAGCGAGGTGAACTCGGGGCAGACGAACCGCACCACGGTGCGGGGTTGGTCGTCGCCGGTCCACGGCACCCGCTCCAGCACCGCGTCCTCGGGGCGGGCGGCGGCGGCGGCGGCGCGGCCGAGCTGGGTCAGGCTGTCGGTGTCTTGGGTCATGGCGGTCTCCTTTCGAGGAGGGAATAGCGGATTTCGCCGCGCCGCGCACCCGGCGATTTCGCCGCCGCCCCGGAGGCGAAAACTTCATACCACCGGAGGACGCGGGAAACCGCCGGAGCCTGTTGCCGCCGCCCCCGGGGAAGCGGTATGTTAGCCCCGGGGCCGCAGAAGCCCCGGGGGAATCTTCATCCTCCGAAAGGATGAAGGGGATTGGGGGGGCCTGGATGCGCATCGCCGACGCTTCGATCCGGCGCAAGCTGTTTTCGTTCTACGTTCTCGCGGGCATCGTGCCGCTGGTGATGGTGGTGCTGCTGTGCGTCCACTTCGCCTCCGAGGCGCTGCTGGACAAGTCGCTCCAGCAACTCGTGACCACCCAGTCGCTGCGCAAGACCCGCATCGAGCAGGATTTCGGCCGCCGCGTCGACGCGCTCAAGCGCCTCAACCAGCGCAACGACGTGATCAACCTGTTCGGCGAGATCGCCGCCCTGCCCACGCTCCCCGGTACCACCGCGGTGGACGTGCTCTCCGACGCCTACCGCGCCATGGCGGACCGTTACACCCCGTCGCTGCGGCAGTTCATCGCCACCGACGCCTACGCCGACCTGCTGCTGATCTCCACCGACGGGCGGATCCTCTATTCCCTCAACTACCCCCACCAGGCGGGGGCGCTGCTGGCCTCGGGCGCGCTGATGGACAGCAGCCTCTCGCAGCTGTGGCAGCGCATCTCGGTGACGCGCCAGACCGCGATGGTGGACTTCCGCCCCTATGCCGAGGGCAGCACCTCGGGCTACGCCGCGTTCCTCGGCCAGCCGTACTTCGGCCGCAACGGCAAGATGAGCGGCATCATCGCCCTGCGCCTGGGGCCGGAACTGCTCGACGGCATCGTCGATTCCCGCGAGGGCATGGGCCGCACCGGCGAGAGCTACCTCGTCGCCTTCGACAAGGGCAGCGGGCGCTACGAGTTCCGCACCACCGTGCGCACCACCGGCGAGGGGCGCTGGCGCATGGGCCGCACCATGCCCGAGCTGGCCTATTGGGCGGCGGCGCGCACCGGCGCGGGCCGCGCCCTCGGCGACTTCGTCGACAGCGCCGGAAACCCGGTGCTCGCGGCGGTCGACACCCTCGACCTCCTGGGGGTGGACTGGCTCCTGGTGTCGAAGATCGACACCGCCGAGGTGCTGGCGCCGGTGCGCACCCTCGGCATCAACATGAGCGCCCTCGGCTTCTGCGTGGTGGTGTTCATGGGGGTCGGCGCGCTGCTGTTCTCCAACAACTTCACCGCGCCGATCTTCAAGGCCACGCGCCTCGCCGAGTCCATCGCGGCGGGCGATCTCGACGTCGCCATCGACAACGACCGCCGCGACGAACTGGGCGCCCTCGCCCGCGCCCTCGACACCATGGCGAGCCGCCTGCGCGCCCACGACTGGCTGAAATCCGGCACCGAAAGGCTCGACGCGGCGCTGCGCGGCGAGCACGACCCCGCCGCCATCGCCACCAAGCTGCTCGACGTCACGGTGCGCCATTTCGACCTGCCGCAGGGCGCGGTGTACCTCGCCCGCGCCGACGCGCCGGTGCTGCGCCTCGCCGCCCGCTGGGGCTGGACCGACCGCGACGCCGACCGCTTCGACCACGTCGGCTTCGGCGACGGCATGGTCGGCCAGGCGGCGGCGGCGCGCGAGCCGATCTACTTCGCCGCGCCCGACGACGCGCCGGTGGTGGACTACGGCGCGGGCGAGGCGCGGCCGCGCTGGTTCGCGGCGGTGCCGCTCACCTTCGAGGGCGCGACCCTCGGGGTGCTGATGCTCGGCGGGTTCGCCGCCTTCACCGAGAACCAGCGCCGCTTCCTGCGCGAGCTTTCGGGCGCCGCCGGGGTGCTGATCGCCGCCGCCGACGGCCACCAGACCATCGAACGCCTGCTCAAGCGCGCCCAGGAGCAGGAGAACGAACTGCGCGCCAGCAACGCCGAGCTGCACCGCCAGGCCCAGGCGTTGATCGAAAGCGAGCGCGAGTTGCAAACCCAGCAGGAGGAACTGCGGGTCATCAACGAGGAGCTGGAGGAGCAGACCCGCGCCCTCAGGAAATCGGAAAGCGAGTTGCAGGCGCAGCAGGAGGAACTGCGGGTCACCAACGAGGAACTGGAGGAGCGCACCCAGGAACTCGAAACCCGCAGCCACGCGATCCAGCGCAAGAACGACGAGCTGGTCGCGGCGCGCGACGAAATCCGGCAGAAGATCAAGGAGCTGGAAACCGCCAACCGCTACAAGTCGGAATTCCTGGCGAACATGAGCCACGAGCTGCGCACGCCGCTCAACAGCATCCTCATCCTCTCGCAGCTGATGGCCGAGAACCGCGGCGCCAACCTCACCCCCCGCCAGGTGGAGAGCGCCCGCACCATCAACGCCTCGGGCAGCGACCTGCTCAAGCTCATCAACGACATCCTCGACCTCTCCAAGGTCGAGGCGGGCAAGATCGAGATCGCCATCGAGCCGACGCCGATGGACGGCTTCGTCGCCGATCTCGAACGGGTGTTCCGGCCGGTGGCGGAGAGCCGGGGCATCCCCTTCGCGATCCGCCGCGCCGCCGACGCGCCGCAGGTGCTGATGACGGATTCCCACCGCCTCCAGCAGGTGGTGCGCAACCTCCTCTCCAACGCCTTCAAGTTCACCGAGTCGGGCGGCGAGGTAAGCTTGGAGATCCGCCGCCCCGCGCCCGCCGAGATTCCGCCCGGCGCGCCGCTGCTGGCGGCCGAGGCGGTGGCGTTTTCGGTGCGCGACCAGGGCATCGGCATTCCCGCCGACCGCCAGGCGGAGATCTTCGAGGCGTTCCGCCAGGCCGACGGCGGCACCAGCCGCAAATACGGCGGCACCGGCCTCGGCCTGTCGATCTCGCGCCGCCTCGCCGAGGCCCTGGGCGGCACCATCACCCTGCAACGCGCCCCCGGCCAAGGCTCCACCTTCACCGTGCTGCTGCCCGCGGGCGGCGCGGCGCCCGCCGTCGCCCCGGCGGCCGAGGCGCCGGTCCACGCCGCGATCGTCGCGGCGCCGCCCGCCGCCGCGCCCGAACCGCAGCCCGCCTCGCCGCCCGCGCCGCAGCCAGCCACCACCGACGAGGTGCCCGACGACCGCCGCACCCTCGGCCCCAACGACAAGGTGCTGCTGATCGTCGAGGACGACGCCAACTTCGCGGCGATCCTGCGCGACCTCGCCCACGAGCGCGGCTTCAAGTGCCTGATCGCGGCGGAGGGGGAAACCGGCCTGCACTTCGCCGATTACTACCGCCCGAGCGCGATCATCCTCGACGTCGGGCTGCCCGGCATCGACGGCTGGGAGGTGATGAGCCGCCTCAAAAGCAACGTCGACACCCGGCACATTCCGGTCCACTTCATCTCCGGCGTCGACAGCGCCATGGACGCGCTCCGGATGGGTGCGGTGGGCTTCCTCACCAAGCCGATCAGCGTCGAGCGGCTCGACGCCGCGTTCACCAAGATCGAGGAGGTGCTCGACAAGCCGGTCTCCAACCTGCTGGTGGTGGAGGACGACGGGGTGCAGGCGAGCGCGATCCGCCAGTTGATCGGCGCCTCCGACGTCGCCACCACCATCGCCGCCTCGGGCGGCGAGGCGCTGGCGCTGCTGGAGGAGAAGGCGTTCGACTGCATGATCCTCGACCTCGGCCTCAAGGACATCTCGGGCTTCGAGCTGCTGGAGCGGATGCGCGCCCTGCCCGCGTGCGCCCGCCTGCCGGTGATCATCTACACCGGCCGCGAGCTGTCGAAGGCGGAGGAGGAACAGCTCCAGCGCCACGCCGAGAGCATCATCATCAAGGGGGTGCGCTCGCCCGAGCGCCTGCTGGACGAAAGCGCGCTGTTCCTCCACCGCGTCGAGGCCAGCCTGCCCGAGCGCCAGCGCGAGATGATCCGCATGGTCCACGACCGCGACGCCACCTTCAAGGAGCGCACGGTGCTGCTGGTGGACGACGACATGCGCAACGTCTTCGCCCTGTCGAGCGTTCTCGAGGACAAGGGGCTGACCGTGGTGATCGCCCGCGACGGCCGCGAAAGCCTCGAAAAGCTCGCGCAGCACCCCGAGGTCGACCTGATTCTGATGGACATCATGATGCCGGAAATGGACGGCTACGAGGCGATGCGGCAGATCCGCAAGGACCGCGCCCACGCCAAGCTGCCGATCATCGCGCTCACCGCCAAGGCGATGAAGGGCGACCGCAACAAGTGCATCGAGGCGGGCGCCAACGACTACCTCGCCAAGCCGGTGAACACCGAGAAGCTGCTGTCGCTGCTGAGGGTGTGGCTGTACAAATGAGCACCGATCCGGCCGACGTGGAGAACCAGCGCCTGGAGATCCGCCTGCTTCTGGAGGCGATCTACCAGCGTTCGGGCTACGATTTCCGCGGCTACGCCAGCGCCCACATCAAGCGCCGCCTCGACCACGTGCGCGCGCGCAACCGGCTGGCCTCGTTCTGCGACATGATCCACCGGCTGATCTACGACCCGCCGTTCTTCGACGAGGTGCTGGCGGCGCTCTCCATCAACGTCACCGAAATGTTCCGCGACCCCCACTTCTACCGCGCGGTGCGCGAGACGGTGGTGCCGCACCTCAAGACCTATCCCTTCATCAAGGTGTGGCACGCGGGCTGCGCCGCCGGGCAGGAGGTCTACTCGATGGCGATCCTCCTCAAGGAGGAGGGGATGCTGTCGCGGGCGCAGATCTACGGCACCGACATCAACCCGCCGGTGCTCGAAACCGCGCGGCGCGGCATCTATCCGCTCGAGGCGGTGCGGCAATACACCACCAACTACCAGAAGGCCGGAGGCACCGCGTCGTTCGCCGACTACTACACCGCCGGATACGACTCGGTGGCCCTCTCCGCCGACCTCAAGAAGACCATGCTGTTCTCGCCCCACAACCTCGTCACCGACGGCATCTTCGGCGAGATGCACATGATCTTCTGCCGCAACGTGCTGATCTATTTCGGCGACGATTTGCAGGAAAAGGTCATCAAGCTGTTCCTCGACAGCCTCTGCAACGGCGGCTTCCTCTGCCTCGGCTCCAAGGAGAGCCTGCGCTTTTCCGCCCACGCCGACGCCTTCGAGGTGGTGGACGCGCGGGAGAAAATCTACCGCAAGCGCCATGTCCGCGCCCTCGGCATGCAGGGGGAGCCATGAGGTTCGGCGCGGTGGCGATCGGCGCCTCGGCGGGGGGACTCGAGGCGGTGGGCACCGTGCTGGCGGCCCTGCCCGCCGATTTTCCATTGGCGATCATGGTGGTGCAGCACATCGCCCCCACCGCCGACGACACCCTGGCGCAGCGTTTCCAGCGCCGCTGCCGCCTGCCGGTGCGCGAGGCGGAGGACAAGGAGCCGATCCTGCCCGGCGTGGTGTTCGTCGCCCCGGCGGACTTTCATCTGATGGTCGAACCCGAGCTGCGTTTCAGTCTATCGAGAGAGGAGCGGGTGAATTATTCGCGCCCGTCCATCGATGTCTTGATGGAAACCGCCGCAGAAGTCTTCTGCTCCGCGCTCACGGGTGTTATCTTGACCGGGGCCAGCGCGGATGGGGCGGCTGGTCTCGCCGCGATCAAGCGCATGGGAGGGCGGGCGATGGTTCAGGCGCCCGAAACCGCCGAGATCGACATCATGCCGAAGGCCGCGCTCGCCGCATGCGCGGTGGACGCGGTGCTGCCGCCCGCGGACATCGGCGCCGCCCTCGCGGCCCTGGCGCCGGGGGCATGATGCAAGCGGACATCCTGATCGTCGACGACAACCCGAACAATCTGTTCGCGCTCGAAAACCTCCTCGCCGCCCCCAACCTCAACATCATCACCGCGCAATCCGGCAACGAGGCGCTGGCGAAGACCCTCTCCCACGAGTTCGCGATCGCCCTGCTCGACGTGCAGATGCCGGAGATGGACGGCTTCGAGACCGCGGCGCTGATGCGCGGCAACAGCCGCACCCGCCACATCCCGATCATTTTCGTCACCGCCAACCGCACCGAGCGCGAGCACGTCTTCCGCGGGTACGACAGCGGCGCGGTGGACTACCTCGCCAAGCCCCTCGACGCCGACGTGCTCAAGAGCAAGATCAACGTCTTCCTCGAACTCCACCGCCACCGCCGCGCGCTGGAGGAGAAGACCGCCGAGCTGGACGCCAAGATCGTCGAGCTGGAGCGCCTGCAGGCGCTGCTGCAGGAGCGCAACGAGCAGCTCCGCGTGCTCTCCCGCACCGACCGCCTCACCGGCATCTTCAACCGCCTGTCGTTCGACGAAACCCTCGACTACGAGTGGCGGCGCTGCCTGCGCACCGGCAAGCCGCTCACCCTGATCATGGCCGACATCGACCACTTCAAGGCCTACAACGACCGCCTCGGCCACATCGCCGGCGACCACTGCCTGAAGCAGGTGGCGTGGGCGCTCTCGGCGGCGTTGATGCGCCATGTGGACACCCTCGCCCGCTACGGCGGCGAGGAGTTCTCGGCGATCCTCCCCGAGACCGACGAGGCGGGCGCGGTGGCGGTGGTGACGCGCATGCGCAACGCGGTGAAGGCCCTCAACATCGCCCACCCGGCCTCCGACACCGAGCGCCACGTCACCGTCAGCCTCGGCGTCGCCTCGATCATCCCGGGGCCGGACGGCCACACCCTGCAACTGATCGAAAACGCCGACGCGGCGATGTATCTCGCCAAGCAGCTCGGCCGCGACCGCTACGCGCTCTACAGCCAGACCCTCACGAGCTAGCCAGCACCACCGCCAGCGCCGAGAAGCTCGCCACGCCGATGGCGGTGGAGACGAGAATCGCCGACGAGGCGCGCGCGCCGGAAAAGCCGGAATTCTGCGCCAGCAGATAATAGTTGCCGCCCACCGGCAACGCCGCCAGCAGCACCCCCACGACGAGGCGCTCGCCGCCGCCGAACAGCGCCATGCTCGCCGCCACCGCGAGCGGCGCCACCGCCAGCTTGAAGCCCACCATCAGGCCCACCTGGGGCAGGCCGTCGGCGAGGCGCCGCCCGGCGAGGCTGGCGCCGATGGCGAACAGCGCCACCGGCCCGGCCGTGCGGCCCAGCATGTCGGCGAAGAACGCCAGCGCGGCGGGCGGCGCGGTGCCCGAGGCCGCCACCGCCGCCGCCAGCGCCACCCCGGTCACCACCGGAATCCGCACAAACCCTTTCAGCACCCCGAGCACCGCGTCCACCGGGCGGCCGCCGCGCGCCTTGGCGACCTCGAGCAGCGCCAGGGTCGGCACCTGCACCAGCAGGGTGTCGGTGAGCATCGCCAGCACCGCGAACGCCGCCCCCGCCTCGCCGTAGAGCGAGAACATCAGCGGAATGCCCATGTAGCCGACGTTGCCGAGCTGCGCCCCCTGCCCCAGCATCAGCGCCTCGCCGAGGGAGGCGCGGAACAGCAGCCGCGCCAGGGCCGCCACGGTGAGATAGAGCGCCCAGCCGCCGATCAGCCACGCCGCCACGAAGCGGCCGTCGAAGCTCTCCTCCAGCGGCCGCGCCGCCAGGGCGCGGAACGCCATGCACGGCAGCGCGAAATACCAGACGTAGGCGTTGAGGCCCGCCACCGCCCCCTCGGGCAACAGGCGGCGGCGCGCGGCGAGGAAGCCGCAGCCGATCACCGCGAAAAACGGCAGGATGACGTCGAGGACCGCGCCCACGGCGGGACTCCCGGGAGGAATGGAAAACCGGGCGGACCGGAGGCGGCCCGCCCGCGCGGCTCAAGGCATCAGCTGGCCGCCGTTGACGTCGAGGATCTGGCCGGTGACGTATCCGGCCAGGGTGTCGGAGGCGAGGAAGAGATAGGCGCCCACCAGGTCCTCGGCGGTGCCGAGGCGGCCCATCGGAATGCCCTTCTTGAACGCCTCCTTCATCGCGTCGGTGGTGGAGGCGTGGAACGGCGTCTCGATCACCCCCGGGGCGACCGCGTTGACGCGCACGTTGTGGCCCACCAGCTCCTTCGCCAGGCTTTTGGTGAAGGTGTGGACGAAGCCCTTGGTGGAGGCGTAGATCGACGCCCCCGGGCCGCCGCCGTTGCGCCCCGCCACCGAGCCGGTGGTGATGATGTTGCCGGACTTCTGCTGGGCGAAATACGGGATCGCGGCGCGGCTCGCCGCCACCACCGAGCGGATGTTGAGGTCCATCACCGCGTCGACGAAGGCGTCGTCGTTGTCCTCGGGCGGGGTGCGCTTGACCAGCCCGCCCGCGTTGTTGACCAGCACGTCGATGCGGCCGAACGCCGCCACCGTCTCGTCCACCAGCCGCTTCGCCTCGGCGGAGCGGCACACGTCGCCCGACAGCAGCACCGCGGTGCCGCCCGCCCCGGCGATCGCCGCCACCACCTTCTCGCCCTCGGCGCGGCTCTTGTTGCAGTGCACCGCCACCTTCGCCCCGGCCTGGCCGAAGGCGATCGCCACCGCCGCGCCGATGCCGGTGGAGGAGCCGGTCACCAGCACCGCCTTGCCGATCAGGTCTTCGAGGAAGTTCTTCATCGGATCCGCCCTTTCGTTCACTTCGCCGCCGGAACCGGCAGCCCGTGCTTGCGCATCAGCTCCAGGTAGTCCTCCCGGGGCGGCACGAAAATGTCGAGTCCCTTGAAACCGGTCTTGCTGTAGCCGCCGTGGACGACGTCGGAGGGGTGCAGCACCACGTCGCCCGCCTCCAGGTGGAAGCTCTCGTCGCCGACGTTGTGGTCGAGCGAGCCTTCGAGCACGATCAGCACCTGCATCGCCGGGTGGCTGTGCATCGCGAGATCGGTCTCGGGCGGGCATTCGATGAAGCTCATCAGCAGCTCCTCCGACGCGATCATCTGCGCGCGGATGCTGGCGTTGGGCGCGATCTGCGGAACGTCCTTCAAGGAATAGCGATACTTGGACGCGGTCTCGGCTGCCATCGGTGCGGTCTCCCTGCCGGTGCGGAATGCTCGGTGCATGCTATCACCGTTCGCCCCGGGGGCGAACCCCGGAGGGTTCACCCGGGCCAGTGGCGCGCCTTGAGGAGGGCGACGACGGCTTCGAGGTTGGCTTGGTCGACCGCGTCGAAGGCGTCCGGCTCGGCGGCGTCGACGTCCAGCACCAGGCGGGTTTCCCCCGCCGCCACCAGCGGCACGACGATTTCCGAGCGCGACAGGCTGCTGCACGCGATGTGGCCGGGGAAGGCCTCGACGTCCGGCATCACCACGGTCGCCCGGCCGCGCGCCGCCGCGCCGCACACGCCGCGGGAGAAGGGAATCCGCGTGCAGGCGAGCGGACCCTGGAACGGCCCCAGCACCAGGGTTTCCGGCGCCAGGGTGCGGTAGAACCCCACCCAGTGGAAGCCGAACGCGGCCTTCAGCATCGCCGCGACGTTGGCGAGGTTGGCGACCAGGTCGTCCTCGCCCGCGATCACCGCCTCCACCTGGGGCAGCAGGGCGGCGTAGGTTTCCGCCTTTCCGGCGGCGGCGGGGAGGATCAGGGATTCGGTCATCTGCGACTCATTCCAGGGAACGACGGCGGGCCTCCGCCGTTATCCCACGGCAAACCGCACGCGGCAACCAGCCCGAGGGGAGCCTTTCCGATGATCGCAGTGCCCGCCCACCGCCCCGCGCCGTCGGCCGATGCGCCGCACGGCGCCATCCGCGCGCGCTATCGCCGCGTGCGCGCCGAGACCGAGGCGCTCGCCGCCGCCCTCTCGCCCGAGGACCAGACCATCCAGTCGATGGACGACGCCAGCCCCACCAAGTGGCACCGCGCCCACACCTCGTGGTTTTTCGAAACCTTCCTGCTGGTGCCCCACCTCGAAGGCTACACCACCTTCGACCCGGCGTTCCGCATGGTGTTCAATTCCTATTACGAGCAGGTCGGCCCCTATCACCCCAGGCCGCAGCGGGGCGTGCTCTCCCGCCCCGGCGCCGCCGAGGTGGGGGCCTACCGCGCCCACGTGGACGCGGGCATGGAGCGCCTGCTCGACGTCTGCGACGACCGGGTGGCGGAGCTGGTGCTGATCGGCACCCACCACGAGCAGCAGCACCAGGAGCTGATCCTCACCGACATCAAGCACGCGCTCTCCCTCTCGCCGCTCTGCCCGGTCTACGCCGCCGCCGCGCCCGAGGTGGCGGCCGCGCCGCTGGCGCCGCCCGGCTGGTGGGCGCTGGAGGGCGGCATCCACCGCGTCGGCTTCGCACCCTCGGGCGCGCCGCTGGAGTTCGCCTTCGACAACGAAGGCCCGGCCCACGACGCGCTGATCCGCCCCTGCGCCATCGCCGACCGGCCGGTGAGCAACGGCGAGTTCCGCGCCTTCATCGACGACGGCGGCTACCGCCGCTCCGAGCTGTGGCTCTCCGAGGGCTGGCATTTGGCGCGCGAGCAGGGGTGGGAGGCGCCCGGCTACTGGCGCAAGGGCGAGGACGGCGAGTGGCGGGTCTACACCCTCCACGGCGAGCGCACCGTGCGCGACGACGAGCCGGTCTGCCACGTCAGCTATTTCGAGGCCGCCGCCTACGCCCAGTGGGCGGGCAAGCGGCTGCCCACCGAGTTCGAGTGGGAGGTGTGCGCCCGCCGCTTCGGCGCGGCGGAGGCCGACGACGAGGTGCAGCGCCCGCACCCGCGCCCCCTGAAGCCCGGCATCCGCCAGGAGGTGTGGGAGTGGACGCAAAGCGCCTACGCCCCCTATCCCGGCTTCCGCGCGGCGGAAGGGGCGCTCGGCGAATACAACGGCAAGTTCATGGTCAACCAGCAGGTGCTGCGCGGACGCTCGTGCGCCACGCCGTTCGGCCACGCGCGGCCCACCTACCGCAACTTCTTCCCCGCCTCGGCGCGCTGGCAGTTCGCGGGCTTCCGCCTCGCGGAGGACCGATGAGCACCCGGGCGCTGCGGCTCCACGACCTGGAGCCGACGATCTCGGCGTTCCGCGCCGACGTGATCGAGGGCCTGTCGCGGCCGCAGAAGACCCTGCCGTGCAAGTATCTTTACGACGACGCCGGGTCGCACCTGTTCGAGCGCATCTGCGAGCTGCCCGAGTATTACCCGACGCGCACGGAAATGGCGCTGCTGGCCTCGGCGGCCGACGAGATCGCCGCCTGCCTCGGGCCGCGGGTGCGGCTGGTGGAGTTCGGCTCCGGCGCCGGGGTCAAGGTGCGGCTGCTGCTGGCCGCCCTCGCAGACCCGGCGGCCTACGTGCCGGTGGACATTTCGCGCGGCCACCTGGTGGCCGCCGCCCTGGCGCTCGCCAAGGATTTCCCGCGCCTGCGGGTGCAGCCCCTGTGCGCCGACTACACCCGCCCCTTCGCCCTGCCGCCCGCGCCGCCGGGCGCCGCCGCCACCGCCGGGTTCTTCCCCGGCTCGACCATCGGCAACTTCGCCCCCGACGAGGCGGCGGCGTTCCTCGGCGGCGCCGCGCGCCTGCTGGGGCCGGGCGCGACGATGGTGGTGGGGGTGGACACGCCGAAGGACCCGGCGATCCTCGAAGCCGCCTACGACGACGCGGCGGGCGTCACCGCCGCCTTCAACGCCAACCTGCTGGTGCGCGTCAACCGCGAGCTGGGGGCGGATTTCGACCTCGACGCCTTCGCCCACCGCGCCCTGTGGAACGCCGAGGAGAGCCGCGTCGAGATGCACCTGGTGAGCCGGGCGCGCCAGAGCGTGCGGATCGGCGACCGGCGTTTCGACTTCCTCCCCGGGGAGACAATCCACACCGAGAACTCCCACAAGTTCGCGCCCGACGCCTTCGCCGCCCTCGCCCGGCGGGCGGGCTACGCGCCCAAGGCGCTGTGGACGGACGCGCGCGGCTGGTTCAGCATCCACGCGCTGACGGTGGAATGACCGCCTTCCGCGTCACGCCTCGCGCCGCACCCGCGCGAGGGTGGCGTGGAGCAGGTCGATGAGCTCCCGCTTCTTTTCCTGCCGCCGCATCACGATGCCGAGTTCGCGGGTCAGGCCGATGTCGCCGAACGGCAGCACCCGCATGTTCTGCACCCGCGCGCGCGGCACGTAGAGGCCCGGCACGATCCCCGCGCCCAGGCCCGCCCCCACCATCAGCACGATCGCCTCGAAGGTGTCGAGTTCCATTTCCGGCACCAGCTTCAACCCCTTGCGCTCCAGCACCGCGTCGATCTCCCGCTCGCCCGGGAGAATCGGCACGAACCGCAGGTAGGGCGCGGCGGAGAGCACCTCGTCGTCGGTCAGCCCCGGCGTGCCGGGCGGCGCGATCACGTAGAAGCGTTCGACGGCGTAGGACTTCCACAGCAGGTCGCGATTGTCCGCCGGCGGATCCACCACCAGCGCCGCGTCGAGGCGGCCGCTGCGCACCTCCTGGATCAGCTCGGTGGTGAGGCGGCCGCTGCCCACCAGCCGCAGCGACAGGCGCGGGTGGTTGCTCTTGAGCGCGTGCAGCGCCTCGGGCAGACCCGCCGTCAGGGCGCTGCGCACCGCGCCGATGGTGAGGGTGCCGCTGATCTCGGTGCGGCTGTTGCGTTCGAGGAACAGCGCGTGGGCGTCGAGGATGGCGCGCGCGGTCTCCACATACATCCGCCCGACGCGGGTGAGGCGCGGCGGACGGCAGGAGCGGTCGAACAGCGGCAGCCGCAACTGCGCCTCGAGGTCGCTCATCTGCTGGCTCACCGCCGACTGGGTGAGGTTCACCGCCTGCGCGGCGCGGGAGAAGGAACCGTATTCCGCCACCGCCACCAGGGTGCCGAGCTTCCGCAGGTCCATGCCATCGCCCTCGGTTCATAAGCATCTCTTATTCTAATAATTAGATAAATTCGCTGTCACGAATTTTAAATCGCTTCATACTATTTTTTGGGCGCCACATTAATACGCCCAAAAAAAATGCATATTCCGGCACGGGAAACGGCCGGGCATCGCGGGAGCGAACCCATGGGAATGATTGCGGAACACATGAGCTGCATCAAACAGTCCGCCGCCTCGGTGGTGTCGGCGCGGGCGACGGAGCTGCGGCAGCAGGGCAAGGACGTCGTCAGCCTCTCGGCGGGGGAGCCGGACTTCCCCACGCCCGAGCACGTGCAGCTGGCGGGCATCCGGGCGATCGTCGAGGGCAAGACCAAGTATCCGCCGATCCCGGGCATTCTGCCGCTGCGCCAGGCGGTGTGCCGCAAGCTGGCGCGGGAGAACGGCCTCGACTACACCCCCGAGCAGGTGATCGCCGGAGCGGGCGCCAAGCAGGTGATCTTCAACGCCCTCGCCGTCACCCTCGACCCGGGCGACGAGGTGATCGTCCCCGCCCCCTACTTCGGCTGCTACATCGAGGAAACCGCCCTCTGCCGCGGCGTGCCGGTGGTGGTGGAAACCACCCAGGACGACGGCTTCCGCCTCGACCCGGCGCGCCTCGAAGCGGCGATCACGCCGCGCACCAAGTGGCTGATCCTCAACAACCCCAACAATCCCTCCGGCGCGGTGCTCGACCTCGACCGCCTGCAGGCGATCGCCGAGGTGTTGCAGCGGCACCCGCAGGTGTGGGTGCTCTCCGACGACATCTACGAGCACCTGATCTACGACGGCCGGGCGTTCCACTCGATCCTCGACGCGGCGCCCGATCTCAAGGACCGCACCCTGGTGGTGAACGGCTTCTCCAAGACCTTCAGCATGACCGGCTGGCGCCTGGGCTACGGCGCCGGGCCGCTAGACCTGATCAAGAACATGACCAAGTACCAGTCGCAGACCACCAGCGGCGCGTGCCAGGTGTCGCAGTGGGCGGGCGTCGCCGCGCTCGACGGCGACATGGGGTTCGCGGCGCGGCAGCGCGCGATCTTCCAGGAGCGCCGCGACCTGGTGGTGCAGATGCTCGCGGCGGTGCCGGGCCTGCGCGTGGTGCGGCCCGAGGGCGCGTTCTACGTCTACATCTCGTGCGCCGACCTGATCGGCCGCGCCGCCCCCGGCGGCAAGACCATCGCCAGCGACGCGGATTTCGCCAATTACCTGCTCGACGCCGGGGTGGCGGTGATCCCGGGCGACGCGTTCGGCCTGTCGCCGTTCGTGCGCATCTCGTTCGCCACCGACACCGCGAGCCTCAAGGAAGCCTGCCGCCGCATCGCCGACGCATGCGCGGCGCTGGGTTGAGGGAGGCAACCATGACCCACACCCCCGACACCTTCGCCGACATCGTCCACCCGATGGACGCGCCGCTGTTCAAGGGCCTCACCTCCACCCCCGAGATGCGCGAGATCTTCCGCGCCGACGGCTTCGTGCAGGCGTGGCTCGACGTGGAGGCGGCGCTCGCCGAGGCCCAGGCGGAGATCGGCATGATCCCCGCCGAGGCGGCGGCGGCGATCCGCGCCAAGGCCGACGTGCGGCTGATCGACATCGCCCGGGTGCAGGCCCACGGCAAGCAGACCGCCCACACCCTGGTCGGAGTGCTGCGGGAATACCGCGCCAACCTCGGCGACCCGCACCAGACCTGGCTGCATTACGGCGCCACCACCCAGGACATCATCGACAGCGCGACGATGCTCACCCTCGCCCGCGCCCACGCCGAGGTGGAGCGCCAGTTGGACGCGCTGATCGCGGTGCTGCTGGAGCTGATGCGCCGCCACCGCGACACCCTGATGGTGGCGCGCTCCCACGGCAACCACGCCCTGCCCTTCACCTTCGGCCTCAAGGTGGCGGGCTGGCTGGACGAAATGGACCGCAACCGCGACCGCTGGCGGGAGCTGAAGACCCGCTGCCTGGTGGGCAACCTCTCGGGCGCCATCGGCACCTTCGCCGCCTGGGGCGACCAGGGCCTGGAGGTGCAGGCGCGCGCCTGCCGCATCCTCGGCCTCGGGGTGCCGCGCACCTGGTGGCACGCCCAGCGCGACCGCCTGGCCGAGCTGCTGCACGGCCTCGCGCTGATCGCCGGAACCTCCGCCCGGGTGGCGCAGGAAATCTACGTCTCGTGCATGACCGAAATCGGCGAGCTGACCGAGGCCTACACCCACGACACCGTCGGCTCCAGCACCATGCCGCACAAGCTCAACCCGATCGGCAGCGAGTGGGTGCGCTCCCTCGCCGCGATCGTGCAGGGCAACGCGGCGGTGATGGACCGGCTGATGACGCCGCTCAACGAGCGCGACGGCAGCGTCTGGCGCGCCGAATGGGTGACGGTGCCGGAAACCTTCTGCCTCGCCGGGGCGATGCTGGCGCAGTTGCACAAGGTGCTCGCGGGCCTGCGCGTCAACGACGCACGGATGCGGGAAAACCTCGACATGCTCAAGGGCGTGCTGCTGTCCGAGCGGGTGATGTTCGTGCTGGCGCGGTCGATGCCGCTGGGCGACGCCCACGAGGTGATCCACGACATCTCGATCCGCGCCCTCGAGGCGCGGCAGCCGATGCTCGACCTGCTGGTGACCGACCCCCGGGTGGCCGCCGCCTGCGACCGCGCCGAACTGGAGGAGGCGCTCAAGCCCGAGAACTACACCGGCCTCTCCGGCGCCGTGGTCGACGCCCTCGCCCGCGCGGTGGCGGAATGACCGCCGCGCCCTGGCTCGCGCCGCTGGCGGAATGGTGCGCGGCGCTCGACGGCGCCGCGCTTCCGGCCACGGCGCGCGCCCGGGTGCGGGATGCCGCCCTCGACTGGTGCGGCGCGCTCGCCGCCGGGGTGGTCCACCCCCTGGCGGCGCCCTACCGCGCGGCGTTCCTGCGCGGCGAGGCCGGAGCGTCGGCGGCGGCGGGCGACCCGCTCGGCCGCCCGCTGCTCGCCGCCGTGCCGCTCAACGCCGCCCTCTCCCACCTCGCCGAGGTGGACGACGCCCACCGCCTCGCGATCATGCATCCGGGCATCGCGGTGATGCCGGTCGCCCTCGCCCTCGCCGAGGCGCGCGATCTCTCCGCCGCCGATCTCCGCGCCGCCGTGGTGGCGGGCTACGAGGTGGGCCTGCGCGTCGGCGCCCTGCTCGGCAAGGCCCATTACGCGGTCTGCCACGTCACCGCCACCGCCGGGTGCTTCGCCGCCGCCGCCGCCGCGAGCCGGGCGCTCGGCCTCTCCGCCGCGCGCACCCTCGACGCCCTCGGCCACGCCGGAACCCAGGCGGCGGGGCTGTGGCAGTTCCTCGACGACGGCGCCGAAGCCGCCAAAGCCTTCCACGCCGCCACCGCCGCGCGCAACGGCCTGACCGCCGCCCTGCTCGCGGAAGCGGGGATCCCGGGCGCCGCCCGGGTCCTCGAGGGACCGCGGGGTCTGCTGGCCGCATTCCACCTCGCTGCGGACCCGGCGCACCTCGCGGCTCCCGCCGCGCCGCCGTTGCAGATCGAAACCGTGACGATCAAGAGCTGGCCCACCTGCGGCCACATCCACAGCAGCCTCGACGCGGTGCGCGACATCCTCGCCGAGCGCCCGCTGGACCCGGCCGAGATCGCCGCGGTGCGGGTGCGCGGCCCCAAGGCGCTCGTCGACGTCGCCGACCGCCGCGACCCGAAAACCTTCGAGGAGGCGAAGTTCTCCGCCGCCTTCTGCATCGCCTTCCAGCTCGTCGAGGGCGACCTCACCTTCGCCAACTTCACCGCCGCCGCCCTCGACCGGCCGGAGGTGCGCGGCCTCGCGGCGCGGGTGAGCGTGGCCGAGGACGCGGCGATGACCGCCCGCTTCCCCGCCGAGCGCCCCACCGAGGTGGAGATCGAAACCCGCGACGGCACGGTGCTGCGCGCCGCCCGCCGCTTCCGCCGCGGCGACCCGGAGGCGCCCTGGAGCTTCGCCGAGCTGACCGCGCGCTTCCACACCCTCGCCGCCGCGCTGCCCGGGGCGCGGCGCGCCGACGTCGTCGCCTGGTGCGACGCCCTCGCCGAAAGCGAAACCCGCCAGGGCGCGGCGGTTCGCCACGTGATCGTCAACATGCGCCCGCACAACGGAGGACCGCAGTGATTCGCAACGCCATCATCATCGATGCGGGCGACAACATCGCCACCGTGCTGCGCGACGTCGCGGCCGGGGGCGAGGTGGTCGCCGGTTCGGGCGACGACACCGTCGTCCTCGCCGCCCGCGACGCCATCCCCTTCGGCCACAAGGTCGCGGTGCGCGACATCGCCGAGGGCGAGAGCATCCTCAAATACGGCGCCGTGATCGGCGCGGCGACGCAGCCGATCGCCAAGGGAATGCACGTCCACGTTCAGAACGTCGTCAGCCTGCGCGGGCGCGGCGACCTCGCAGCCCGGGAGACCAGCGCATGAGCTTCCTCGGATATCGCCGCGCCGACGGCCAGGTCGGCACCCGCAATTACGTCGGCGTGCTCGCCACCGTCGCCTGCGCCAACGAAGTCGCCCTCGGCATCGCCAACCAGGTGCGCGGCACCATGGCGTTCACCCACCAGCAGGGCTGCTGCCAGACCCCGCCGGACCTGGAGCGCGTCACCCGCACCCTCGCCGGTCTCGGCTGCAACCCCAACCTCGCGTCGGTGATCCTCGTCAGCCTCGGCTGCGAGGGCACCAACGTCACGGCGGTGGCCGAGGCGATCCGCGCCACCGGCAAGCCGGTGGAGATCCTCGCGATCCAGGAGAGCGGCGGCCTCGCCAACACCCTCGCCAAGGGCACCCTGATGGCGCAGAAGCTGGTGATGGAGGCCTCGCGCGTCGAGCGCGAGCCGTGCCCGGATTCCGCCCTGGTGCTCGGCCTCAAGTGCGGCAGCTCGGACACCACCTCGGGCCTCGCCCCCAACCCCGCCCTCGGCCTCGCGGTGGAACGCCTCACGGCGGCGGGCGGCACCGCGGTGATGGGCGAGGTCACCGAGTTCATCGGCGCCGAGCACGTGCTCGCCGCCCAGGCCAAGGACGAGGCCACCGGTCGCCGCATCCTCGACCTGGTGGAGCGCATGGAGAACCGCGTCAAGGCGGTGGGCGTGGACATGCGCGGCGGCCAGCCGACCCCCGGCAACATCAAGGGCGGCCTCACCACCATCGAGGAGAAGTCCCTGGGCGCGATCGCCAAGGCGGGCCGCGCCGTCGTCCAGGGCGTCTACGAATACGGCGAGCGCCCGCAGGAAAAGGGGCTGGTGGTGATGGATTCCCCCGGCCGCGAGCCGGAGCTGCTCACCGGCATGGCGGCGGCGGGCTGCAACGTCATCGTCTTCACCACCGGGCGCGGCGCGCCGCAGGGCTTCCCGTTCGTGCCGGTGCTCAAGGTCACCGGCAACCGCAACACCTGGGAAACCCTGGTGGACCACATGGACCTTTCGGTCCACGAGGTGATCGACGGCAGCGAGAGCATGCCCGCCGCCGCCAACCGCCTGTACGATGCGGTGCTCGGCGTCGCCGGGGGCGTCACCACCAAGGCCGAGGTGTCGGGCTACTTCAAGGCCATGGACATCTACGTCACCGGCCCGGTGATCTGAGGAGGCGGACATGGGCGAACCCACACGCATCCGCGCCGACCTCGCGCGCAACGCCGCCATCGACATCCTGGTGGCGCGCGGGGTTCCGGCGGTCGACGCCAGCAAGGTGGCCGACGCGCTGATCGCCGCCGACCTGCGCGGCATCGACACCCACGGCCTCGCCTGCCTCGGCGATTACGTCCTGGCGCTGGAGGAGGGCCGCATCGCCGCGACGCCGAAGTTCCAGGTGTCGCAGCGCTTCCCCTGGGCGACCCGGCTCGACGCCGACAACGGCCTCGGCCCGCTCGCCGCGTCGGAGGCGATGGCGACGGCGATCGCCAGCGCCGAAACCTTCGGCATCGGCGCCGCCGGAGTGGTGCGCAGCAACCACTTCGGCGCCGCCGGGGTCTACGCCGCGATGGCGGCGGAGCGCGGCTGCATCGGCATCGTCGCCGCCAACGCCTCGGCGGTGGCGGCGCCCCACGGCGCCACCCGGCCGCTGCTCGGCACCAACCCGCTCGCCGTCGCCGTGCCCGCCGGGCGGTTCGCGCCGCTGGTGCTCGACATGGCCACCAGCGAAGGCTCGCGCAAAAAGGTGCGCAAGGCGCTGGAGGACGGCCGCGAGATTCCCTCCGGCTGGGCCCTCGGCCCCGACGGCCGCCCCACCACCGACCCGGCGGAAGCCCTCAAAGGGGTGATGCTGCCGTTCGCGGGGGCCAAGGGCTCGGGCCTCAGCCTGGTGGTGGACATCCTCTCCGGCGTGCTCACCGGCGCCGAGTTCGGCGGCCGGGTGCTGAGCGTGATGACCAACCAGGACCGGGAATCCGGCAACGGCCACTTCATGCTGGCGTTCAAGGTGTCGGCCTTCATCGACGAGGCCGAGTACAGCGGCCGGATCGAGACCGAGATCGAACGCCTGCACGCGCTGCCCGCCGCCGCCGGGTTCGACGCCGTCACCTATCCCGGCGAACGCAGCGCGCGCATCCGCGCCGACCGCGCCGCGTTCGGCATTCCCATGACCGAGGCCCGCATCGCCACGCTCGTCGCCCTGGGCGGCGGCCGCCTGCGGCCCCCGGTCGACGCCTGACCCCAACCGCGACCCAGCCCATAAGAACAGGGAGACACACCATGCGGATGAACTGGTTGAGCAAGAGTCTCGTCGCCGCCGGCCTCGCGCTGGCGCCGGCCGCCGCCCTCGCGGCGGATTTCCCCACCAAGGACGTGCGCATCGTCGTCCCCTTCAAGCCCGGCGGCGGCGTCGACGCCAGCTCGCGCATCCTCGCCGAATACGGCAACAAGCACATGACCAAGGCCAAGCTCGAGGTGGAAAACCGCGCGGGCGGCGACGGCGTGGTCGGCCAGACCTTCGCCGCCAAGGCGAAGGCGGACGGCTACACCGTGCTGGCGATGACCAGCTCGGTGGTCACCAACCCGATCCTCAAGCAGACCGGCTACAAGCTCGAGGACTTCCGCCCCGTCGCCCTCTACAACACCGACCCGGAGGTGATCGCGGTGGGCGCGGACTCGCCCTTCAAGACCATCGGCGACCTGGTGGCGGCGTCGAAGCAACGGCCGCTCACCACCACCATCGCGGGCATCGCCACCTCCCACCACATGGCGGGCCTGGCGCTGGAGGACGCGGCGGGGATGAAGTTCACCTACGTGCCCACCACCGGCTTCGGCGCGCAGTTGCAGGCGGTGATGGGCGGTCACGTCGAGCTGGGGCTGTTCCCCCTCGGCGAAATCAAGAAGCACGCCGACGCGGGCACCGTGCGCATCCTCTCGGTCGCCGCCGACAGCCGCCTCGACATCCTCCCCGAGGTGCCCACCTGGCAGGAATCCGGCCTCGCCATCAAGCGCTGGACCACCTTCCGCGGCTGGGCGGTGCCCAAGGGCACCCCCGACGCGGCGGTGAAATATCTCTCCGACCTGCTCGGCAAGATCAGCGCCGACCCCGCCTATATCAAGCAGATGAACGACTACGGCTTCCTCGTCGCCTACAAGGACGCGGCGGGCTTCACCGAGGAGGTGAACGACTACGCCGAGGTCACGGCGCGGGTGATCGCCAAGCACGGCCTGACGGAAAAGCCCTGATCCTGCGGGGGTGGCGGCGCCGCCGCGCCGCCGCCCCTCCCCCTTGCGCGAGGTGACGACATGCGGGTTCTCAAGACCATCGACTTCTGGAGCGGCCTCGCCTTCGCCGCCATCGGCTTTTCCGCCTGCGCCACCGCGCTCGGGTTCGACTCCCGCTCCTCCACCTATCCGGCGACCCTGGCGGCGGCGCTCGGCTTCCTCGGCCTCGCCCTGGTCGTCAAGGCGTGGCGCAGCGCCGCCGCCCAGACCCCCTCCGCCGAGGGCTGCCGCGTCATCCTCGAGGGACCGGCCCTCGAAATCGGCGTGTGGGTCCTCTGGGCGCTCGCCCTGTGGGCCGGGCTGGGCTACGTCGGCCCCACCTTCGCCGCCTGCCTGGCGCTGATCCTGCGCCATGTCGAGGACCGCCGCCTGCGCCTCCACGTCGCCCAGGCGGCGGGGGTGGCGCTCGGGGTGTTCGCGATCTTCTACCTGATCTTCAACGTGCCGCTGCCGGAACTCGACGTCGTCCGCGACTTGCTGGACTAGGTCCGCCGCACCCTGGCTTGGAAAGGCCCCGCCCATGACCGAAATCGCCCTCGGCTTCGCGACGCTCCTGGACCCCGCGGTTCTCGGCTTCCTGATGATCGGCATCCTCGCCGGGCTGATCGTTGGGTCGATCCCCGGCCTCAACGACAACATCGCGTTCGCGATCTTCATCCCCCTGTCGTTCTCGCTCTCCTCCACCTACGCGCTGGCGCTGATGGTGGGCCTCTATTGCTCCTGCGCCGTCGGCGGCTCGATCCCGGCGATCATGGTCAAGGTGCCGGGCACCGCCTCCTCGGTGCTCACCGCCATCGACGGCCACGCCATGGCACGCTCCGGCAAGGCGGGCCAGGCCCTCGGCATCGCCATCACCTCGTCGGTGTTCGGCGGCGTCTCGAGCGCCCTGGTGCTGCTGCTGTTCGCGCCGCCGATGGCGGCGTTCGCGCTGCGCTTCGGCTACGTCGAGAACTTCTCGCTCGGCCTCCTCGGCATGGCGAGCGTGCTCGGCCTGCTCGGCGGCAGCATGATCAAGGGGCTGATCTCGGCGGTGCTGGGCCTGCTGGTGGCCACCGTCGGCTTCAGCCAGCAGACCGGCCTCCCCCGCTTCACCCTCGGCATCGACAGCCTCTACGAAGGCGTGCCGTTCGTGCCGCTGCTGGTGGGGCTGTTCGGCGTCACCGCGGTGCTGGACCTGGCCGAGGAACTGATCCGCGACCGGCGCAAGGGCGCGACGCCGCGCCAGATGCCGCGCATCACCGATTCCCTGATGCTCGACTGGCGCATGACCAAGCGCCTGCTGCCTACCTGGCTGCAATGCTCGGCGATCGGCAACGTCATCGGCATCATCCCCGGCGCGGGTATGCTGATGGCGATCTACATGGGCTACGAACGCATCTCCCACCGCTACAAGCGGCTGTTCGCGGGCAAGCCGGGCGAGCCGGAATGGGGCGAGGGCGCGCCCGAGGGCATCGCCGCGCCGGAGGCCGCCAACAACGCGGTGGTCGCCAGCTCGATGGTGCCGCTGCTCTCCCTCGGCATTCCCGGCAACTCGGTGTCGGCGCTGTTCATCGGCGCGCTGATGATCCAGGGCATGGTGCCCGGGCCGCTGCTGTTCATCGACCATCCGGACATCGCGTGGATGATCATCGTCGCCTTCCTCGTCGCCAACGTGCTGATGTGGCCGGTGTCCTACGCCCTGGTGCGCACGATTTCCGGGCTGGTGTTCCGCATGCCGAAGGCGGTGCTGGTGCCCACCATCTCGCTGCTCTGCCTCACCGGCGCCTATTCGGACGAGAACTCGATGTTCAGCATCGGCGTCGCGCTGGCCGCGGGCGTCGTCGGCTACGTCACCCGCCGCCTCGGCATTCCCCACGCGCCGCTGATCCTGGCGCTGGTGCTCGGCCGCACCATCGAGGACAACCTCGGCAACGCGCTCGCGATCTCGGGCGGAGACTGGACGATCTTCGTCGACCCGGTGGGCCACCCGATCAGCCTGGCGCTGATCCTCGGCGCCGCCGCCTTCATGCTGGCCCCGCTCGCCGCCGAAACCCGCAACCGCTACCGCCGCCGCGCGACTCTGAAAATGGAAGCCTGAGATTTGGAGCGGGTGAAGGGAATCGAACCCTAGTCGTAAGCTGGAATGGGTCGAATGACACGCTCCGGACATCCACGGACGAATATGAACATTTAATATTACGCCGACAAATCGAGATTTCGCAGAAGACACTGGCGCCCCTGCGCGGCCTGCGCGCCAAGCTCACCGGTTTTGCCTTCATCGAGACCCGCATCGCTCCGATTGCCGATTTGATGCAGGCGCGATCACCGCGACGCTGGCTAAGCGGCTGATCGGCGGCATGCACCTCGGACTCACATCGGCACTTGGGGCAGCAAAACGGCCACCTTGGGGGCGGCCGATATGCTCGATCTGATAGCGTTTTTGCGTTGATGGTGGGGCATGCAACTGCCGTTATTCAACGATTTCGTATCGACGAGAAGCAGAGTTCACAGCATTCTGCGCCGGTTGACAGGGGCGCGGATGGGATCACCGACGGCAAGGTCTCACTTATGGTGAGGCAGGCAATTCCGGACTCTGGGAGGCCTGCGGTTCCTCAGGGAGCGCGAACAAAACGGTCTCGTTTTCGTAGATCGTGTGATGTTCGAGGAAGAATCGATAACCCAATCCCAGAGTATCGATATACCTCGGAATGGTTTTGAAATCGTCGATGCTGTGATACAGGCTGATCGCCAATTTCGGCCGGTACTTTCGAATGGAATTCTCGGCACCTTTCAGCGCCGACAGCTCGGCGCCCTCGATATCCATCTTGATGAAATCGACCTTCTCGAGTCCCAGGTTTTCCACCGTGGTGTCGATGGTGGTCGTCTCGCATTTGGTGTCGTCAAAGTCCGCCCGCATCTTTTCCTGGCTGACGCGGCTGCCCGGCCCCCAATCGACGTAGTAAAGGACCTTCCCCGGGACCGACCACAGCGGCTGTGGGACGACCGACACACGCTCCGCGAGTCCGGGATTCATCCCCAGGTTTTTCCGGAGTATCTCAAGATTGCTGGGAATAAACTCGTACGACACCACCCGCCCCCGTGGGCCGACCTCATGAGCGAAATACAGCGAGGTTTCCCCCCAGCACCCGCCGGCATCGATGACGACATCGCCGGCCTCGGCCTTGATGTGCACGTCGCCCCGATGGAATTCGTACTGTTTCTGCAGGAACGTGAACGATCCGCCGCCCGGCGTGCAGTAGGCGGTCAGGTCGTACCCGAGAGGGCGGAAGTCCCGCGGTTTCAAGGTGAGATCCATGAACCGGATCTTCACCGGCTCGCCGTCGCTTTCCAAGCGGGCGACCTTGTCCATGAAGCCCCAATGCTCGTCGTTGTTCCGCGGAAGACGGACCTTCCGGTGGCCCATGGCGCGAAAGGCGAACAGCTTCGTCAGGAGATTCTTCGACTCGACGTCTTCCAGACGGTCGTACAGGTAGCCGACATCCCGAAAGCGGGGTACCTTGAGACGGTATTCCAAGGACGGAAAAGCGAGACGCATGACATCAATACAAATCGGGCGTAGAAACGTCCTCCAAAATCGCGCGCTCGTCCGCCCAATCCACCGGACAGGGAATGTCAGGACAGCAAGGGTCGGATAGCCTATCGGAGGGGGTTCTTCTCCCCGACTGCCAACATCCCAGTTGCCTTCATGAGCATTGTGAAGATTCGACTTCATCTCCTTCAACAACGCTTCATTAAAATTCCGATCGCTCATTTCCCGTCCTCGCACTGAATATTCGGAGACAAATAATTGAAAATCGCAGTTATGCAGCCATATTTCTATCCCTATGCAGGTTATTTCCGTCTATTTTCCGAATGCGATCAGTTCGTTTTTCTTGACTGCGTCCAATTCCCCCGCAGGGGATGGGTTCACCGAAACCAGCTATCGAATGACGCGGGCGAAAAGACCTGGCTGACCCTGCCCCTGCTCAAGGGCGAGCGCGACACCACCCGCATCATGGATCTCCGCTTCCCGCCCGACGCGCGAGACATTCTGGTCCGGCAGTTTTCCCGCTTTCCCGCAACGCGGTTCTTGGAGAGGGACGATCCGGAGTTGTTCGCGCACATCTGCGACGTTGGCGAAGACGTGACCGAATACCTGATTCGTACCCTCAAGCGCGCAACCGAACAACTGGGTATCGACAGACCGTCCATCCGCTCCTCCAGTCTCGCGATTCCGCCCCATTTGAAGGCGAAGGATCGCATTCTCGCGATCGCCAAAGCCGTGGGAGCCACCGAGTACGTGAACCTCCCCGGCGGCGTGGACTTGTACGATCCGGCAGAGTTCGCCGGCGAGGGGCTTCGGCTGCGTTTCCTTCCTCCCTACAACGGGTCATACGTTTCGATGCTGGAGCGACTCATCCGTGAAGATTCGGATCGGGTGCGTGAGGAAATCGAAGCCAACTGCGGCCCGCTCGCCCCCTGATCCCTTCAGCACTCCCCAACAGCCAGGCGCTCGACGATCAGGGCGGCTGCCTGCTCGGGCGCGGTTCTGGTCGTATCGATCACCAGGTCGGGCGCCTCCGGCGGTTCGTAGGGCGAACCGATGCCCGTGAAATTCGGGAGAAGGCCAGCCCGGGCTTTCCGGTAGAGGCCCTTCGCGTCGCGTCTCTCGCAGTCTTCGAGGGGCGTATCCACATAAATCTCCAGGAACTCGTCCGGCCCCACCAGTTCGCGCGCCATTCGGCGTTCGGAGCGGAATGGGGAAATCAGCGAGACGACGACGATCAGCCCCGCCTCGACGAACAGCTTGGCGATCTCGGCCACCCGGCGGATGTTCTCCACGCGATCGGCTTCGGTGAAGCCGAGATCCCGGTTGATGCCGTGACGGAGATTATCGCCATCAAGAATGAAGCTGGCCCGGCCGAGCGCATGCAGCTTCTGCTCGAGAGCATCGGCAATCGTCGACTTGCCGGCGCCCGAAAGCCCCGTCAGCCACACCACGCACGGCTTCTGGGCGAGAAGCCGTGCGCGCGAGCCTTTGTCGACGGTCGTCGGCTGCCAGGTGACGTTGGTGGCCCGGCGCAGGGTAAAATCGATGGTTCCCGCGGCGACCGTGTCGTTGGTTTCGCGGTCGGCGAGGATGAAGGCTCCCAACGCGTGACCGGCGGCAAACGGCAGAAACGCGGCGCTCCGGTCGAGGGCGAGGTTGCACACGGCAACCTCGTTCATATTCACGATTTTTGCAGCCTGATGAGCGCGGGTGTTCATGTCGATCTGATACTTCAGATCGGTGATTTGCGCGCCGACGATCGTCGGCCCCATCTGTAGAAGGTAAGGGCGTCCCGGCACCAGGGGACGCTCCCCAAGCCCGATCAGGTGCGCGGAAAACTGATCCGCTACCTGGAGCTTGGCGTCGTCGGCCGCGGCAAGAATATGACCCCGGCGGATATCGACCTCCGTCTCCATGGTCAGCGTGACCGATTCTCCGGCCCCGGCAGACGGCACGTCCTCACCATTGGCCGCGGCCGACAGGACGCGCGCCACGCGGACCTCGTGACCGTCCGGATGGACCCGCAGGAGATCCCCAGGCCTCACGCGGCCCGAGATGACCGTGCCGCAATATCCGCGAAAGTCGGAATTGGGGCGGTTCACATACTGAACCTTGAAACGGAAGACGCCGTCGTCCTTCTGCCGGGCGACCGGCACCTCTTCCAGAAGTGCGAGCAACGCCCCCCCCGTATACCAAGGCATGCGCGAACTGGGGTGAACGACGTTGTCGCCCTGGAGAGCGGAGATCGGCACGCACTGCACGTAGGGAAGGTCGATCGCCGCGGCGAAATCGGCGTAATCCCGCTCGATTTCGCGGAACACCGCTTCGTCGAAGCCGACGAGATCCATCTTGTTGACCGCGACGATGACGCGCTGCACGCCCACCAGTCGGATCACGTGGCTGTGGCGCAAGGTCTGACGCAGGAGACGCTTCCGCGCATCGATCAGCAAGATCGCGGCGTCGGCGGTCGACGCGCCGGTCGCCATGTTCCGGGTGTATTGCTCGTGGCCGGGCGTGTCCGCCACCACGAAACGCCGCCGCGGCGTCGCGAAATGCCGGTAGGCCACATCGATCGTGATCCCCTGCTCGCGCTCCGCTTGCAGGCCGTCCAGCAACAACGCGAAATCGATGCCCCCCGGCACCGTGCCGACGCGCGCGCTGTCGCGTTCCAAAGCCGTCAGATGATCATCGGGGACGGCCCGGCAATCGTAGAGCATCCGCCCCATCAGGGTACTCTTGCCGTCATCCACGCTTCCGCAGGTGACGATGCGAAGAAGCGATTTATCATCGGCGAATGGGCCGAGCATCAGAAGTAGCCTTCCTGCTTTTTGAATTCCATCGAGCCCGCCTGATCGAAGTCGATCAGACGCCCTTGGCGCTCCGAGGTGGTGCCGATCTTGAGTTCCTGGATGATCGCGCCCAGCGTCGTCGCCTCCGAGCGGATCGCCGCGGTGAGGGGGTAACACCCGAGGGTCCGGAAACGGACGCGCTCCAGGCGCGGCGTTTCCCCCGGAGCGAGCGGCATGCGATTGTCGTCCACCATCAGCAGCATGCCCTGGCGTTCGACAACCGGGCGCTCCTTGGCGAAATACAGGGGGACCACGGGAATTCGTTCGTACGCAATGTAAGACCAGACGTCGAGTTCGGTCCAGTTGGACAACGGAAACGCCCTGATGCTCTCACCGGGGCGAATGCGTCCGTTGTAGATGTTCCACAACTCCGGGCGTTGCTTTTGCGGGTTCCACTGATGGCTGGCGGTCCGGAACGAGAATATGCGCTCCTTGGCCCGGGAAGCCTCTTCGTCGCGGCGTGCGCCGCCGAAGGCCAGATCGAAGCGATGCGTGTTCAAGGCCTGCTTGAGGGCCTGCGTCTTCATCACGTCGGTGTAGTGCGCGGCCCCCGCCCCAAACGGAGAAACCCCGGCCGCGATGCCCTCGCGATTGGTATGAACGATCAGCCTCAAATTTTGATCGCGCGCGGTTCGGTCGCGAAACGCGATCATCTCGCGAAATTTCCAAGTCGTGTCGATGTGAAGCAGTGGAAAAGGAAGAGGCGCCGGAGCGAATGCTTTTTGCGCAAGGCGCAGAAGGACGGAACTGTCCTTCCCTATGGAGTATAGCAGCACCGGATTTCGAGACTGGGCCACCGCTTCCCGAAATATGTATATACTCTCTTCCTCGAGATCCCGGAGATACATGGGCATGGGTTCGGGTGCATTCATAATATCGTCCAGTGATCTCGCCCAATCCACAGGAAGCAGGCTCATAGCCTTTAGAAGGCGCATCCGCGAGTGCGTCCGGCAAGCCGACTCGTGCGGCAGGATACTTGCCTTCGGCAGCAGATGAAAGCTTCCATGTTTGTTGCCGCTGGTATAGTCTCTCGCCCATCCCGATCACAAGGGATTTCAACGGAACATCACTGGCGGACGCGGCCGATGCTGCCCCGCGCTCCGTACGACAGCCCGAAGGGTGCGCGGGAGTTCGACCTGCATGCCCCACCAGATCTGACCAGACGCCGCATGTGACCGATCGAGTTGAGATGCCACCTTATCAGAGCGTGAGCAAAGAGCCGCTTATCAGCATTTTGATGGCGACCTACAACGGGGCCGCCTTCCTAGAGGAACAACTCCAGTCGTTCCGGGCCCAGACCTATCGGGCCTGGGAACTGATCGTTTCCGACGACGGCTCGACCGACGGCACCCGCGACATCGTCCATCGCTTCGCCGAGACGGTGCCCAACCGCGTGATCTTCAGGGATGGCCCTCGCAAAGGTTACGCCGCCAACTTCATGAGTCTGGTGTTGGGGCCTGAGGCCTGGGGAGAGTATTTCGCCTTCTCGGACCAGGACGACGTCTGGCTTCCCGACAAGATCGAAGCCGCGATGGCGCAGATCACCCGCCTCCCGGCCGAGGTTCCGGCGTTGTACGGGGCGCGAACCATCATCGCCGGCGCCGGACTCGAGCGCCTCGCGGTCTCGCCGCCGCTCCGGCGCGAGGCGACGTTTTCAAATGCCCTGGCGCAAAACGTGGCGGGCGGCAATACCATGGTCTTCAACTCCGCGCTGATGGAGGTGTTGCGCAAAGGCGGCCACACCAGGATTGTTTCCCAGGACTGGTGGCTCTATCTCGTCGTGACCGCCGTCGACGGCCGCTTCATCTTCGACCCGACACCACGCCTTCTGTACCGGCAGCATGGAGCAAACCTGATCGGCACGAACTCGGGGCTGCAGAACAAGCTCATCCGAATCAGGAAAGTGCTGGGAGGGCGGTATCACGAATGGCTGAATATCAACTTGTCCGCCCTCAAGGACCTCGAAGGGATCACCGAGGCGAATGCCCGTGCGCTCTCGCACCTCAGCCGCGCGCGGCAGACCGCCTTCCCGCTGAACGTTCTGCATTTGCTGCGGAGCGGAGTTCGCAGACAAACCTTCCTGGGAAATGTGGCCCTCTTTGCCGCCTGCGCCCTGAAGCGCATTTGATCGCGCCCCGGACCCCGGATGATCTCAAGATAGACGAGACTTTCTCATGGACCGTTCGATGACGCCGTCACCCGCCGCCACCCTCGACACGCCCTTGCCCAATCCGGTCTCGCCGCAACCGGGGACGTTCGTTCAGCGACTGATTTCCACCCGGAGGCAGCTCCGAAGCGCGCGCCGCGACTGGAAGCTTCGCCACGAGAGGCCCCTCGATCCGGATGTCGGAATCCCGAAACTCAGCGTTATGGTGATCACCTACAATCACGAAAAGTTCATCGCCCAGACGCTCGACGGCATCCTCATGCAGGAGCGTGATTTCGAAATCGAGATCAATGTCATAGACGACGCCTCCACCGACGGGACGCAGCAGATCGTACGCCAGTACGCCGCCCTGTACCCGGGGCTGATCAACTGCTACTTCAATCCGGAAAACGCCGGCCACATCACCACCCAGCTCAACACCATTCGCGGCTTCAAAACCTTGAGAGGCGAGTATTTCGCGATCCTCGAGGGTGACGACTATTGGACTGACACGAAAAAGCTGACTAGGCAGGTGAGCTTCCTCGATCGGAGTCCGGAGTTCGTAGCCTGCGCCCATTTCACGAAGAAAGTGTTCATGGACGGCCGCCCCCCGGAGCATTTCCTGCCGTTCGAGGCGTTCGGGCGCGATGAAGCCGACATCTACGACATCATCAGCATGTCCGGCGCTTTCCACTTGAGCAGCATTGTTTATCGCAATGTCTTCAGGCAGTCGCCCCCAGACTGCCTGTACGATCCGTACAGTTGCGAAATCACCATCAACATGATTTACGCGATGTATGGGAAGTTTTACTGCATTCCGGAATACATGTCGGCCTACCGCATGCACGATTCAGGGGTTTTCTCTGCGCGGAGCATCGAGCAACACTGGAATTTCCATCTCACCGGTTTTCATCGGTTCGCGCTGTATATGGGTCCCCGCTACTGGCTGCACTTCGCGAGAGCCGTTCGGGGCTTCTCCCGTTACGCGCTGATAGCCCCGTGGAGGACAAAAGAGGTTGCCTCGCTGAAGCCCGCCACCATGGCTAGGTTTCTGCTCAGTTTCGTCGTAGCCGCCGCCGCATGCCTGGGTCCCGACGTGCTCCGCGTGTCGCGCAGGGGTCTACGGCGCATCAAACGGGGCATCGCGCGACACCTGATCTGCAAGAATTGTCCGTAGCAGGAGAGATCGGATGGATAAACCATCGCTGCTTCACATCGGCTACCCCAAGTCGATGTCCACCACGCTTCAACGATGCGTTTTCGCCCGCCATCCGGAAATCCTGTTCCTCGGCTGGGGCGTGGGGGACCTCGAGCACGGCTGGCGGGACGACCGTCTGGCCGCCCTGTGCGAGGTAGGGATTCGGTATCAGAAGGTGCTGGATTACGACCCGCGGAAGGCCGCGGAGATCATCGCCCCCTATCGCGCGCAGTTCGCCGCGGACGAAGGCAAGAAGGTTCTGTGCCTCTCCTCGGAGAGCTTCTGCTTCACGATGAACCACGACGTGGACGCAACCATCAAAGCCGACCGCGTCATAAACTTACTGGGCGGAAACAACCTTAAGGTTCTGATCGTTGTCCGCGAGCAACTCTCTCTCATTCGATCCTACTATTATGAGTGCGTACGCGGAGGTTACACCGGGTATTTTGACGAGTTTCTCGACCAGATCTATCATTACCAGTTCCACTCTATCGTATCCGATCTGCGCTACCACCAAATCTATCAACTGTATTGCCGCCTCGTGGGTTCGGAGAACGTTCTCGTGGTGCCCATGGAGGAGATCGTCGCCGACAACGGCAAAGCCGTCGGAGAAATCTGCCGCTTCGCCGGGCTGACCGACATGAAACTGCCGCTCGAGAACTTTAATTCTTCCGACGATTTGAAGTTCCTGCAGGCGACCCGTCTCCTCAACGAGAAGTTCCCCCACAACCAGGGCGCAACCAGGTTCTCCTGGACTTACCCCGAGAAACTGCGGGCCTACTGGTCCTGCGAACTGGGACTCCCCGAACCCGCGGCGGCCAAGTCCACGTATGGAACGAGCATGATGATCCTTCGTTCGGCCCGGAGCGTCGTCTCGGATTTCGTCGCGCCTCTCGAGGCCAATTATTCCCAGGAGTGGCGGAACCGCATCCTCGCCCTCTACAGAAGCCAGAATTCCGCGCTGGCCACTGCGATCGGTGTCGACCTTGGACGATGGGGCTACGCGGTAGAGGGTTAGAAAAACTCCGCCTCGAGTCCGGACGACAGCGGGACCGATCCGGAAAAACGTTACCGTCTCGCGCCCCCGGGGCGCCAGGACGGGTGGATGCTTCGGAGCCTCAAAATGGCGAACAAAGACATATTCGTGACCAAGCCGTCGATGCCTCCACTCTCGGAATTTCTTCCGTATCTGGAGGAAATCTGGGAGAGGCAGGTTCTCACCAACGGCGGCCCCTTTCACGTACGGCTCGAGGAGGAACTCTGCCGCCACCTGGGGGTCGAACATGTGTCGCTGTTCACCAACGGGACGATCGCGCTGATGACCGCCCTCAAGGCGCTCGATATCGACGGCGAGGTCATTACCACCCCGTTCTCGTTCGTCGCCACCTCGCACTCCCTGGTGTGGAACAACCTCCGGCCGGTTTTCGTCGACGTGGCTCCCGACACCTTGAACCTCGATCCGGCGAAGATCCGCGCGGCGATCACCCCCAGCACCACCGCCATCCTGGCTGTGCACTGCTATGGACATCCTTGCGACGTCGCCGCGATTCAGGCGGTGGCGGACGAGGCCGGCCTCCGCGTGGTGTATGACGCCGCGCACGCCTTCGGTGTCCGGCACCAAGGCCACAGCCTTCTCCGGCACGGCGACCTCTCGGTTCTCAGCTTCCACGCCACGAAAATGTTCAACACCTTCGAGGGAGGAGCCATCGTCAGTCCCTCCCTGGAAGTCAAGCGACGGATCGATCGCCTGAAGAACTTCGGCATCATCGACGAGACGTCGGTCGCCGAAGTAGGCACGAACGGCAAGATGAGCGAACTCAACGCAGCGTTCGGGCTATTGCAGCTCAAGCACGTAGACGAATATCGCGCCAGGCGTCGCGAGGTGGATCGGCTTTACCGCAAGACGCTCCAGGGCATCCCCGGCATCCGGCCGCTCCACGCGCCCCGCGACGGCGACAACTACAGCTACTTCCCGATCATGGTCGAGCCGGTCTGCCGGATCGGGCGCGACGGTCTGTATGAGCGGCTGAAGGAGAACGGAATATATTCCCGCCGGTATTTCTTCCCGCTCATCTCCCGGTTCGCGCCCTACAATACCCTCCCCTCCGCCGCCGAGACAAACCTGCCGGTTGCGACGGATGCGGCGCAGCGGGTTCTCTGCCTGCCGATGTCGACGGATTTGGTGGAAGCGGACGTCCGCCGGATCGTCGGGATCATCGCCGCCGCCGGGTAGGAACGGTCAGCAGACGATCGAGAACCTGCCGGTCAGATCGCAAAGGCCGTTGAAAGGGGCGTTGCCCACACTCTCAATCGCCAGCACCGACTCCCGGGTGTCCAGCCGCAGGGGCGCGGCGATCTCTTCGGCCATCAGCCAGAGGCTCACGAGATACGAGCCGGGAGCGAGGCGGTTGACGAAGCTGAATCGAAACGTCCTCGCCTCTCCTGCCGCTCCCGGGGGAACCTCCAGGGATTGCATCCGGGTGTTGACGCCATACACCAACACCCCCTCGGGGGTCTGGAAACTGATGGCCACGCGCGGAGCCGGAACGTCGTCGAGGAACCGCACCTTGAGGAAGACGTCCACCTGCGCGTTCAGTTCGATGAAGCGGCCCGTGATCGTGCCCTTCGACGAAATCCGACAATCGATGATCTCGCCCGCATGCGAGCGGTTACGGCGCTCCGCAGGATTGTAGCCGGGGCAGAGGTGGAGCACGTCGCCCTCGTCGGTCTGCGCCCATGCGTCGTCGCCGGACGGGAGATCGACGGGAATCGGAGCCGCGTCGGAAAAGCTCCCGAGCACGGTCGAGGGCGACTCATCGGAGACGTGGGTGCCGAACATGATCTCACCGTAGCGAATGAGACCTGCACGCGGAGATCCGACAAAATCGACCATCCCGCCTTCCAAGATCGCCACACGATCGCAGAGTTGCGAAATCATCGCCGCGGAATGGCTGACCAGCAGGAACGTCTTGCCCTGTTCCTTGAGCTCCCGGAGGCGGCGGAAACACTTCTCCTGGAACGCCGCATCGCCGACCGCCAGCGCCTCGTCGATGATCACGATATCCGGATCGACCGACATCGCCACGGCAAACGCCAGGCGCACGAACATTCCCGACGAATAGGTTCGCACCGGCTGGTCGATGTAGCTGCCGATATCGGCGAACGCCTCGATGGCAGGCAGGCGCTCCCGCATTTCGCGGCGAGTCGACCCCATCAGCAACGCTTGGGCGAGAACGTTCTCCCGCCCCGTCATGTCGGGCGCGAAACCCACGCCGAGTTCCAGAAGGGCCGAGACCTTCCCGTTCACCGTGACCGAACCGGAGCTCGGTGACAGGACGGACGTCACGATCTGAAGCAACGTCGATTTCCCTGCCCCGTTGCGCCCGAGGATTCCCAGGGTCTCGCCTTCCTTCACGTCGAGCGACACGTCTCTGAGGGCCCAGTGCTCCTGAGCCCCGCGATTGCGCGCGAACGGGTTCAGGCTCTCCTTGAGGCGATCCGCCGGACTGGCGTACAGCCTGTATTTCTTCGAGACGTTGGTGAGCGAGATGGCGGAAACCGATGGCATGGGCGTGGCGCTACCTTAGAGGACGTCGGCGAAATGCGGCTTGAGGCGGCTGAATGTATAGAGTCCCGCGGCCAGAATTCCGGAAGCCAGGCCCCAGAAGATGAAGGCGGCCTCAAGGGAGGGAGGCGGCGTTCCAACCAAAGCCCATCGATAGCCGTCGACGACGTAGCTGATCGGGTTCCAGTCGATCGCCCATTGCCAGCTCTCCGGAAACACCTGCCGGCTCCACAGAATCGGAGTGGCCCAGAACAGCAAGCCGATCACCAGTTGCGCCGCCGGCGCGAGGTCCCGGGTAAACACGCTCACCGCCGAAATCAACCAGGCGACCCCGAGAGAGAGAACGGCGGTACAAAAATAGAAGTACGGCAGAAACATGAGCCGGTACTCCAAGCCGCTCCACGCCGAGATCAAACCCATGGCAATCGACAGCAAAACCAGATGCGGCAAGCTCGCCACCGAAAATTTCACCACGCAAATAATCTCGGACGGGAAAACCATCTTCGTTATGTAATGCTTGACCTCCCTGACGCTGTCGATGCTTGCCGTCACCGTCTCGGAGAACAGGAACCAGGGGAGAATACCAGGAATGAAGTACTGAAAGAACGGAATGTCCGCCGTGGCCTTTATCCGCAATCCGTGCTCGAACACGAACCAATACGTGGCAACCACGATGATTTGCGGCAGCACGATCCACAACGGCCCGAGGAGCGTGGCTCCGTAACGGGTCCGTATCTCCCGCAGAATGAAATCCCCGATCAAGGGGAAATTGCGTAAAATACTGGAAATCATCGCAATCCCATGGATAGCCTCTCGGGGCGTCCCCGCTCCCACGCGCCGGGCGGATACTATCGGCGGGTTTTCCGGCGCAGCGCAACTCTTGTCTGGATCGCCTGCCGCACCCGGGCAGGAAGAACGTTTTCGGTGATCGCCCGCAGATAGTACCGGAGCGTGCGGGTCGCGAGCGTCCGGATCGGCCCGCGCCCCATGAAACTCCGGTATTGGGAAAATCCGAACCCATGGAGTTGGGTCGCGAGAGCGGCAGCCGTAGGGTTTCCGGCCCATTCGCACATGGTTTCAAGGGCGAACAGCTGATGCTGCGGGGTGGGCTGGGCTTCCGCAAAGCGGGCCAGATAGAACAGCGCCAGTTCCTCTCCGGCGTCGGGATGGGGAGTGATTTCCGGGAAAACCGTCGAGAGATCTCGCAGATTCCGAAGGTTCCAGTAGGTTCTCAGGATGCGTGCGAACTCCCACACGAATATCGACCGGGTATTCGCGTTCAAGGAACTCATGTTCATCCCGTTGCGCCTGACGCGATATCTCGTTAGAGGCTCCGGAATGAAATGAAAATCGTACCCGGCCATCGCGATCCGCATCCACATGTCCAGATCCTGCAGCTGCGAGTAGCGCGCGTCGAAGGGACCTACCGCGCCGAAACACTCCCGCCGGATCACGGCGGACGACGCGCAGACCGAGTTTCCCTGAAGGAAGAAATTCCGCAGCCAGGCCTCCCGGGGTTTGTTGGCTTCACGAAACACGACTTGGTAAGGCGACGTGCCCTCGGCCCAGGGGCGACCGTCTTCGTCGATCACGGAAACGCCGGTGAATACGCACCCGACGTTTCTCCGGGAACTCAGAAGTTCCACCTGCCGCTCAAGTTTGCCGGGCTCCCACATATCGTCCGAATTGAGGATGGCGACATAGTCTCCGGTACACAACGACAACCCCTTGACGGTCGTCACGCCGCCCAGGTTAAGCGGCTCGGCGATCACGCGGATCGCGGGGTGCTCCACGCTTCGCGCCGCGGCGACCGAACCGTCCGTCGAGCCATCGTCGATGACGACGATCTGCCGAGGCATCAAACTCTGACGGAGTATGCTCTCCAACGTATCAACGATGAAGGCTTCGTGATTATAGAGGGAGACGAGGACGGAGACGGAGTTTTCCAACGGACCACCACGCGGTTTGAATGCGACCGGCCTGCCGACGGCTCCGGTTCACGTCATGTCCGACGTCCTCCCGGCGCGTTCGCAGCCGGGCCACCTGCCGGAGGACGATGCTAAAGCAATTTCAAGTCGGCAAGATGGGGCGCCGAGGCATCCTTGTCGGAAAGCAGAAGCGGAGCGTCCACATCGGGCCATGCGATGCCGATCGACGGATCGGCGAAGTTGAGCGTGCGCTCGCCGGTGGGATTCCAGTAATCCGTCACCTTATACATCACCACCGCCACCTCGGACAGCACCAGGAAACCGTGGGCAAATCCCTCGGGAACCCACACTGCGACCCGGTTCTCCTCCGAAAGAACCGTCGCATGCCATTTTCCGAAGGTTTCGGAACCCGGACGGAGATCGACCGCTACGTCGAAGATCTCTCCCCGGTCGACGCGCACCAGCTTGCCCTGGGGTGAAACCACTTGAAAATGCAGGCCTCTTAACGTTCCCTTCCGCGAGATCGACTGATTGTCCTGGACGAACTGCGCATGCACCCCGGTCGCGGCCGCGAAGTCGCGCGCGTTCCAGCTTTCGAAGAAACACCCCCGCTTGTCGTGGAAGACTCGGGGCGTCAACCGGTAAAGCCCGGAGATCGGAAGTTCTTCCGCAATCATAGCTGCCCCCTCCCCAGCGCCAGAATGTTGGACAGTCGGCGCCCGTACTGGCTTTTGCCGAACGGCGCGATCAAAGCCGCGAAGCTTTCGTCGCTGATCCAGCCACGCCGCCACGCGACTTCTTCCGGGCTGGCGATCAGCAGGTTCTGCCGTCGCTCCAGAGTTGCCACGAATTGCCCGGCTTCGAGAAGCGAATCATGGGTTCCGGCATCGAACCAGGCGCAGCCTCGGCCGAGAATCTCGGCTCGCAACGTTCCGGCGTCGAGATACAGATGATTGAGATCGGTGATCTCCAGCTCTCCCCGCGCGGAAGGCTTCAACGCGGCCGCCATCTCCGGCGCCGAACCGTCATAGAAGTACAGTCCGGTTGCCGCGTAGCTCGACTTGGGGGAGGCCGGTTTCTCTTCCAGGGACAGCACCCGGTAGTCCCGGTCGAACTCGACCACGCCATACCGCTCCGGATCCTGGACCCGGTAGGCGAAGATGGTTGCGCCGGTTTCCGCCTTCGCAGCCTGCTGGAGCAAATGCGTCATGTCCTGGCCGAAGAAGATGTTGTCGCCGAGGATCAGCGTACACGGTCCTCCCGCCAGGAACTCCCGGCCGATCAGCAACGCCTGGGCCAACCCGTCCGGAGACGGCTGCTCGGCGTATTGGAAGCTCATCCCCCAGCGGGCCCCGTCCCCCAGCACCGCGTGGAAGGCGGCCTGGTCTTGCGGCGTCGTGATGATGAGAATCTCCCGCACGTCCGCGAGCATCAGCACGCTCAGAGGATAATAGATCAGCGGCTTGTTGTAGATCGGCAGAAGCTGCTTCGATACGGAGAGCGTGAGCGGGCTCAATCGGCTTCCCGCACCTCCGGCCAGAATGATGCCTTTTCTCGGTTGCTTCGGCGAACTCATCCAACGATCTCCTCGACCACGCGGCGAACCGCCCCTTCCCAGAAGGGCAGCCGCAGATCAAATGTGTCCCGCAGTTTGGTGGTGTTCAGGCGAGAGTTGACCGGCCGACGCGCGGGCCGTGGATAGTCGCGGGTGGGAATTCCGACGATTGCCGTCGCTCGCGCCCTCAGCTCCAGGCCGCGGGCCTCGGCCTCCGTCAAAATCACCCGGGCGTACTCGTCCCAGTGCGTTTCCCCCGATGCGGCCAGATTGTACAGACCCGACAACGCACCGCCGCCAGGCGCCAGAACCGAACGCAAGGCGTGGGCGGTGACGTCGGCGATCAACTCCGCCCCGGTCGGAGCCCCCAGTTGGTCGTTCACCACGCGCAACGTCTCCCGTTCGCGGGCCAAATTGAGGATGGTTTTGACGAAGTTGCCGCCATGCGCGCCGAAAACCCAACTGGTGCGGAAAATCAGGCATCGGCATCCGGACGCCAGGATCGCCCGGTCTCCAGCGAGCTTGCTCATCCCGTAGACATTGACCGGATCGGCAGCGTCATCCTCGGCATAAGGAACCGCCTTGGCTCCGTCGAAGACGTAATCGGACGAGTAATGGACCAACCAGATGCCCCGGACCCGCGCGAACTCGGCAAGCGCCTCCGGAGCGGACGCGTTGATCTGCCAGGCCGGATCGGGATCGGATTCCGCATCGTCAACCGCAGTGAACGCCGCCGCGTTGACGACGACATCCGGAGCCACCCGCTCGACCAACGCCAGCAGGGGCGCGATCCGCCCCAGGTCGGCCCCGTCCGCTCGACGGGGAGCCAGCACCTGCCCGAGGGGCGCCAGTGCCCGCCGCAACTCCCAACCAACCTGTCCGGTGCCCCCCAGCAACAGGATCTTCATAGGTGGAGGTCTTCGTATTGGCGTTTCACCCATTCGCGATAGTCGCCGCTCTCGATGCGTTCCACCCACGGGAGGTGATCCAGATACCAGTCGACCGTCTTTCGCACCCCGGCGTCGAAACTCTCGCCAGGCCGCCAACCCAGCTCTCGAAGCGCCTTGGTGGAGTCGATGGCGTAGCGCCGATCGTGCCCCGGGCGATCCTTTACGAAGCTGATCTGTTCGGCGTAGCTTTTCCCGTCCGGGCGCGGCGACACCGCATCGAGATGCGCGCAGATGGCATGAACGACCTCGATGTTGGTTTTTTCCTGCCCACCGCCTAGATTGTAAACCTCTCCTGGACGCCCCGCTTCGAGAACCCGCCTCACGCCCGCGCAATGGTCGCTCACGTAAATCCAGTCCCGGACGTTCCTGCCGTCGCCGTAGATCGGTAGAGCCTGTCCCCTGATCGCGTTTCGCACCACGAGCGGGATCAATTTCTCGGGGAATTGATACGGGCCGTAGTTGTTCGAGCAGTTCGTCGTCAGAACCGGCAGCCCGTGGGTCTGGAACCAGGCGCGGGCGAGGTGATCCGCGGCGGCTTTACTGGCCGAATAGGGACTGTTCGGACGATACGGGTTGGTCTCGCGGAATGGCGGATCGTCGGGCTCCAGGGTGCCGTAAACTTCGTCGGTCGACACATGGACGAAACGGAACTCCCGGGCCGCAACCGGGGACAACGTCCGCCAATGGTTCAAGGCACCGGATAACAGGCAGTGCGTGCCTTCGACATTGGTCCGAATGAAGTCCGCCGCGCTGTCGATCGAGCGATCGACGTGGGATTCGGCGGCGAAATGAACCACCGCCCGCGGCGCATGCTCCTCCAGCAGACGGGCGACGAGATCCGCAGCGCAGATATCGCCCTGGGCGAAAACCAGCCGGGGATCCTCCAGGAATTCCGCGAGATTGCCGAGGTTTCCGGCGTAGGTCAGCTTGTCGAGAACCACCACCGGACCACGATCTTCGCAAAGCCAATCGCGAACGAAATTAGCGCCGATGAAGCCTGCTCCACCCGTAACCAGAATTGTCATATCGTCGCCCTACTCCAGAGGCCTCACGAGCACCGGGAGAAAGATGGCTGCGGCCTCTCCGCGCCATCATCTCCGCCCCCGGGGCGCACATCCATCTTACCCAGCCCCGGCCAAGGGACTCCAGGCGCGGCCCGCCCGCGGCATTGCAGCGCCGGAACCATGCATCGCATTTGAGTCGGGGTCAATTCTCGGCGGCAAGACCAGGCCCCGGGCGACGTCTGCGCCACGCAACGCCACCGCCCGCGCCCCACCGGCGATCGACCGCGGCACAGTCGCGCGACGGCGGGCTTCACCGATTCCACCCCAAGGTTCTCGCACCACTTTTCAGACAATCATAATAGTATCCGCTGAAACCGGCCTCTTCCATCAATACCCCGACACGGTCCACGTCATACTGCACCCGGTGGAGAGAAAACCTCGCCCCGTCGAACGTCGCGAATGCCGCCCTCGGATCGTTATCCCTGGGCTGGCCGACCGATCCAGGATTACAGTAAACCTTCGCGCCGAAATCGAACAACACTTGCCTGTGCGTATGTCCGGAAGCGAAATATTTTCCGTCCACCCTGTCGAAATACTCGTGAGAAGCGTCGAGATACTCATCGATGGGATTGCCCCAGCCGCCATGCACCAAGTGCAGATCACTCAGAGTCCGCGATAGGGGGAGTTCGCCGAGCCACACCCGATTCTCGTCGGTGATGATGCGCCTTTGATAGGCCAGACAATCGTTAACGCTGTTCGATCGTGGGCAAAAGCTGTTGGCCACCATGTACCAGTCGTGATTGCCCATGATGGCTTTCACGTTCCTGCGACGGAGTTCATCGCAGCACTGGTTTATCTCCGAGTAGTACCCGACGATGTCACCGAGGCAGTAGATCTCGTCGACGCCGATGCCGTCGATAGCGGCCAGAACGGCCTGCAACGCCGTGTAATTCCCATGAACGTCAGAGATCAGGGCGATCATAATAGATCACGTCCTCCACATATCGGACTGCCCGCCCCCGCCTCAAATCCGGCTGCACCGGCGGCATGCCGTGGAGCAGAAACTCCACCGCCATGGCACTTTCATTGTATCCGAATGCGGCCCGAATCGAGGTAGCCGACGAGACGCGGGGATTGATTTCCAGGATCTTCCATTGCCCTCGGTCGACCCGGAACTGGAAATTGGTCGGTCCGACCGGATGGAATATCCGCGCCAAATCCGTCAGCGCAACCACAGGGTCCGCCCCCTCGACCGTCTCCGCGGTTTCCGTATAGCCGTTTTGAGAGAGGGTCCGACGCAGGGTCATGGATGCGCACAGGCGGCTGTCCCGGTCAAAGAAGGCGGAAACCGTATATTCCTGGTCGGGCGCCCCGACGATCGGTTGAAGCATCAGATGCGGACCGATCTCCGCTGCATGCTCATCAAGCTGATCGCGGTTCTCGACGATAACGATTCCCTTGGAGCCCGACCCGCTTCGCGGCTTGAGCAGCAGAGGGAACTGGTGGAGGTTCGCATCGAACTTGAGCGCGGTGGGAATCGCATAGGGCGACCCAGCGTCGCGAAGCCGCAGATAGAACATCCATTTATCCGCACAGAGCCGGATCAGGTCGGGATCGTTCAACAGCACCTTCGCCCCGGCCGCTTCGATGACGTCGCGATGCGCGTTCCAGGCGAAGACGTCGATCTCAATGCCGGGGATGATCAGCGAGATCCCGTGCCTTTCGATCAGGGAAAGCAGCCAGGGAATGTAGCCCGCGTCGCCGGTCGGGGGCGCCAGCTCGAAAACGTCGCAAAAAGCCGGCGCCACGCAATCCGCATAGATCGAGGTGCCGATTAGGCGATACCCGGGGTGGCTCTGCCGCAACGACTTCAGGATGCCGTAGCCGACGATCCCCGAAGCACCAGAAACCAGAATCGTGCGCGTCAAAATTCACAGTCCCGCTGGATCAACCGATTGTCGTCGTCCGACAGGAGAGGTGTCTGCAAATCGATCCCGGCGCCCGGTTCGGGGTTGTTCATGATTTTCTGAGGCAACTCCACCTCGATCAGCGCCGCGAAGGGATCCTGCATGAGCGCCTCGACCGCGGCGTACTTCGCCGCGGAATCGATTTTCACGTACCTGAGTCCGTAAGCATGAGCGATGGCCCGATAATCCGGAGCCTCGTAGCCCTGCACCGAACCCGTGGTCCGATCGTCGAATATCCGTTCCTGGAGGCGCCGGATCATCCCCAGGCAGTTGTTGTTCAAAACGATGATCTTTATCGGGAGTCCGTCCCGCTTGACCGCCTGCAACTCCTGGAGGTTCATCTGCAGCCCGCCGTCCCCGTTGATCGACACGATGATCGCTCCCGGCCGGGCATACGCCGCGCCGATCGCCGCGGGCAACGCGTACCCCATCGACCCGTAGCCGGACGAGTTCAGCAGCTTGACCCCATCGCGGAGCCGCAACGACTGGGCGGTGAACATCTGGTTCTGCCCCACATCGGCGCAAACCACGCAGTTGTCCGGAAGATAGCCGGAGAGCACGTGCAGGAAGTGGTTCGCATCAACCACCTCCGGGTCGGGAACATGCGCCGGAAACCGGTTCTTCCAGCGCGCGATCACGGCGTGCCATTGCTCGAATGCAAGCGGCGGAAAACTCTCCCTGAGAAGATGCGCGAGACAGTGCTCGACGCTGCAGGCGATGCTGATGTGCTCGTTCAAGTGACGCCCGAGCTCGATTTTATCGATGTCGATACGAATGATTCTGGCGCGCGGCGCGAACCGAGATTTGTCACCGGCGATCTGCCTTTCGTCGAGCCTCGAGCCGAGGATCACCAGGCAATCGCTGTTGGCAAGCGCGAAGTTGGCGTATCGGTTGCCGTAGTGACCGATAAACCCGACGAAACACGGATGATCGTGGGGCAGAACATCCAGGCCGCACAGCGAGGCCACGACGGGAATCGGCGCCTTATCGAGTAGGTCCCGTATGCCTTGGCGCGCCTCCGCGCTTCGGCAGCCGCCGCCGACAAGCAGCACGGGGCGTTTCGCCTGCGCCAACGCTCCGACGATCTCCCGGACCGGCAACGACCGGATCTCTGTTCCCGGCGGAGGCGTAAACCCTCTGAGGGCCTCCACCTGGACCTCGCTTCGGGCGACATCGTAAGGGAGATCGATCAGCACCGGCCCCTTCCGCCCTTCCAAGGCGAGATAAAGCGCCTTTTCCATGCAGTAGCGGATGCCCTGGGGATCGGTGACCAGCGTGGCGTACTTGGTGATGCCGGAGACCATGGACACCATGTCAATTTCCTCGAAGGCATTCTGCCTGATTTCCGGAGATTGACGGCGCGCGCGGGTGTGAACGCTCCCGGTGATGAAAAGGCAGGGCACGGAGTCGAAGAACGCGTTCGCGATGCCGGGGAGCAGGTTGCACGAACTCGGAGCGCCCGAGGACGTCGCCACTCCGAGGTTTTCCCTCACCATCGCGAATGCATTGGCGGCGAACCCGGAGGCTTGCTCATGGTAACCGAGGACGAAGGCCTGCCCGGCGTTCAACCCGATCGCGTCGATCAGGTCGGCGTTGAACCCGCCGATCTGGCCGAACACGGTGTCGATGCCACTTCCGCTCAGAAAGGAGGCGATATAGGAGGTTACTTTCATACGGTGCACCTCAGAATTTGAAATCACGGCACAAGCTCGGCGTAGCCGAAACCTTCCTTTCCGAAGTGATTCCCGCAATAGAACATGATGAACTTGCCATTGATATTGGCAATGTGCGGGTATTCGATCATTTGGCTATCCCACCCGCTTTCCGACACGTCGATTCCCGCCTTGGAATCGTCGCGCGTCCAGGTCACCAGGTCCTTCGAGGATGCGTAACCGATACGGTAGGATTTCTCCCGCGTGTATCGGAAATCGAGGCCGTGGCGGTAACAGAAGAACATGTGGAATTCATCGCCGATCTTGATGATCGACGGCGTGGTTTGACATTCGTTCTCAACCTTGAATGGGATGACCTGGACATCGTTCCGGTTCCAATCCACGCCGTTGGTCGAGGTGGCATGCTTGATGATGTACTGGGACTCCAGCTTGTCTTCGCTCTGAACCCACTGCACCCCGGTGTGATAGAACATGTGCCATTCATGTTCCGAGAACTTGTACACCACCGGGGTCGAGTTCAGGTACGGTTCGGTCAGCGTCGGCCCCAGAAGCGGCCCTTTGCCGACCTTGACGAAGCGCTCTCCATCCGTGCTCTTCGCCAAGCCGATTTCCCAATCGTAGGGCACGCTGTACCCTCGGGTCCAACCGACATAATAGAGATAAAACTCGCCGGCGTGCCTTACCACACTGATCGGCATCGAGCCGAATTCGTCGAATTCGCCGATACCGCCCAATTCCATGAGTGGTCGGGAGGAAACGTTGATGACTTCTAATGTCTGCTTGTTCAGATCGACAAAGCCACCGTATGCGCGGCACATACCGTTGTTGTAGTCTTCCCGCGTCGCAAAATAAACCCGGATGAAGTCGTCGAACTCCAGCGGAAACGGGCACTGGGCGTGGCTGAACATCCAAGGATGATTTTTATCCGGGCAAAAAATTCTTCCCTTTTTGTGCCACTTGAACATCGTTGTCTCCTTCATCGGCAGATACGTGACGCGCGTCCCTGAAGCGCCCGCAGCCCCTCCGGCACACTTCGACCCACGCCCTGAGCGGCGGGACAGACGCTACACCCGTTCCCCCTTGATGACATAGGCCGTCGGCATCCAACCATTCGGCAGCGTACGGATGACTGCATCCTCCGGGAGGAATTCGCGCGCGGCAATCGTCTCGCCCGGAGCGACCTCGAAGTTGAACTGGTCGAAAATCATGATCCCGCCCACCGACAGCCGGGGCCAGAACTCCTGAATGCACTTCGCCACGAGATCGTAGGTGCCGGCATCGAGGAATACGATCTTGAATTGGAGGTAATCGTTTTCCTTGAAGAAGTCCTCCAACTCGGTCAACACGTTGAGCTTGTGAATCAGAAGATGATTTTGATACCCCTGGACGTTGACGGTCGTGGAGATCCGCTCGTAGGGTTCGTAATAGTATGCGGGACTGGGATAAGCGGGAGTGCTTCCGTCGGGTTCCCGGAACCAATCGAACCCATGGACCAGCGTCAGCCCCGCAGGCTCGTGCAGGAGCGCGAGCTTCGCGAAGAAGAACGATACCGCCCCGCGAAACACCCCCACCTCGGCAATATGCCCCGAAATCCCCAGCGTCTTTTTATACAGCTCGTAGAACGATATGAACCTGGAGATATTCTTAGCGCTCGTAAAGCAGGGGAAATGGTCGTAGAAATCCGCCTCCGTATACTGGAGCTCCTTGAATTTCGCGGTCGCCTCCTCGGTCCCCCGCCACATCGGCCCAGAATCTTTCCGCCCTTCGAATTTATATTCCATTCCAGACGTTCCCCTTGACTTCATGGATCGAGCTTCATCTGCGCCTTGAGCAAGTCGCGCAGCAGAGACGGCGCCGGTGGACGCGCACAAACAACACGTTTCATCGGCATAGGTGGCTGCCAATCTACCACGATGGGCTGGAGACGCCAGCGCCATGAGGCAAGCCTTACTGGAGCGGAGACCGTGGGGCTGTCACTTCGTTCCTTTGCCGGACGGTGGTTGCCTGGACCAACTTACGGTCCACGTATTCGTCGCTAACCACTTTCCCCTGAATCATCGCCCAGGTCTGCGCGTCAGTCAGGTTGGTGAGGTTTTGGAAAATGATGACGACACGATTGCCGACCTTGCGGCGGTTCCTAGCGCGGTATTGATAAGTGCCGCGCGCGTCGATGCTGGCTATGTGCGCCTTCCCTCGAATCCCGGAACGGGCGGACACATTTGGACCATCAAGCTTGGTCCAATAATCCACGAAAATTCGAGAAAATCGGCTGGAGAGCCGCAGAAAGCTTGGAGCGGGTGAAGGGAATCGAACCCTCGTCGTAAGCTTGGGAAAGGGCGACAAGGCCTTTTTCGGACAGCAGCGAACAACGATGAACAATTATATTTCAATGGCTTATTTCCAGCCTATGTGTTATCGTTCTCCCTCGTTCAGCAGCGGTTTTTCCGCAAAATTTCCGCAGAGATCTGGCTCGCAAACACCATGGCCCGCACGCTTCGCAACCCCAAAATCGACAGCCGCAGTGCAAGACTGAAGCTTCCGGTGCAGACCGAACCGCATTGGATGAAAATCACCAAGGGGTGCTATCTGGGATACCGCCGCAACCAGGAAGGCGGGAGTTGGGTCGCCCGTTTCCGGAGCGACGCCGGGCAGCAGAAACAGACCAGGTTGGGTCCCGCCGACGACGCCATGGATGCCGATGGCATCACCGCCCTGACGTTCGAGCAGGCTCAAGCCAAGGCAAGAGACTGGTTCCAGGTCATCGCCAACGGCGGCATTCGTAGCGCCCGTGGGGCATACACCGTCGCCGATTGCATGGAAGACTACCTGACCTGGGTGAAGTCCCATCGGAAATCCTTTAAGCATCTGCGCACCTACGTTGATGCCTATATCATCCCCAAGCTTGGGAAGATCGACTGTGAGAAACTGACGCCGCAGCGGCTCCTAGCCTGGCACCAGACGATCGCCGACGAGCCACCGCGTCTCCGTAGCGGCAAGAAAGACAAGGAAATCAAATACCGAGAAGAGGACCCGAATCCCCTGGAGGCGCAACGCAAGCGCCAACTGCGCGCCAACCGCCACCTTGTGACTCTGCGAGCTGCGCTCAACCGGGCGTGGCGGGACGGAAAAATCTCGAGCAACAACGCGTGGGCTCGCCTTCAGCTCTTCGCCGGCACAGAAAAGCCGCGATCACGCTTCCTCAACCGCGACGAAGCAAAACGCCTGATCAACACGTGCCCACCCGATCTGAGAAAGCTAGTCCAGTTGGCTTTGCTGACTGGTGCCCGCTATGGGGAGCTCTGTGCCTTTGAGGTACGCGACTTCAATCTCGATTCAGGTTCCTTGCACGTGGTGCGCAGCAAAAGTGGTAAAGCCCGACACATCTTCTTGACTGATGAAGGTATTGCCTTCTGCAAGGCGCTCACTCTCGGCCAGCGCCCCGAAGCCCCCCTCCTCCGCCGATCGGATGGTTCCAGTTGGGCTCGCGACCTTCACTTCCGTGCATTCAAGGATGCCGTAAAACGGGCCGGCTTGGACCAAGACTTCACCTTCCACGAACTGCGCCATACTTGGGCCAGCCTGACCATCATGGCCGGTGCTCCATTGATGGCCGTCGCGGAGAACCTCGGGCACCGCGACACCCGCATGGTGGAACGCCACTACGGGCACCTAGCGGAAAGCTACGTCGCCGACGTCATCCGCAAATCCGCTCCCACTTTCGATATCACCGATACAAGCAACGTGATCACCGCATCCAACCACTCATGATTCGAGGGTGTCCGCTTACGATCTAGAAAATATACTGCCTACAGAAGTAATGCCAGAATAACCCATCAATCAGCCCATCAGAGTGAGCCGATTACCAAAGAACATGGGCGAACGCCATCCAATCATTCTTCTGAGCTCAGGCCCTCAAAATACGCCCGAATTTTCTGAGCCATCAAAAGGCGGCGCCGTTCCAGAAAGTCATCATAGTCCAGGCCGCCTTCATCGAGCATCTCCTCGGGAAGACAGTTCATACGAAGGTTGTCGCGAAGGGCATCCATCTCGACAATGCCGCCGTAACGCTTATCGCCCCCGCTGCACTGGCGGACCAGATCGGCGAAATATGTCGTCGGAGATTTATCGCCGATGGCGATGTTGATCTCAGTCTGAGCCAAAACGAAATTGGCAATCTGATTGTACTGCCCCCGAGACAGTCCTAATCCTTTCAGATAGTTCCTCGGAAAGACATGATGTACGTCGCGCCGATTCAGCAGCAGATCGCGCACTGTGATGTCCCGGGACAGAAAGCCGCGATCGCCCAATTTGACCTGTGCCGCTTGAAAGACGAGGAACATCGGACTCGCCGCAGAAGAGGTTTCCAATTCCTGGGGGAGAAGCGCCGTCCAGAAACTCTCGCTCATTTCCGCGTCAATCACGGCATTGGCATAGGTGACAAGGCCGCGGGCATCAATCTGGCGGATATCGTAGTCGAACGTACTCTCCGGGTTTCCGGCGTAGCGGCCTCGCAGAACCGACATCACATACCAGCGACGCACCAGCTGCTCCAACTCCGCAGCGGGCATCTTTTCCTCACGCCCGCGTAGATAGAGGATATAGGCAAAGTTGACTGCATTCTGACTGCGAATCATCGCTGACGTCAGGAAGCCCGCCGAGCGAAGGATCATCATCAGGCGATCGAAGTGCGTCTCGTTGATGAAGTTCAGAATGCCCGCCTTCAACCGAGCAAAAGACTCCTCGGCCACCACCGCTTCATACTGTTTCGTTTCAAAATTTCTGCCGGAGAGCAGGGCGACCAGATCCTGCAACTTGCCTCGACGAAATTCCGAGGTAAACGCAACGCGCAGCATATCGGTGTACGACGGGTCGTAGAGATCGTCGTTGACGCCCTTCAGCCACTTCATCTTGTCGAAAAACTCGGAAGCGGCGAATGCCTTATCGCCCTTCTCAATGCGGGAGAAGAACTCCGGCGCCACGGCCAAATGGCAGAAATAGTCGATCGCCTTGCGCAGCAGGGTCCCATCGTAAGTGTCGTTCGCCGCGATCTTCGACATGGCGAAGTCCGCCTGGCTCAATGCAGCACCGGCCGAGTTCACGCGGATGAAGATTTCCGTCACCGTTTCGATATCCAGATCCTCGGCGAGTTCGATGATCCCGACGTGATTGTTGATGATCTTGCGGACCTTCTCGAGGACACGGGAAACGCGCCGTCTATCCGCTTGGGGATTGCGTTCGGCGTAGGCGTCCGTCAACTCGAAGAGGCTGGCATTCGGGGCGAACACCTCTGCGAGGTCGGGAATCCAGGCGGCATCCTTCTGAATTGCCGGGTTGGAAACTTCAAAGGTTTCCTCGACCGGATTGAAGGCGATCCGGATACGGACGGTTTCATAGTCCTTGGTCAAAACCTCCTGCCCGAGAAGCGCCGCCATAAGCGCCGTCACCCGCTGCTGGCCATCGATCAGAATGCGTTTACCTGAGGACGTAGTGCCGTCCTTCAGGCGCACCGACGGATTGCGCCAAGCGATCAAATAACCGACGGGAAAGCCCTGATAGAGGGAATCCAGTAGATTGCGGACCTTGGTGGCCTCCCACACGAAAGGGCGCTGAATTTCCGGAATGGCGATCTCGCCGGACTTCACCCATGTCAGCAGGGTTTCGATCGGGTGTGGCGTCACCGAATAGCGCTGTGTTGACATGTTTCCCCCTTGAACAGACGGCTCAGCCTAAACTGCGGCATGCAACCCGACAATGCACGCATCAGGATAAAGCGCGCTCCAAACGCACTTTTCTATTCCTCCAGTCCGGCATGATCCGGTTCAGAAGGTCATAGAACTCCGGGCCATGATTGGGTTGCAGGACATGACACAGCTCGTGGACGATGACGTAGTCGATGGTATCCACGGGGGCCTGGATCAGCTTGACGTTCAGGGTCAACCTGCGGCCGGAAGACATCGACCCCCAGCGCATCTTCAGATCGCGTACGATCACCTGGAGCGGCCGACAGTCCTCAGGTAAAGGGAACAGGGCGAGAGCCTTCTCCAGGCGCTGCCGGAACGTCTCCACCGCCTGTTGCCGCAGCCAGCTGGTCAGCAATTCGCGGGTGACTTCCGGATGCTTCGGGTGATGGCTGCGCACGATGAAGAAACCGCGCACCGCGGTTACGTCATTCCGGATGTCCGGCACCACCTTCAGCCGATATTGCCGCCCCAGGAACAAGTGAGTCTCGCCCGGCACGAAGCGCCGCTCCGGCGTGCGCGGCAGATACTGGCCGAACACACCCTGCTGCCGCAGTACCCACGCCGCTCGCTTACGAACCTGTGCGGCGATGTCTTCCGGGGTCGCCTCCATGGGGGCCGCGACGACGACCTCGGCATCGGGCGCCACGGTGATGCCCAGCGTTTTGCGCGCCCGGCGAATCACCGAGAACGCAATCTCGTGTTCCCCGTAGCGGACCAAGCCGGTTTCCCCAGTCATGAGGGGAACCTTGCCCGCGCCAGATTCATCACCTTCTGCCCCAGATCGTCCAGGACCGCTTCGGTGATGGGAATTTCCTTTTCACCGCGCAGCACGTCGTAGCAGTAGTCCTCTATCGCGGAAATCATCCCATTCTGGGCGACCTCGTTCGACCAGACATCGACGATAAGATGAGATTTGACGATCGCCATCAGGGACTGGGCGATTTCCGCAGCCTCCTCCGCACCGACCGCCTCTCCGCCTTGGCGCGTCAGCATTCCATCCAGCAGACCGAAGCAGGCCTGGGCATCATCATCGTGCTTGATCGAGGCCGGAATCGCCCGCCCCCGGTCCCTTTTCGTCACCTTATTGGTCAGATCGAGGACGTGGTTGAGGTATTCGCGCTCGGAGATGCGCTTCTCTCGATAGTCGCGAATGGTCTCTTCCAGCATTTCGGAGAAGCGGCGATAAATCGCCGGGTCTTCCTCCATCCGTTCCGAAATCGTCCGCCGCGTTGCGCTGGCGATGCGATCGGCTTTCGAGGCCGAAGAAATTCCGGCTTCCTCGACGACGGCGGTAAGCGCGGCGGGGTCGTTGATGTTGACGAGTTCGATGATGGTTTCCGCCGGCATCGCCACAACATGATCGTCGAGGAGCTTCTGGATCTTCGGTTCGTATTCCCGCACGTCCACGGTTTCCTGATAGCGGACCTGCACGGATCTTTTGAGTTCCGAGAACTGCTTCCAGTCCCCCTTCAGCGCCGCGATCTTCTCCGCGGAGAACACCTCGTAGAACTTCTCCGACGACAGGGCGATGTGCAAGCACCGGCTGAAGGCCCGTAAGCGGTCGTAAAAGTCGTGCCGAACGGCATCGTCCGCCAGAAGCTGTTCGAGAAGCTCCATGTCCTTCTTGTTGGCGATGGGGTCGAAGATGCCCCAGAGATGATCGTGCAACTGCGGCAGCCGACGGATTTCCTCGCGGATGTCGTGGACCGTGCCGATCAGGTCGTTGGCATCGTAATCGGCAAGGGCGCCATAGGCGGTCAACGCCTTGTCGAGCTCTCCCAGCAGTCCTTCGTAATCCATAATGAAGCCGAAGGGTTTACGGTCGTCCTCCTCGTCGTCCTTGTCCTGGAACAGCCGGTTGACCCGCGCGATCGCCTGCAACAAGGTGTGCTCCTTCATGGATTTGCAGAGATAGAGCACGGTATTGCGCGGTGCATCGAAACCGGTCAGCAGCTTCGATACGACGATCAGAATTTCCGGGCTCCCCGCCGTTTGGAATGCCTCGGTAATCTGGCGGCTGTAGTCCGTCTCGGATTTGTAGCGCGTCATCATCTTGGCCCAAAAGGCACGCACCAGATCCTTGGACTCCTTATCGACTTCCTCGTTGCCTTCGTTGTCGTCGGGAGGAGAGATGATGATCTCGCTGCTGACGTGACCGATCTCGTCCAGAACTTCCTTGAAACGAATGGCGGCGGCCTTGGACGGCGCGACGAGCTGGGCCTTGAGGCCTGTGCCCTGCCAATTCTTGCGGTAGTGTTCGGAGATGTCGAACGCCTTGGCGCGGACCGCTTGCCCGGTTTTGGACAGCACGTCCATGCGTGAGAACTTGCGCTTGAGGTCAGCCTTCTGTTCGTCGGTGAGCCCTTCGCTGAGCCGCTCGAACCACTTGTCGATGACGCCGCCGCTCACCTCCTGTTCGACATATCGGCCCTCGTAAAGCAACGGCACCACTGCGCCGTCGGCGACCGCCTGGTCGATGGTATAGGTGTGGATCGGCGCGCCAAAGGTCGCGAACGTGCTCTTCTCCTTCTTCAGCAGCGGTGTGCCCGTGAAGCCGAGGTAGCAGGCGCGCGGCAGCATGCGGTGCATCCGCATGGCGAAATTGCCGTAGCCGCCATGGCGGCCGGTCTGGGTGCGATGGCTTTCGTCCACCAGGACGAAAAAGTTGGCATCTTCGTCCACCACGCCCGAGCGAGCGGCGGTTTCGAACTTGTTGATGATGGTGGTGATCAGCGGAGCCTTGCTCTGGATGCGTTTGCGCAGGTCAGCACCGCTGCTTGCCCGCACCGGGGTCATCTCGCAGGAACGGAAAGTGCCCTCGATCTGCTTGTCGAGGTCATCGCGGTCGGTGACGATGATCAGCCGGGGGCTGGGAATATCGCGATCCAGCACTAGGGCGCGCCCCAGCATCACCATAGTCAAGGACTTGCCGGAGCCCTGCGTGTGCCAGATCACGCCGCCTTTGCGCGCTCCCTTGGTATCGAATTGCCGAACTCGGCGCAGGGCCGCAAGGATGCCGAAATACTGCTGATGGCGGGCGATCTTGCGATCACCCCCGTCGAACACCGTAAAGCGGCGGATCAGGTCCAACAGACGTTCCGGACGGCAGAGGGCGAAAATTGCCTTGTCCTGCTCCGTCACCGTGCGCGGCCCCGCGGCGGACATCGCCTCGAACTCGGCACGCGCCTGGGCAAAGTCGCCGGAGAACAGGGCATCCTGCTCCGCCAAGGAGAGCGTGCGGTCGATCAGCGGCGCGATATCTTCGTCACGATCATCCTCGTCCCGCCAGCCCTGCCAGAACTTCCAGGGCGTGCCGACGGTGGCAAAGTGGGCCTCCCGCCGGTTCATCACCAGCAGCATCTGCGCGAAGTGGAAGAGGTGCGGGATGTTGTCTTCGCTCTGGTAGCCGATTAACTGACTGCCTGCCCGCTTCAGGGACTCGGTCGGGCGCTTGTTTTCGATGACCAGGAAGGGGATGCCGTTGACGTAAGCGACGATATCGCACCGCCGTGTCTGGGTGGAGCCGGCGCGTTCGACCGGGACTTCCGGCGCGACGTGGAAGACGTTGTTTCCCGGGTTTTCCCAATCGACAAAGCGGAAGGAATAGCTTTTGGACTCGCCGCCGATGGTCTTGGCGATGGTGGTACCCAGGATCAGGGCGTCATAGATTTCCTGGTTGGTGGTGGTCAGCCCCTTCACCCGGTCGGGGGTCGGCTTCAACCGCCGGATCGCCTCGTGCGCGTCGGCCAAGTCGAAGGCGTATTCCTTTCCCTTGTGAGTGAAGTGGTTGATCTTCAACACCTGCTCGGCCAGCACGTCATCCAGTACCACATTGCGCAGCTTGCCGCCGCGCAGGGCCAACGCATCCGCCTGGGATAGTGGACGATATCCCAGGGCCACCAGCAACTGCAGTGCCGGAACTTGCGACTGGATTTTCTCGCAAGCGTCGAAAGTCATCCCGGGACCTCCGATACTAAGGAACCCAGCCTAGCTCGCGCGGCCAACATATCGATACGCGCCTTGATGATGCGGTCGAGGTCGCTATCCTCGGTATAGATTGCGGGAACGGCACAGTGCACGCGGCCGGCATTCAAGAAGCCGTTCGCCTTGGTGCTGGCGCCATGCCCTCGAGGTTTATAGACGGCGATGGACAGTCCGCCCTCGTCCTTGACGAGACGGAAGCACGGGATATCCGTTGCTCCGTCACCGATAAACACCATGTTTTCGAAGGGGATGGCACGATCTTTCTTGGCGATCACCTGATTGACGCTGGTGCTGTCGCTGAGATCGTGAGCGCCTTTGTTGATTCGGAAGAGATATTGCGTTTTGGTGGTGTAGTTCACCGCCAGCGCGGGCCAAACCGGAGCTCCCATCTCGTTGAACATGAACTTCGACGCATAGACCTGCGTGAATTTTGGGGCGATCGGCGTGCCAGCAAAAATCTCCGCATTGCCCGACGACACGAGGAAGTGCTCGACTTTTACGCCTTGGCTCCGGCCATACTCGGTAATTCGGTCGAACCACTCTGGCACGCCGTCAAAGAGTTGGATCGTCCGCCCACACGCCTTGAAGTCTTCCCTCCGGACCGGAGCATGGGCAGCTGTAGCCTTCTCCAACATCAGATTCATATACACAAGTACTTCGTCGGCCTGATGCTCCTTGGTTAATCGCTTAACCTCCCCCCAGAACGCTTTCGCCGTCATCGCGATATCCGGCAGGAACTGGTGTTCCTGCATATTCCCGGGAGCGAGAGTGCCGTCAAAATCGTAGGCAATCGCCATGGGAACGTATTTCTTTGCCACTCGTCATCTCCTTCAAACGGAACCGCGTAAAAAGACGCTCAACTGCCGGAGTTTCTCCAGGAGTTCATCGAATGTCACGATCTCAACGTCCTTGGAGTTACGCCGGAACAACTCGAATGACTTTTTCTTGTCTTCGCCCTCGGGGGTCCGGCCGATGATCAGACAGCAGTGAACTGCATAGGATTCAATATCGTAGAGACGGCTATTTTCCTTGATCTGGGTGACTTGTTTTTGAAATTGGTACTTCTGATCAAGTGCTTGGTTCATCGAACCGGAGAGATCGGATGACGGCGTATAGACACCTTCCCGGAAGGGGGTGTTGTTGAGCAACGGAGTCTGAGGCTTTTTGATCTCAAAAAGCGCGACATTGTTGGTCAGCCTGTTCTTGACCAGGAAATCGGTAATCTTCTCGCCATCACCCGACAGCTTCCGCCCGCCCACAGAAGCCTGGTCCTGAACCTTGATGACGGGGTACCCAAAAGCCATGCTTAGAATGAAGGGATTCTCGTTGAAAAACGTCTGCCAGCGGCTCTCCTCCAGCTTTTCGCCAAGCATGGTTTCATATCGCTGGATCAGCATTTCCAGCGTCACCAGATCGATATCACCACGCAGTTTTGCGAGTTTTTCCGGCTGGGCAGCGGCGATGTCGGCGACGTGATTGGTTAAAGCGCCGATCACGGCAGTTTGATCTTCCTTGGAGAGTTCCTCCTGTCCCTGGACAATGGCGGTGAACAGCTTCCGATAAGGGGATCGACCGGCTGCAGGGGTTTGTGTCGGCTGACCAAGATGCTCGGCCAGGATATTGTAGGCAGCCACAGCTCTGACGGCACGGGAAGCCGTCTGGGCATTCCGATCGATCTTGTTCAACTCAACACGGGCCTGCTCAAAATCTTTCTCGGCAATATAGAATCGCTCACCATTAGAGTCCGGCCCTGTGGCCCGTGAATTCGTAATCACGATCTCGACGCAATCCGAGAGGGCTTCGACGGCATCAATGATGAAGCGATACGGTTTCGCCAAGCCAAGGCCGAACGCATAGTCCTTGGTAAATGCCTGGGGGAGATTGTCGAGAACCTCGAATACCCCTTCCAGGTCGGTCGGCACCTCATCGCTAAAAAGCGTATAGATGAAGTTCGCATCCTCGATAGTGATCCGCTCAACCTGATCATATTTCGGCGTTAGGAAGTCGGATCTGTCGCCGAAAGTGTGAATTGGATGAATGGTCAGGATCTTGTCCGGCCCGTTGATATCCAGCAGCTTGGTCCGTTTCCCTTGGGCTTCCGTCACGTCACGTGCGGCCGCTAGCAGGCTATGCTCGGGCGGGACAAAATACACTTCGACAACGCCAGGATGGAGCACCTCGACCTCAAGGGCGCCATCGCGTATCGGCTCGTATTGCAGCATACCCCGTGCCATCAGCCAGCCTTCACCTTCACGCGCCATTCCCCGGTCAACAGCTTCTGCATCAGGCCGCACTTCTGGCGTTGAAGGGCTTCGGTTTGGGCATCGAGCAGGACAAGTTCACCCTTCGCCGCGGTAAGTGCCGCGGCGATCTCTTCCTGCTCCTTAAGTGGCGGAACCGGCGCTTTGCAGCCGAAGAAATCATCAGCGTTCAGGTTGAGCAACCCGTCGTTCCGAACCCCGGAATTGATCAGCCGAGAAAGCTGGTGGTTAAGCGCTCCAGCAGCAAACAGGTGGGCATAGAAGTCCCGATTCATGTTCCTGTTCAGAGCGAAGCAGAAGTAAACGAACGGGACCAGGGCCGTCGGTCGGTCGAGCGGAAATATGCAGCCATAGGGAGCCGTCAGGGAATTGCCCTTGTTATAAGCGAACTCGCCTTCACGGAGTAGAGTGTACCGCTCGACGCTGCTACCGGCCATGTCGCGGCTAAACTTGTCGGATTGCATCAGAAAGCCCGACTTGGCCGAAATGCTCATGACCGGATGCTCTCCACCGCCGTTCCGCCTGCGAACCCTGGTGCAGATCGACGAGAGGGGGCGCTTCTCCCAGCCGTTGGGAAACGCGCCGCCCCGGCCAAAGAATGTCTGCTGCAAGCCCGTCAGGTGATCCCGCTTCACTGCTCGGAGGACCTTCAGCTTCTCGATCGCTTCGTCCCATGTGCGCAGGATTTCAGCGATCTTGTGCTGTTCGGGGAGGGGGGGGAGGCCAACGATCTGGTCGGTGATGCCGGCCTTCTGCACATGCACCAATGACGATTTGAAGCCATGCGCATTAGCCTCGATTCTGGTCGTGACGATTTGCAACGCCAGATAAAGCCAATATCGATCGACCCCTTTCGCCGGAACAACGCGAAAGATATGCTGATTAAGAACACCGCGAGGACCCGACCATATCGTCGGCCCAAACGATACCCCTCTCACGCCCGCCCATGCGAAGAGCAAATCACCAGGTTCGACAATCCATTTATCTTTGGGAATACCGTCGAAATAGTTGAACACCTTCGATCCGTTCAGGTTCTGAATCCTGATGATCGGCAGCCCTGTTTGCTTCCAATCCGGTGGGCGAAAGCCATTTCCATTGACGAACTCACAAAGATCGCCGATGGCGATGCGTTTATGCCCCTCACGCATCCCCGCCCCCCTTCTTCCGTCCCTTTTTCTTCGCCGCATTTTCGGACGAGGAAGCGTTCTCCGCTTCGCCCGGAAATGCCTGGGCAACATCGGCGAGGGCCCTCATGTCCCGATCAAAGTCGGATTCGAACAGGCGGTCCTGGATGACCCGGTATTTCTCGAACTCGCCGGTGGCATGCCCCCTGGCGACCAGGGCGCTCACCGTGCCCGGGTTATCCAGAACCTTGCGATCATTGAATTCGATGAACATATCCAGGCGCTTCGCCCAGTCTTCCATGGTCATGGGGATCTTGCGCCGGGCGCGGTCCTCCGCCAGATCGAGATAGGCGTTGACCATCCGTCCCAGGGTCTCCAATTCCTCGGCAGTCAGATAATTCTTCGCCACCGTCACGTCGGTTTTCAGGATTTTGCCGTCCGGACCGCTTTCCCAACTGGTCAGGCCCATATGGTCGTGTGTGCTATCGGCGCGTTCCTTGATCAGTTCCGCGGCAGTGTGGCCGTGGACGGCGTAGTGCAGCTTGTTCTGCACCTTGGCGAAGAACTCCCGCGTCGTCGGGGCGTTCTTGTCGTAATCGAAGCTGGTGGCATAGATGTCGGTGATCTTCTGATAGAACCGCCGTTCGCTGAGGCGGATTTCGCGGATTTCCTCGAGCAGGCGCTCGAAATAATCTTCCCCGAGGAAGCGGCCGTTCTCCAGCCGCTTGCGATCCAGCACGAAGCCCTTGACCGCGAATTCGCGCAACACCCGCGTCGCCCACTGGCGGAACTGGGTGGCACGGCGGGAATTCACCCGATACCCCACCGAGATGATGGCATCCAGGTTGTAGAACCGCGTGCGATAGGCTTTGCCGTCCGAAGCAGTATGTGCAGATTCTGCACATACTGCTTCCTCGTCCAGCTCGCCGTCTTTGAAGATGTTTTTCAGGTGCTTGGTAACCACCGAACGCTCGACGCCGAACAGCTCCGCCATCAGCCTTTGCGTCAGCCAGATGGTCTCCTCCGCGTAACGCACCTCGATCCCGGATTCCCCCGCCTGCGCGGTGAAGATCAGGAATTCCACCGTGCTGTTACGGATGGTCAGGCTCTTCGACGGCGCCTTGGTCATAGGCCCAATTCCTTCAAGTAGCCCTTCATCCGCGCCCGCACGTCCACCAGTTCGGCCTCGATCCGGTCGATTTCCGCCTGCACCGCGGCGACGTCGATTTCCTCCTCCGGCTCGAAGGTATCGACATAGCGCGGTATGTTGAGGTTGAAACCGTTTTCGGCGATTTCCTCCGAGCTCGCCAGGTGGGAGAACTTCTCGATCTCCCGCCGTGCGCGATAGGTCTCCACCACCTTGCCGATATGGACCTCTTCCATCAGGTTTTGCGTCTTGCCGGGAGTGAACTCCTTGCTCGCGTCGATGAACAGAACATCCTTGCGCGCCTCGTTCGCGCCGCCGCTTTCCCGCGAACGATCAAAGACCAAAATCGCCACCGGAATGCCGGTGGTGGTGAACAGGTTGGCGGGCAGGCCGATGACCGCATCCAACAGGTTTTCCTCGATCAGAGCCTGACGGATTTTCCCCTCCGCGCCGCCGCGAAACAGCACGCCGTGCGGCACGATCACCGCGACGCGGCCGCTCTTCCGCTTGGCGATTTCGATCATGTGAGTGATGAAGGCGTAGTCGCCCTTGGACTTGGGGGGAATGCCCCGCCGGAAGCGCTTGTAGGGGTCCTTCGGCGCATTCTCCGCCCCCCACTTGTCCAGGGAGAAAGGCGGATTGGCCACCACCACGTCGAACTTGATCAGTTGATCACCCTCGATCAACGCCGGGCTATTCAGAGTGTCGCACCACTCGATACGTGCTGCGTCCTTCGCATGCAGGAACATGTTCATGCGAGCCAAGGCCCAGGTGGCGCCGTTGACCTCTTGCCCCGACAGGGAGAAGTCGTTCGAGCCCACCTCCTGCGCCGCCTGGATCAGCAGCGAGCCGGAACCGCAGGCCGGGTCGCAGATGGTGTCTCCGGGCTTCGGTCCCGCCAGCTTCGCCAGCAACTGCGACACGGCAGACGGCGTGTAGAACTCCCCGGCTTTTTTCCCAGCGCCCGAGGCGAAGCGGGAGATCAGATAGATGTAGCATTCGCCGATGATGTCTTCGGAAACGCGGGAAGGGGTCAGGTCCAACTCCGGCTTGGCGAAGTCCTCCAGCATGGTCTTGAGGCGCCGGTTGCGATCCTTGGTGCGTCCGAGGTTGGCCTCGGAATTGAAGTCAATATTGCGGAACACCCCCTCGAGCTTCGAACGATTGGCATCCTCGATCTGCTCCAGGGCGATGTTGATCAACTCGCCGATGTTGGCTTCACTCCGAGCCGCGTGCAGATCGTAGAAACTCGCCCCCTCGGGAAGGAAGAAGCGTTCGAGGCGAAGCTTGCGCCGGATGCGACCCTCGTCGCCGCCATACTGCTTCCGATAGCCCTCTACATGGTCCTTCCAGACATCCGAGATGTACTTCAGGAACAGCATCACCAGGATGTAGTCCTTGTACTGACCGGCATCGACAACGCCCCGGAAGGTGTCGCACGCGGCCCAGGCAGTCTGGTTGACCTGCTGTTGAGTCAGTTTATCGGTCATGCTCTTTCTTCCTTCTTGCCCCTGTCGGGGCCGGGATTGCGCGCCCGATCGACGAGAATCAGGCTCATCATCAGGCGCCGTTTTTCCGCAAGCAACGCGGTCAGCATACATTCCTTTTCCGCAAGGGCATCCATCTCCACGATAAGGCGTTGTTCTTCCTGGCAGGGGACATCGATATCCAGGGTATCGAAGCTGCTGCGCGGCACCATGCGCAGGGATGTTCCCTCCGCCTTCGTATGGAAATGCTTCTGTGCGGGTGCCTGATTGAGGGCCCAGGCCAAGAAGGCGGGCTCGACCTTGCTCCGGTCCGGCCGCAGAATGATGAGCGGCAGGATGGCGACAGCCGGGAAACGGAAATCCGCCCCGATGACATGTGCCGTGTTCCTGTCGCCACGGGAGCGGAAGACAAGGTCGCCCGAACGCACGAAATACCGCCCGACATCCCCTTCGAGCTCGAAGCGATATAGGCGATCCGGTGCGATTTCCCCAACAGCTGGAATGTCACGCAGCTGAATCGCGGGAACACCGTTCTCGCTCGGCTCGAGCCGCCCCCGAGCCGTATACCCCATCTGCAATTCGCACACGTCCGCCAGCCTCAATGCCAATTCTCCTCTGTAGGAGAATCTATAGAGACGGATACTGATAATTTTGTCAACTATTTACTGTAGGGATCCCTACAGCGCCATCATTCGTGCATTTCAGCTGATTTCAGACATATATCATCCTCATGATAGGCCGGATTAACCGTCCGATCCGCCATGATCCCCGCCCCCTTCGGCCTCCACCGGAGGGGGCTTTTTGCTTGAAAGGCCCCCATCATGCCCGAACCCTACTGCTCGGCGGAGATCGCCGATCTCGCCGCGGCAATGGTGAAGGTGCAGCAGGCCCTGGTGCCTGCCTGCAAAGATGCCGAGAACCCCTTTTCCAAGAGCCGCTATGCCACCCTTAACTCCGTCATCGAAGCCTGCCGCGATGTCCTGATCGCCAACGGCATCTGGATTGTCCAGGTCCCGGTGCCGGTCGAACCCGGCCACCTCGGTCTGATGACCAAGCTGGTCCACGCTGCCACCGGCCAGTGGCAGTCCTCCCTGATGGTGATGCCGCTGCCCAAAGCCGATCCGCAGGGCTACGGCTCCGCGCTCACCTACGCTCGCCGCTACGGCCTCGCCACCCTGGTCGGACTGGTGAGCGAACTCGACGACGACGCGGTTGCGGCAACTCCCAATCGTACCCGCAGCACCAAGGGTGCTTCGGCTAAACCGCCTGCTCCGTCGGCTGCACCCGACCCCGTCCTCGCCGCTCTCCCGCGCATCGACGGCGTCACCTACGCCACGGTGCAGGCCGGCAACGGCCGCACCTGCATCACCGCCTCCGGCGCCACCCAGGCAAAGAAGGCGTTTTTGCAGGAAGCCGGCTTCCGCTGGGATGCCGGTCGCAAGATCTGGTGGCGCTACGCCGAGAGCCAGGCCGCCGCCTGAACTCGTTTCTGTCTCTTCCTCTCTGTCTCTCTCCCGTCCGCCCCGGTGCACCCGCCCGGGGCTTTCTCATGCCTGGAGGTTCACTCCGATGATCCCGCCCATCACCCCCGTGACGATCCTCGTCGCCAAACTCGTCCTCGAGTGCGTCGAGAAGATCGTCACCGTCCTCGACGACTGATCCCATCGCCCCGGCCTTTCCCCGGGGCGTTTTTTGTCTCTGGAGACACCCATGCCCAATCCAGGAGAACCCGGCCATGCGCTACTGGCCCAACTCGCCCGCGGTCTCATCCGCCATGGCGAAGATTAAACCCGCCGATCCCTCGGCGACCGCTCCGCTTACGTCGGCATGTCCGACATCGGCAAAGCGATCGACTGCCTGCGTGCCGCCGTTGCACACAAGGTGGCTCATTCTCCGCCTGCTGATCCGACTGCTGCGTTCCGGCAAGGGGACACCCTGGCGGTGAATGCGATCCTGAACCGCGAACTCACCCTGCATCGCGGCCACTGGTTCGAGGCAGGGATTGCCTCCGCGTTCCACGCCAACCACACGCCGCTGCTCAGCCAGGTGGAGATCGCTCTCGATGACGACAGTGTGCCGATCCGCGCCCACCTCGATTTCGTGCTCCTGCGCGGAGGCCTCAAGCCCGCCGTGCGGGTGCTCGAACTCAAGAGCATGAAGCGGATCCCGGCAGCGCTCTATCCCGCCCACGAGGCGCAGCTCTACGGCCAGATCGGTCTGCTGGCGAAGCAGTGGGCGAAGCCGGTGTTCGCGCTGCGGGACGATGCCGGCGGCGTCCGGTTCTCCGGAGTCAGCTTTCCTGACCTGGTGCGGAAGTCCCTCGGCATCGACTTGCCGGAAGATTCTCAGCACGTCGATCTGCAGGGCTGGGTCCTGGCCGTGTCGATGACGGAGGCCAAGCCTTTCGGCCCTTACGTGCCCGAGCCCACCATGCTGTCGCTCTGCCGCAAGACCGCGAAGGCGATCTGGCGGAAGGCAGCGGAGGTTCGTTCCGGCGCTACAACCCTCGATGCGGTAGCGATCTGCCCAGGCTTCCACCCCCTGTGCGATTGCTGCCCGTTCGCCGAGGACTGCCCGAAGTTTCGTGGCCTGTGCGTCGCGAATCCGGCCCTCGATCAGGATCTGGATGACCTCGTCGATCTCAAGACCCGGCGCTCAACCTTGGACGCCGAGATCGACGAGCGGGAGGAGCGAATACGTCGGTTTTGCCGCCTGTCGGGTACTCATCCGCAGTGGCTTCATTCCGGCCTCTACCGCTTCAAAACCGCCCGTGTGACGGGCCGGAGAACCCTCGATCCCAACAAACTTCGCTCGGCACTCGGGAGCCATCTCGACGCTCCGATCGTCGACCAAGTCCTCACCGACGCCACCACCATCGGTGCCGACTATGACCGCCTGACCGTCTCCCCGATCAAGGCACCCCAGTCCCTCTCCGCCTGAACTCTCTCAAGAGACTGAAGGCCCGGAAGCTGCGCTTCCGGCGGGGCATGGGGCTGGCCCCATCCTGCCGAAGGCAGGCCCCTTTCTTCCACACATCCCGACACCAATCTCAGGAGACATCCCGATGTCGCTTCCTTTGCCCTCGCTCGACCAGCTGCAGCCGGCCGAGTTCGATGCCGGAGAGCTGTTCTCCGGCCAGACCTCCGGCCGCATGGTCACGGGCTACAAGAGCCCCTGCCTGCACACGCCGATCTGGGATCCGCACTACCTTTTCCACGACGCGATGCGGGAGGTAGTGGTGTGGTTCCTCGATCCCACCGACCCGCTCTACGTCTTCGGCCCCACCGGTTCGGGCAAGACCAGCCTGGTGCGGCAGTTGGCCGCCCGCCTGAACTATCCGGTGTTCGAGATCACCGCCCATGGGCGCCTCGAGTTCGACGACTTGGTTGGTCATCTCAGTGTCGAGAACGGTTCGATGACCTTTCAGTACGGTCCGCTCGCGCTCGCCATGTGCCACGGCGGCATCTTTCTTCTCAACGAGATGGATCTCCTCGATCCTGCCACCGCCGTCGGGCTCAACGGCATTCTCGACGGCGCGCCGCTGTGCCTGCCGATGAACGGTGGTGAGGTGATCCCGCCGCATCCGATGTTCCGCTTTGTCGCCACCGCCAACACCAACGGCGGTTCCGACGACAGCGGCCTCTACCAGGGCGCCTTGCGTCAGAACCTCGCGTTCATGGATCGCTTCCGTCTTTGCGAGATCGGCTATCCCGAGCCCGAGGCCGAGCTCCGCATCCTCGCCCGTGCGGCGCCCAACCTCCCCGAAGGCGTCCGGCGCACCATGGTCGATTACGCCAACCACGTGCGCCGTCTCTTCGTCGGCACCGAGGAGACCTCCACCCAGTCGATCGAAGTGACCTTCTCCACCCGCACCCTGATCCGCTGGGCCGATCTCACCCAACGCTTTCAGCCTCTCGCCCGCCAGGGCATTCCCCCGATCGACTACGCGCTCGATCGGGCGCTTGCCTATCGCGCCGGTCTCACCACCCGCACTCTGCTGCACGAGTTGGTGCAGCGGATGTTTGGCGGCGATCCGCCGCAGTCCGGCGCCACGGCCAACACCTGAACGGGAGCCCTTCGCGGCTCCCGTTTTTGTTTGGGTTGGCAGGAAGATATGGGGGCGCCGCCCCCATGCCCCTGCTGGGAGGCTCGGCCTCCCAGACCCTCATGTGTTTTTCCGCCGCGTAGCGGCAATCAGCCCTCACGCCGCGTGAAGGCCTTATCGCGCTTCGCGCAAAAACCAGAACGACCGGGATCAAAGGGCCCAAGGCCCTTTGCGGGTCCAGGGCAGAGCCCTGGCCTTGTCTTCCCTTTCTGTCTTCCCCGTCCCCCATCCCGACACATCACCGGAGTCATTCATCATGACCACGTCACCCGTTGTGCTGCGCACCGACATCACGGTGCTGAAGCAGCTCACCGCGATCCGCCTCGACGTCGCGATCTGGACTGCCCGTAAGAAGCTCACCGCTGCCGACTTCGGCTCCTCCGATTTGCCGCCGGAGAAGCTCGCGTCCCTGGGCAGCAAACGTGTTTGTAATCCCGAGGACCTGCGCATCTTCGCCGCCCTGAAGGCGCGTGCGGTGGCGTTGCTCGAGCGCACCGGCGTGCGGTTCCTCGGCGGTTGGGCGATCCCCGAGGCCAAGACCGCTGCGGTGGTTGATGAGCTTGGCAAGATCGGTTCGGCGTTCGATGACGCCAAGGCAGCATTTCTCGCGCGCTATGACGAAGCGATCCGCCAGTGGATCAGCGACAACCCGGGTTGGGAGACGCTGATCGCCGGGTCCACCGTTGGCGTCGACACCGTGCGCTCGCGTCTCGGCTTCGGGTGGCAGGTGTTCCAGGTCGCGCCGCCGCGCAGCAAGGGCAAGGCGGCGGCGTTCTCGTCCTCCCTGAGTTCGGAGGTGGGTGGTCTCGCCGGTGCGCTGTTCGACGAGGTGGCGAAGTCGGCCACCGAGACCTGGCGCAAGAGCTACGCCGACAAGACCGAGGTCTCGCAGAAGGCACTCTCGCCCCTGCGTGGCCTGCGCGCCAAGCTCACCGGTCTTGCCTTCATCGAGCCCCGGGTTGCACCGGTTGCCGATCTGATCCAGGCGGCGATCACCGCGGCGCCGGCCAAGGGGCTGATCGGTGGCGTGCATCTCGCGATGCTGCAGGGGATGCTCGACCTGCTGTGTGATCCGGAAGCGGTGGTCTCCCATGGCCAGCGCATCCTCGACGGCGAGAGCCCGGAGCGGCTCCTCGACGAACTCGCCGCCGGGCACGTGCTGCCCGGCATTCCCGATGATGACCTCGATGCGTCCGTTTTCGACGCGTCCGTCGCCGACACTGCAATCGAGGACGAAGCCACCATGCCGGCTCCGCTCCTCGACAGTCTCGGGCTCTGGTAAGGACCCACCTCACATGACCAAGACCGATCCGGTCCTGGGGTGTCTGCCGTTGCTGGCGGACGTCCTCGGGCGCAGCTATGGCGTCACCGTCGAGATCGGCGGCGACGATGCCTTCACCGATGGGCAGACCATTCGTCTGCCCGCACTTCCCGCGACCGCGGATCCCGACTTCCTCGGGCTGGTGCGCGGCTACATCGACCATGAGGCGGCGCATATCCGCCACACCGACCTGGCACTGCTCGCGACGGAGAACCCCAATCCGCTCGAGAAGCACATCTGGAACACCTTTGAGGACTGGCGGGTGGAGCGTGAGCTCGCCCGTCTGTTCCCGGGGTGTGCGACCAACTTCCACTGGCTGATCCAAAAGATGTTCCTCGAGCAGGGTGACGAGGTCACTCTGTTCGCGGTGCTCGACTGGTTGCTCTACACCGTCCGCAGTTGGGCGGTGCCGGAGTTGATCCCGGACCGCGAAAAGCTGGCGGAACGGGTCAAGGCTCTCTGGCCGGGGCTGATCCCGCGGATCGATCCGATCCTCGAGGCGATGATGATCTCGTGTCCCGATAGCCGGGCCTGTCTCGACTACGCCCGGCAGGTGGTGATCTGCATCCGTGATGTGGCGGGAGCGACGCCGATGGCGAAGCCGGAGAAGAAGTCCGAAGACGGACCCTCCGGCAAGAGCCAGAAGACCCGCAAGGGCAAAGGCACGCCCAAGGGCCCGCCGATCGCCGACAGCCGGGACCTTCGGGATCTTCTCTCCGCATCCGAGAGCCAGTTGCCGGAGGATCTGGGGGCGGAGTTGCGGCGCAACCTGGTCGAGGGGATCAAGGCTCTCGGCCATGGGAGCGCCGTTGCCAAGGTGATGGAGAAGGCCCTTCATTCCCTTGATCCCGGGGCGAAGCGTGAGGTGGATGCGGTGGCCGCGGGGCTGAGTGCCCGGCTCCACGGCCTGCTGCAGTCCACCAAGCTGGTGCGGGTACGGCCGTCCCGTCGGGGTGTTCTCGATCCGCATCGGCTCTACGGTATCGCCGTCGGCGAACCCAAGCTGTTCCTCTCCCGGCAGCGCAAGCCTGGGATCGACACCACCGTGCATCTGCTCCTCGACACCTCGGGGTCGATGCGGAAAAGGATCGATCTCGCGGGTCAATGCTGTTGGGCCGTGGCGCAGGCGCTGATCCGGGCGGGCATTCCGGTGGCGATCACCGCGTTTGCGGGGCGGTCGGATCCGAGCAATGCGGCGTCGGTCACGCCGATCCTCAAACCCGGTCAACAGGTGCGGGAGCTCGGCATGGTCGATGCGATCGGCAACACGCCGCTCGGCGAGGCGCTGTGGTGGGTACTGCAGCGCCTCGTGCAACGGCGTGAGGAGCGGAAGCTGGTGATCGTGCTCACAGACGGCGTGCCGGATGATCCGGCCGCCGCGAAGGAGGCGATTGCGGCTGCACGGCGTATGGGTGTCGAGGTCTATGGGATCGGGATCAACGCCCGCCACCTGGATGAGCTGATGCCGGGAGCAAACGTTGCCGTCGATAACCTGGCCGAGTTGCCGAACGCGACATTCACGCTGGTCGGCGGGGCCGTGCTGCCGAAAGCCCAACGGGCGGGGTAACTCGGGAGACACGCGCGAAGCCATACCCAGTAAGAGCACCGACCGGGGAGATATCTCCGGTCGGTGGTTCAGTCCCCAGCCGTTGAATTTTTGCTTTCTCGATCCGAACGCTCGGCGCGCTGGAAAGTTAAAAAAATACACGTCGTGACAATAGCATACGGGGCATCCGGCAAGAAAAACACCGCATAAAGCCTCGTCTTCGTTCCCGTGCAGCAAAAGCGCGGAATGGGGCGTCACAACCCAAATTTTGGGAAACTTCACATGAACAGCAACTACCCACGCCCGACTGTAGGGCTGCAGTGCTCTGTCACCGGAACCGTGATTGGCAAGCCGCTCGCCAAGATGGTGAAAAATGGCACCGTGCCGATGCTCGGGATGACCGTAAGCTACGTCGAGTACGATGGCGCGACGTCGTTCTGCCGGGCGACCCTCTTCGGCTACAATGCCCAAGTTCTCGCCACCCAGATTGGCCCCGGGCAGAGGGTGACCGTCGAAGGCACGGGATCCCTCTCCACGTGGGAAAGGAACGGCGAAAAGCGCCATGGCCTTTCCATCCTTGCGCAAAGCGTCACGCTGGTAGGCGACGAGAAATAGTCGCGGATTGTCAAACTGCTGGTCTCACCGCCGTGTGGCGGTGAGACCACGCCGCCAGCACAGCGCCATCGGCAACAAGCCCCCGATATCGCTGCTCAACTGCTCAGACGCATCCGGCCCGCCCTGAGCAGAAATACCCCGGAAAAGCCCAGATGGGCGGTCCAAATTCGGGGAGCCCTTCACTGCGGGGTTGGACTCGACTTCAAACTCGAGGAAGATTCCCAGGGCAGGTCAGGTATCCTACAACCCAGCCCAAAATCATCCCTATTCTACTGCCGCTGGCCCTTGTTTGATTAGCCCATAGTAAACCCTACGACCACGCGCCTTCATATAGAGATCTAAATTTAAACCAGATGTATCGTTAATGATATCACCATTCTCCCAGAAGGTGTCGCACTCGTAGCAAAAGGCATGAGGAAAACCCTCTTCGACCTCATCAGCCAAAGCTACGCGCCAAACCCTGTCTTCTTGGCAATATGGGCAGATAACATCGGTCATTTTGGGAAAGCCGTTACTATTTCACTTGTTCCGTCTTTAACAACTATTTGAACAGAAGTTTGACCATTTGTCCCTACAGGACGACCAAAGTCAACTATCCACGTTCGGTTCCCATTGGCCTGAAGCATCCCAGATCCTGTTCGATTCGTCCACGCTTGGTCAACAAGGTCCAGTGCCGCATCACCTTGAACATTAAAAACGGAATGAACTGGTTTGCTCGGATTAGGGGCAGTGTGATCAAGCACGTGATCAACGCGATTTCCGAATTTTTGATCACTGCCATACTGAAGTCCACCCGGAGAAACGTGAACGATTTGACCATCTGGAGTTGCGTACGACGTAAACCCTCGCGGGGTATTCACCTGTGCGCCCACGCCGCTGACCGGCCGCCAACCCTCCGGTACTGTCTTCGCTACAACCTTCAGCAATTCCGCAATTTTCGGCACTGTCCCGATAGCGGCTTTGACTGCGCCAGCACCTCCGTACACCACAGAAATCAGTTCAAGTGTCGTCTTGGCGCGGATTTCTTCCGCGTCGTTGATGCGTCCCATTTTCTCGAGAACATCGGCCTGCGCATACGCATCTTGGAAATAATCCACAGCCAGCCGTGGATTTCCGAGCAGTGTTGCGATCGCATCGGCTCGATTGAGCAGGTCTTGGCGGCTCTTTTCCGAGAACGGCGAAGAAGTGACATCCCATGCCAAGTCGGCAAGCTGAGACGCCGTTTCTGTAACGAATCTATCAACCCCTTTAGACGTACCACTGACAAGCAGCTGATCGAATCCAATGCACGCCATATTTGACGCTTGTGCAGCGACCATAAGCTGCGACCGGAGCTGTTTGAGTTCGCTCTCTTTGCTCTCTCGCGCTTCGGAAGACATCCCCCCTGCATTCAATTCTGCAGACAGAGCGTCGTAAGCATCTCGGATTTCTCGTTCCGCAGATCGAATATCGGCGAGGGCATCGGCCATGGTCTGCCCCGTCGCAGCGATGTTCTCGGCATCGCTTTTGCCGAGATCTTCCGGGGATAGATTCCGCCAGGAAGAACTGCCGATGCTGTCGATCACCGCCAGTGACGATGGGCTGATTTTGCCTTTGAGAGCGTCCTTAGAACCGGGTGTCCATTCGGCTAGGGCCTTGTCGTAAAGGTCTGCATTTTCCCGGATGAAATTGGCGTAAAGCGCACGATTGTCGTAGAATGCGTCCTGCCGGAGAAAGGCCACGGCCCGGCCTCCCACGGTGACATCGAAGCCGGAATTGGTGGCTGCCATTTCCTTGATAATTTGCGCGGCTTCAGCATCATCGTCCAAGCGCGCGTTCCAGTAGGCGTCCACCGTGCGCAAGGCTTCACTGGTCAGCCGCGTTTCCCACTCTCTTGCCTTTGAGGCTTCGTCTGCGCTCAGCACGCCATCGCCGTCAGCGTCAGCAAGCGCCTGGGCTTTGTCACGGATGGCCTTGAGTTCCGCGACATGAAGTTGGCGGTTGTAGGTTGCCGCACTTTGGGCAATACCGTCTGCCGCATTGACGGCACTCGCATCGCCTCCAACCAGCATCGCAGCGACCGCAGACGTGAGCCCCGCCAGCCGGATTTTCTCCTCATCAGTATCGCTAAGTCTCTGGAGGACATCTCCCCCCAACTCCTGCAACCCGGCACCGATTGCACCGGCCACACAATTCTGAGTGATCTGGCCGACTGCGCACCCGGCCACGGCATGAGCGATTACCTTTCGGATGTCGCCCTCATCGATTTCCAACTCACCTGCGAGATCGCCAATGCTCTTGAACAGCGTCTGCGACGCCATGGCCGTTACGATGGAGAGCGCACCGGACTTCAAGGCATCATCAAAAGCTACACCGCCAATCGTGGTGTTTGCCGCGACCCCCACGCCGGACTGCACGGCCTGATAGGCGAGCCGGTCGGCGAAATCGGCGGTTTTGGAAACGTCGATCCCGAGATCCTTGACCAGTCCCTGCGTCACCCCAGCGGTCACCACAGCGACCGCGAGAGATTTAAGGGCGTTGCTGGAACCAAGATCTTTCAGGACAGCGCCCAGGTTCCCCTGATTGTTGATGAGGCTGAGCGACGCCTGGGTCACGAGGGAAGTGAATGCGGCGTTGGCCATCGCCCCTCCGGCTCCGGTGAGGGCACCGCCGCCCAAAGCCGTTCCGGCAAGCCCTGAGCCTACGCCGTAGGTTGCCACAGCAACGGCGATGGCGATCACCGCGGATGCCGGACCCGTCAGCCCCTGGCTTTTGTAGTCCCAGGACTTGTGGGCCTCGGCCACCGCGTTCCAGGCGACGTCGTTGCGGGATTGCATCTCCTTGAGCCAGGCGAGGCCGGGCTCCGCGCTCAGGCGGTCGACGGTGTCGGCGAGGTTGGCTTGGCCTCCCTTGTATTCCACCACCACGCCGTCGCCCGCCGTCACCGTCAGGCCGCCGCCCGCGT
>JAUVUZ010000023.1 GCA_030604885.1 Alphaproteobacteria bacterium | reverse complement strand
CGCGCTCGCCGTCGGCCGCCGCGTCGCCGGTGCCGAGCAGCGCCGCGAGGCGGCGCACCGGGTCCGCCCGCAGCCCCACCAGACCCCTGGTTTCGAGCCACGAAAGCACCCGCAGCCGCCCCGGCGCCACCGGCTCGGGCAGCACCTGCGCCACCACCCCCTCGCCGCGCATCAGCAGGATCACCTCCGCCGGGTCGGCCCCGGCGAGGATCTTCAGCATCTCCTGGGCGATGCGCTCGCCCGAGAGATCGGCGATGCGGGGGGCGAAGCGGCGGCACGCGGCGAGCGCCTCCGGGTCCGGCGGCGGCGCGCCGAAGCGGCCGTAGAAGCGGAAGAAGCGGAGGATGCGCAGCACGTCCTCGGCCACCCGCGCCGCCGCCTCGCCGACGAACCGCACGCGCCGGGCGCCGAGGTCGGCGAGGCCGTCGCAATAGTCGTAGACCGCGCCGTCGGCGTCGGCGAACAGGGCGTTGATGGTGAGGTCGCGGCGGCGGGCGTCGGCCTCCCAGTCGTCGGTGAAGGCGACCACCGCGTGGCGGCCGTCGGTTTCCACGTCGCGGCGCAGGGTGGTGATCTCGAAGCCGCGCGACGGCAGCACCGCGGTGACGGTGCCGTGGGCGAGGCCGGTGGGCACCGCGCGGATGCCCGCCGCCGCCAGCAGCGCCAGGGTTTCCTCGGGCGGCACGTCGATGGCCACGTCCACGTCGGCCACCGCGAGGCCGAGGATCGCGTCGCGCACGCAGCCCCCGGCGAAGCGCGCGGTGGCGCCTTTGGCCTGGAGCGCCGCCAGCAGGCGGCGGGTGTCGGGGTGGACGAGCCAGTCCTGCGGCGCCAGTTGGCCGAGCGGCAGCATGGTCGCGCTCCTACTTCGGCGGCGCGGGCAGGTAGTGGCCCGGCACGATCTTGCCGTCCACCCACTCGGGCGGAACGTAGATCGCCCCGGCGGGCGCGCCGCCCGAAAGCGCGAACCACACCAGCGCCGCCACCAGGCACACCGCCCCCGCCGCGAACAGCAGATGCCACGGGTGCTTCCATTCCCGCTCCGCGCCGAACCGGCGCATCAGCGAGACCCACGCGAAATAGGCGATGAACGGCGCCAGGAACGGCAGCACGAAGCGCAGGATGAGGTTAGCCATGGGACGCCAGGAGAGCCGCGAAGTTCACCAGGATACCGGCGGTCGCGCCCCAGATGAAGCGGTCGCCGTAGGGAATCGCGTAAAAACCCCGACGGCGGCCGTTTTCCTCGCGGAAGTGACGTTCGTGGTGGGCGGGGTCGACGAGATGGGCGAGCGGCACCTCGAAGATGTCGGCCACCTCGAACGGATCGGCCCTGAGATCGAGGGGCGGCTTCAGCAGCCCCACCACCGGGGTGATGGCGAAGCGCGTCAGGGTGACGTATTGCGGCAGCACGCCGAGAATCGTCACCAGCCGGGAATCGAGGCCGATCTCCTCCGCCGCCTCGCGCAACGCGGTGTCGGCGATGGTGGCGTCCTCCTCCTCCTTGCGGCCGCCGGGAAAGGAGATCTGCCCGGCGTGGTGGTGGAGGTGGTCGGCGCGGCGGGTGAGGAGAATGTTGATCTCGCCCTCGCGCTCCACCAGCGGCACCAGCACCCCGGCGGGGCGCGTCGCCTCCAGGCTGGGGCGCCAGGCCTCGCGCCCGGGCGCCGCCGACAGCACGTCGGCCTCGGAGACCAGGGAGTCGGAAATGCCGATGTCGGAAAGGGTGGGGGAAGGGCCGAGGGCCGCGAGCCTTGCGCGGATGTCCGCGACCGATGGCGCGGTTACGCCGTTTCCCCGAGTACGAAGAACCGCCGATTGCTCCATATGCCGATCACGTCCTTTCCCTCGTGTTGGCCGACCTCGCCGAGCGCCGCGAGTTCGTAGTAAACCGGGCGCGACAGCCGCGCCGAGAGTCCCTCCGCCACCACGAGGTAGGGCACCGGCTCGCCGAGTTCGGGGTCCTCGGCGAGGTAGAGCGGATGGTCCGCGTCCAGGGTGACGATGCGGTCGACGTTGGTGCGGAAGCTCAGGCTCTGGGTTTCGCCCGAGCCGGAGCGGAACACCTCGACCGCGAGAAACGGCGCGTCCTCCACCGTGACCGGCAGGGGGCGCTTCTCGTTCGGCAGCATCACCTCGTAGCCGCCGCCCTCGACCCGCCGCAGGCGCGAGGCCAGCAGGCACACCAACTCCTTGCGGGTGAAGGGGTCGGAGCCGAGAAACCACGTGCCGCGCCGGTCGATCCGCAGATCCTCGCCATGGGCGGGCGCAACCACCGCCGCCCGCGCCCGGCGAACCTCTCCCGCTTCCGAACCGACCATACCGGACCAACCCATCTGTTCCGCGCCTTTCCCGCACCGCGTTCGATGAACGATATATGGGCATCGCCCGACCGGCGCAAAGCCCCGCCTCCGCCGATTCGCGCAAACCCGCCCGGCGCGCCGCCGCCGCCGGGCGGCACACCATGCGCCCAACCCCTTGCCGAAGCAAGCCATACCCCTAGCGAAAGTACGTGCTTTCTGGACATAACCGCCACGCTTGAGTATGGTCCCCAGCATTTTCCAGGGGACGGGAGGGGAACCGCCATGAACTTCAACGCCATCGCCGAGCAGGCGATCGCCAAGCAGCCGCTCACCCGCGAGCAGGGGCTGAGCGTTCTGCAGGCCGCCGACGCCGACACGATGGACGTGCTGGCGGCCGCCTACCGCGTGCGCCGCCACTACCGCGGCAACCGGGTGCACGTGCAGCTCCTGAGCAACGTCAAATCCGGCCTGTGCGGCGAGGATTGCCACTACTGCTCGCAGTCGCGCGTCTCCGAGGCGCCGATCGAGAAGTATGCCCTGTGGCAGACGGAAAAGGCGATGGGCGAGGCCAAGCGCGCCACCGCCATGGACGCCAAGCGCTACTGCATGGCGCTGTCGGGCGGCCAGCCCACCGACCGCGAGATCGACCGCCTCGCCGACATGATCCGCGAGATCAAGTCCGCCACGCCCATCGAGATGTGCCTCTCGATCGGCTTCCTCAGCCTCGACCAGGCGCGGAAGCTGAAGGCGGCGGGCCTCGACCGGGTCAACCACAACCTCAACACCTCGGCCCGCCACTACGAGAAGATCTGCACCACCCACACCTACGCCGACCGGGTGAAGAACCTGATGACGGCGAAGGAAGCGGGCCTCGGCATCTGCTCCGGCGGCATCATCGGCCAGGGCGAGGACGACGACGACATCTTCGACATGTTCGACGCCCTGCGCGCCATCGAGCCGCTGTCGATCCCGCTCAACTTCCTGATTCCGGTGAAGGGCACGCCGTTCGCCGACATCGACACCAAGCTCACCCCCAACCGCTGCCTGCGCGCGCTGTCGCTGCTGCGCTTCATGCACCCGGACGTGGACCTGCGGGTGGCGGGCGGCCGCGAATACAACCTGCGCCAGCTTCAGCCGCTGTCGCTCTACGCCGCCAACTCGATCTTCGTCGAGGGCTACCTCACCACCGGCGGCCAGGAGACCCCGGCGGCGATCCAGATGATCAAGGATCTGGGCTTCGAGCTGGAGCTGGAATCCGCGGGCGAGGATTCCCTCGGCGACGCGGCCGAATAAGGGAACCGCCGCGATGACCCCGCACGAGGCGCTCGACGATCTCACCCGGCGGGGGCTGCTGCGCAGCCTCAAGCCCCTGCCGGACAATCGCGGGCGCCTCGTCGTCGCGGGCGAGACCTGGCTCAACTTCTGCTCCAACGACTATCTCGACCTCGGGCACGATCCGGCGCTGGTCGCCGCCTCGGTGCGCGCGGTCGAGGATCTCGGCTGCTCGGCGGCGGGGTCGCGGCTGGTTTCCGGCCACCTCGACCTCCACGCGGAATTCGAGGCCAAGGCGGCGGCGTTCCTCGGGTTCGAGGCGGCGCTGCTGTTCGGCTCGGGCTTCCTCGCCAACCTCGGCGCGGTGCCCGCGCTGGCGGGGGAGAAGGCGACGATCTTCTGCGACCGCCTCAACCACGCCAGCCTGATCGACGGCATCCGCATGTCGGGGATGAAGTGGCACCGCTACCGCCACAACGACCCGGCCCACCTCGACGAGCTGCTGACCAAGCACCCGGCGGAAGCGGGCGAAACCCGTCTCGTGATCACCGATTCGATCTTCTCCATGGACGGCGACGCCGCCCCCCTCGCGGCGGTGGCCGAGGCGGCGCGGCGCCACGGCGCCCTGCTGCTGGTGGACGAAAGCCACGCCATCGGCGTGATGGGTCCCTCGAGCAAGGGGCTGTGCGCCGCATTCGGCCTCAAGCCCGACGCGATCACCTGCGGCATGGGCAAGGCGTTCGGCGGCTACGGCGGCTTCGTCGCCACCTCCGCCACCCTCGCGGCGCTGATCGTCAACCGCGCCCGCAGCTTCATCTATTCCACCGGCCTGCCGCCCGCCTGCGTCGGCGCGGGCATCGCCGCCCTCGACCGCTTCGCCGAAACCCGGGGCGCCCTGGGCGACGAAGCGATGGCCCTGGCGAAGCGCATGCACGGCCTGCTCGCCGAGGCGGGCTTCGAGATGCCGCCGTTCGCCTCGCCGATCCTGCCGGTGATGGTGGGCGACAACCACCTGGCGCAGGAATTCGCCGCCCGCCTCGCGGCGCGGCGCATCCTCTGCTCGGCGATCCGCCCGCCGACGGTGCCGCCGGGCACCGCGCGCCTGCGCCTCACCGTCACCCGCGCCCACACCGGGGCGGACCTGATCGCCGCCCGCGACGCCTTCGCCGCGGTGGCGCGCGAACTGGGGCTGCTGCCATGAGCGCCGCGCCGGGCCTCGTCCTCTGCTCCGGCTGGTCGGCGGGCGCGGCGGCGTGGGACGGCGTGCTGCGGGCGCTCCCCGCCCTGCCGGTGGCCCACCTGGACTGGTGGACGGCGCTGGCCGACCCGGCCGCCGCCTTCGCCGAGGCCGCCGAGCGCGCCAACGCCGCCGCCGGGCGCGACCCGGCCGACCCGGTGATCCTGGCGGGCTGGTCGCTCGGCGGGCAGATCGCGATCCGCGCGGCGATCGACGCGCCGGAGCGGGTCTCCGACCTGCTGCTGGTGGCCACCCCGGTGCGCCTGCTGGCCGACGAGACCGGCCTCGGCACCGACCCCGCCGCCCTGCGCGCGATGCGCCAGGGCCTGCGCCGCAACGCCGAGGGAATCGTCAAGGCGTTCTGGGGCGAGGCGCTGGCGGGCGACCGCTCGGGCTACGACCACGGCGACGTGTTCGGCATCCTCGCCGAGGTGGACGCCAAGACCCTCGACGCGGGCCTCGCGGCGCTGGAGAGCACCGACCTGCGCCGCCGCCTGCCGCGCGTCGAAGCGCCCACCGTGGTGCTGCAGGGGGACGACGACCGCATCGTCGGCGTCCACGCCGCCCAGCAATTGGGCGACGGCATCCCCGCCTGCGCCGTGCTCGCGGTCTCGGGCGGCAGCCACGCCCTGCCCCTCACCCACCCGCGCATGATCGCCGAGGTGCTGGGGGCGCTGATCCTCGCCCACGGCGGAGGCGAGCGATGAGCGCGCACCTGGCGAAATCCGCGATCGGCGCCAACTTCTCCGCCGCCGCCGCCACCTACGACGGCTGGGCGGCGGTGCAGGCCCCGGCGGCGCAAAAGCTGGTGGACAGCCTGCCCCCCGGCTTCGCCCCCGCCACCGCGCTCGACGTCGGCTGCGGCACCGGCTCCCTCACCCGCCGCCTCACCGACCGCCACCCGGGCCTGCGGATCGCGGGGGTGGACCTCGCCCCGGCGATGGTGGACACCTGCCGCGCCGCGTGGCCGCGCCACTATTTCCTTTGCGGCGACGCCGAGGATTTCGACGCCGAGGGCAACGCCTTCGACCTCGTCGCCTCGTCGTTCGCGTTCCAATGGTTCGCCGACAAGCCCGGCACCCTGAAGCGCCTCGCCCTCGCCCTCAAGCCCGGCGGCATCCTGGCGCTGGCGGTGCCGGTGGCGGGCACCCTGGCGGAGCTTTCCGCCGCCCACGCCGAGGCCCTCGGCCGCCCGCTCGCGGCGCTGGACTATCCGCCCGCCGCCGATTACGTCTGCTGGGCCGGGCACGCGGGCCTCGCGGTGCTCGACGACGCGGTGCGGCCGATGGTCGTCCACTATCCCGACGCGCTGGCGGCCCTGAAGTCGTTCAAGGGCATCGGCGCGGTGTTCAAGGGCGGCGCCAAGCCGCTCACGCCGCGCGAGGTGGGGCGCCTCACCCGGCTTTACGAAGAGCGGTTTCGCGGCGAGCACGGCGTTCCCGTCACCTATCAGGTTCTCACGCTGATCGCCCATAGCTAGGAGAGACGGGCATGAAAGGCTTCGTCGTCACCGGCACCGACACCGACGTCGGCAAAACCCACGCCACCGCCGCGCTGTGCCTGTGGCTGCACGCGCGCGGGGTCGCCGTCGCGCCGATGAAGCCGGTGCAGACCGGCTCGACGCCGGTGCCGGGCGGCGGCTTCGTCGCGCCCGACCTGCAGTTCACCCTCGACCGCCTGGGCCTCGCGCCCGCGCCCGAGGACCGGGCGTCGATGCAACCGTTCTGCTACGGCCCGGCGTGCTCGCCCCATCTCGCGGTCGCCCCCGGCGAGGCGGAGCCGACGGTGGCGGCGATCGCCGCCACCGCGCGCCGCCTGGGCGCGCGCTTCCCCGCCGTGGCGGTGGAGGGCGCGGGCGGACTGATGGTGCCGCTCAACCCGCGCGAGACCATGCTCGACCTGTTCGCCGCCCTCGGCCTGCCGGTGGTGCTGGTGGCGCGGGTCGGCCTCGGCACCATCAACCACACCCTGCTGTCGCTGATGGCGTTGAAGGCGCGCGGCCTCGCGGTGGCGGGCGTGGTGCTGAACGAAACCCGGCCCCAGTCCGCCGAGGACGCCTTCATCCGCGCCGACAACCCCGGCACCATCGCCGCGTTCGGCGGCGTGCCGGTGTTCGGCACCCTGCCCTTCCTCGCCGACGCCTCGGCCGCCGCCCTGCGCGACGCCACCGCCCGCCTCGACGGCCTCGACCGCGCCTTCGCGCACCTCCTTTGAAGGATCCAGCGATGTCCTCCGACCTCCTCGCCCGCGACCGCCGGGTCATCTGGCACCCCTTCACCCAGGCGCTCACCGCGCCGGAGCCGATCGCCGCGGTCTCGGCCAACGGCGCCGAGATCGTCGACGCCGAGGGCAACGTCATCCTCGACATGATCTCGTCGTGGTGGGTGAACCTCCACGGCCACGGCCACCCGCTGATCGCCGACGCCATCGCCGCCCAGGCGCGCACCCTGGAGCAGGTGATCTTCGCCACCTGCACCCACGCCCCGGCGGTGGACCTCGCCGAGGGAATCGTGGCGCTGCTGCCCGACCCGCTCGCCCGGGTGTTCTATTCGGACAACGGCTCCACCGCGGTGGAGGTGGCGCTGAAAATGGCGCTGCAATACTTCCGCAACCTCGGCGACACCCGCCGCACCCGCTTCGTGGCGATGGACGGCGCCTACCACGGCGACACCGTCGGCGCGATGTCGCTCGGCGTGAGCTGCGGCATCTTCGACACCTGGGGGGAGATGCTGTTTTCCGTCGACACCCTGCCCAACGCCCCCACCTGGGAGGGCGACGACGCGGTGGAGGCGAAGGAGGCGCAGGCGCTCGCCGCCCTCGACGCCTACCTCGACGCCAACCGCGACACCGTGGTGGCGGCGATCGTCGAGCCGCTGGTGCAGGGCGCGGGCGGCATGCGGATGTGCCGCCCGGCGTTCCTCAAGGCGTGGGTGGAGAAGCTCAAGGCGGCGGGCGCGCTGATCGTGTTCGACGAGGTGATGACCGGCTTCGGCCGCCTGGGCGACCTGTTCGCCTGCGTCAAGGCCGGGGTGGCGCCGGATTTCGTTTGCCTCTCCAAGGGCATCACCGGCGGCTTCATGCCGATGGCGGCGACCGTGACGACGGACGCGATCTACGCCGCGTTCCTCTCCAAGGACACCGCCAAGGCGTTCCTGCACGGCCACTCCTACACCGCCAACCCGCTCGGCTGCGCGGCGGGCAACGCCTCGCTCAAGCTCCTGCTCGACCCGGCCTGCGCCAAGCGCCGCGCCGAGATCGAGGCGTTCCACCGCGCCGCCCTGGCGGAAGTGGCGAAGCTGCCGGGCGTGCGCAAGCCGCGCGTCGCCGGCACCGTCGCCGCCCTCAATCTCGACCCGGGCGGGGCGGAACAGGGCCTGGGCGCGGCGGTGGGCCTCAAGCTCAAGGCGTTCTTCAAGGGCGAGAACATGCTGATCCGCCCGCTCGGCAACGTCGTCTACCTGCTGCCGCCCTATTGCGTCACCGACGAGCAGCTCGCCCGCGCGTGGGACAGCATCGCCCGGGGCATCCGCGCCGTATCCGTTTGAACGATTGCGGCGCCCCGGAACGCCGCCCCATCTCATACGTTGACGAACGAAAGCCGTTCGTAACAGGGAGATATGCCATGAGCAGCACGACGTTGAGCATCGAGGGTATGCGTTGCACGGGCTGCGCCGAAAAGGTCGAGACGGCGCTGCGCGGGATTCCGGGCGTCGCCACCGTGGTCGTCGATCTCGACCACGGCACCGCCGTGATCGAGGGCGGCGGCGAATCCGGCAACCTCGTCTCCGCGGTGCGGAGCGCGGGCTTCCGCGCCACCGTGGTGCCGGACGTGCAGCAGAACCCGAGCATCATCTGAACCCGCGCGCGGGCGGGGGAACCCCCGCCCCGTGACCCGGTCTATTGGGCGGGCGGGGGCGGCGGCGGCGCAGCAGGCGCGGCCGGGGCGGCGCGGGTCGCCGGAGCCTCGGCGAAGGTGACCTCGTAGCGCACCGCGGCGGCCGAGGGGTCCTCCATGCGGATTTGGAAGCCCATCTGCGCGCCCATGTCGAGTTCGTCCTTGCGCGGCTTGCCGTAGGATTCCTGGATCGTGCCGCCGCCACTGTCGAGCAGCACCAGCCGCAGCAGCGGCACCGGCCGCGCCTCCTTGGCGACGTTGGCGATGATGCCGCGCACCACCAGGATCGGGGTGCGGCCTTCCTTGATCATTTCCGAAGTGACGTTGCGGAACTCCAGGCCCTCGCCGAGGATTTCCAGCGGCACGCCGAGCGCCTTGTAGACCGGCGCGGTGGCGGGGAAGCGCGCGACGATCTGCGGGCGGCCGAACCAGAAGGCGGCGCCGATGCCGCCCAGCACCAGCAGCAGCAGCAGCAGCCACTTGCCCCAGCCGCCGCCGGAGCCTTCCCCCTGCGGCACCCGTTTGGCGAGCACCTTGGAGATGTCTTCCGGGCGGCTGCCGAGCAGCGCGTCCACGTCCACCGCGTTGATCCCCGCGTCCTCGTCGTCGGCGTGGGGGCTGGCGGTGAACGCCGAGAGATCCTCGGGCGGGGCGATGGTGGGGATGTCGAAGTCGTCGTCGGGCGGCGTGCGCTCGCTGTCGAGCGGCAGGTCTCCGGCGTCGTAACGGGCGGGCGGCGGCGGCGATCCGCCCCGCACCGGCTCGGACTCGAGCGGCAGCGACGCCTCGCCGACGGTGGCGGTGGGCGGCATCAGCGGCGGCTGGGCGCGGCGCGGCGCCGGCTCGGGCGCGGCCGCGACGGTTTCGGGCATCTGGTGCCAGGCGTGGCCGCATTTGAAGCAACGGACCTTGCGCCCACGTTCGCCCAGAACCGCGTCGGCAATCGCGAACTTCGTCGCACACTCGGGGCAGGATATGATCATCCGCCGGAACTTTCTTTTAGCAATTGGGCGAACAACGGTTTTTCACTTATAGGAGAGTGTCGGCCGGAACTCAAGCAATCCCTCCGCGCGGCGTTCCGGGGGGCTGGACCGGCCACCGCCCGCGTGCCATTGTGAGGCCCATGAGACCCGACCGCATCCTCTCCGACGCCGCCAAGTCTCCCTCAGCCGGTATCGTCCGGTTCGAGGGCGTGGGCCTGCGCTACGGCCAGGGCACGGAGATTCTGCAAGACATCTCGTTCGCCCTGCCGGGCGGCTCGTTCCACTACCTCACCGGGGATTCCGGCGCGGGCAAGTCGTCGCTGCTGTCGCTGATGTATCTGGCGCGGCGGCCGACGCGCGGGCGAATCGAGATGTTCGGCATCGACACCACGCGCATGAACCACGCCATGCTGCCCCGGGTGCGGCGGCGCATCGGCGTGGTGTTCCAGGATTTCCGGCTGCTCGACCACCTTTCCACCCTCGACAACGTGGCGCTGCCCCTGCGCGTCGCCGGGGTGCGGGAAAGCGAGATCGCCCGCCACGTGCCCGAGCTGCTCAACTGGGTCGGCCTCGGCGGCGCCCTCAAGACCCGCCCGCCGCTGCTCTCGGGCGGCGAGAAGCAGCGCGTCGCGATCGCCCGCGCCGTGATCAACCGGCCCGACCTGCTGCTCGCCGACGAACCCACCGGCAACGTCGACGACCGCATCGCCCAGCGCCTGATGCACCTGTTCGTCGAGCTCAACCGCCTCGGCACCACGGTGGTGATCGCCACCCACAACGAGCCGCTGATCCGGCGCTTTCCCTATCCGCGCCTGCATCTGGCGGAGGGCGGCCTGGCGCTGCACCCCGCCTCCGGCGCCAGCCCGGCGGAGGCATGATGCTGCGCCGCCGCTCCGACCTGCCGTTCGACCACGACGCCACCGCCGCCTTTCTCCCGGCGATGATCGCGATGATGGTGTTCCTCGCCACCCTCGCGCTCTCCGGCGCGCTGGTGCTCGACAACCTGCTCGACCGCTGGAACCGCGACATCAAGGGCACCCTCACGGTGCAGGTGGTCCACCCGGACGCCGCCAACGCCAAGGCGGTGGCCGCGCGGGTGGAGAAGACCATCCGCCTGATCGAGGAGACCCCCGGCGTGCTGCGCGCCCGCGCCCTCTCGGAAGGGGAACTGGCGGCGCTGATCGAACCCTGGCTCGGCAGCTCGGACCTGATCGCCGACCTGCCGCTGCCGAGCCTGATCGACGTCACCGTGGGCGACGCCCCGCCGCCCGACCTCGTCGCCCTCTCCGAGCGGCTGCGCAAGGAGGTGCCCGGCGCCTCGGTGGACGACCACCGCATCTGGCTGTCGCGGGTGATCCGCCTCGCCGACGGCCTCGAAATGCTCGCCCGCTCGGTGATGGCGCTGGTGGCGCTGGCGGCGGCGGTGGCGGTGGTCTACGCCACCCGCGCGGGCCTTGCGATCCACCGTTCCAGCATCGAGATCCTCCACCTCGTCGGCGCCCGCGACGGCTACATCGCCCGGCAATACGCGTTGCGCGCGCTGTGGCTGGGCAGCCAGGGCGCGGCGATCGGCTTCGGCCTCGCGGCGCCGGTGCTGCTGGGCCTGGGGGCGATGGCCAAAACCCTCCAGGGCGGCCTGCTGGCCGAGGTGAGCTTCGGCTCCGCCCACTGGGTGGTGCTGGGGCTGGTGCCGGTGCTGGCGGCGCTGCTGGCGATGACCGCGGCGTTCCTCACCGTGCTCAGGACTCTCGCGAGGATGCTATGAAACGCCTGACCCACGCGCTGGCGATGATCGGGGCGATCGGCCTGGCGATCTGGACCATCGGCCTGGTGCGCTTCGTCGCCACCCTGCCCGACGAGGTCGCCGACGAGACCACCCGCACCGACGCGGTGGTGGTGTTCACCGGCGGCGCCGACCGCCTCGCCACCGGCTTCGCGCTGCTGAAGGCCGAAGCCGCCGGGCGGCTGTTCATCTCCGGCGTGGGCGAAAGCCTGACCCTCGAGGCGCTGCTCCAGCAGCTCAACCTCGCCGACTATCCGAAGGCGCTGCGCGCCCGCGTGTTCCTCGGCCACAAGGCCACCAACACCGTGCAGAACGCGCAGGAAACCGCCGAATGGTGCCGCGAGGAGGGCATCCGCTCGATCCGCCTCGTCACCGCCTCGTACCACATGAAGCGCAGCCTGCTGGAGTTCCAGCGCGAGCTGCCGGAGATCCAGGTCGTCCAGCACCCGGTGTTCCCCCTCGCGGTGAAGCAGGGGCAGTGGTGGAAGTACCCCGGAACCCTGTTGCTGATGACCCGCGAATATACCAAATTCGTGATCGCCAACCTCGCCCACATGTTCGGCATGACCGCCGGGGATTTCTCATAGTGACGGCCATACGCTCCGCGATCTTCAACGTCGCCTACTTCACCTGGACCCTCCTCGTCAGCGTCGGCCTGGTGCCGATCCTGGCGCTGCCCCGCCCCTGCATGGTGATGGGCAAGCGCATCTGGACCGGCGGCATCGTCTTCCTCGGCCGCTGGGTGATGGGCATCCGCCACGAGGTGCGCGGCCTCGAGAACCTGCCCGAGGGGCCGGTGATCCTGGCGGTGAAGCACCAGTCGGCGTGGGACACCTTCTTCTTCGACAGCGTGCTGCCCGACGCGGTCTACGTGCTCAAGAAGGAACTCCTCGACATCCCCTTCGTCGGCTGGCACATGCGCAAGACCGAGATGATCGCGCTCGACCGCTCCGCCGGGGTGAAGTCGATGCACCTGCTGATGCAGAAGGCGCGCGCCACCCTCGCCGCCGGGCGGCAGATCGTGATCTTCCCCGAGGGCACGCGCACCGCGCCCGGCGCCTCGGCCCGCTACATGCCCGGCCTCGCGATGCTGGCGGCGGGGGTGGACGCGCCGGTGATCCCGGTGGCGCTCAACTCGGGCCTCTACTGGGGGCGCAACGCCTTCCTCAAGCGCCCGGGCACGATCGTCGTGGAATTCCTGCCCGCGATGCCGAAGAGCCTCGACCGCCGGGTTTTCCTCAACGAGTTGCAGAGCCGCATCGAGATGGCCACCCGCGCGCTCGAGGCCGAGGGGCGCAAATCCCTCGCCAGGGGCTGACGAGAGCCTGTGGATAAGTCTGTGCGCAATCCGGCGCGCCCCAGGCGCGGCAACGCCTGAGGCCGTGGCGGCGGCGGCGCGCCGCGGTTCCGATTCGCGGCGGTCTCGGGCGGGGCGGGGCGAATCGTCCTCTGCACGCAGGGCGCGAAAATCCTGCGCCGCTGCAAAAACCCCAGGGATTCTCTCGGTTTCCGCCGGGTTACCGTTCCAGCTCCGGCACGATCCAGGCGTTCCCGCGAGTCGGCGAAAATCGGGACAGGGCCGCTGACCCACCTCCGCCGCCCGCGCGCGCCGCCACGCGCATTTCGCGCTGGACCTGTGGACAACTCGCCATTAGATGTTGGCGGTTCATCCCCATGGTTTTACGCATCCGGAGTCGACGTCGCATGGACGCCAAGCCCGCTCTTTCCTTCGGCGACCTGCGCCAGCCGATTTCCGAAACGATCTGGCGCGAGAAGTACCGCGCGGTTTCCGCCACCGGCGACTCGCAGGAGGCCACTCCGGCCGACACCCACGCCCGGGTCGTCGCCGGGGTCTACGCCCAGGATCCAGAGGCCGCCCTCCACGCCCCCCGCGCCGCCGCGGCGATGGACGCGATGGAGTGGTGCCCGGCCGGCCGAATTCTCGCGGGCGCGGGCACCGGGCGGCGGGTGACGATGATCAACTGCTTCGTCAACGACACCGTGCCCGACGAAATGCGCGGCATCATGGCCGCCAACACCCGCGCCGCGCTCACCATGCAGCAGGGCGGCGGCATCGGCACCGATTTCTCGACCATCCGCCCGCGCGGCGCGCTGGTGGAGAAGACCGGCTCGATCGCCTCCGGCCCGATCTCGTTCATGGAAATCTGGCAGGCGATGTGCGGCACCATCATGTCGGGCGGCACCCGTCGCGGCGCGATGATGGGCACGCTGGCCGACGACCACCCGGACCTGCTCGACTTCATCGCCGCCAAGCAGACCCCCGGCAAGCTCACCAACTTCAACGTCTCGGTGCTGGTGTCCGACGCCCTGATGCGGGCGGTGGAGGACGACGCCGAGTGGGACCTGGGCTTCGGCGTCCGCCCCGCCGACCCGGCGCAGCTCGTCGCGGTGACCGAGCGGAACGGCCGCCCGTGGTACGTCTATCGCCGCCTGCCCGCCCGCACCCTGTGGGACGCGATCATCCGCTCCACCTTCGACGCCGCCGAGCCGGGGGTGATCTTCATCGACCGCGTCAACGCGCAGAACAACCTCGGCTACTGCGAGACCCTGCACTGCACCAACCCCTGCGGCGAGCAGCCGCTGCCGCCCAACGGCGCCTGCAACCTCGGCTGCGTCAACCTCGCCGCGCTGGTGCGCGCGCCGTTCTCCGAGGCGGCGGCGTTCGACTTCGCGCGCCTGGCCGAGGTCGCGGCGATCGGCGTGCGGTTCCTCGACAACGTCCTCGACGTCACCAACTATCCGGTCCCCGAACAGGCCGAGGAAGCGGCGAACAAGCGCCGCACCGGCATCGGCATCATGGGCCTCGGCACCGCGCTGCAGATGCTCGGCCTGCGCTACGGTTCGGCCGAGGCCGAGGCCAAGGTCGCGGAGATCATGGAAGCGCTGCGCGACGCCTGCTACCGCGCCTCGGTGGAACTGGCGAAGGAGCGCGGGCCGTTCCCGCTGTTCGACGCCGAGAAGTTCCTCGACCGGCCGTTCGTGCAGGCGCTGCCGGAGGACATCCGCGACGGCATCGCCGCCCACGGCATCCGCAACGGCGTGCTGCTCACCGTCGCCCCCACCGGCACCACCGCGATCTACAACGCCAACGTCTCCTCCGGCCTGGAGCCGACCTTCGGCTGGCGCTACTTCCGCAAGGTGTTGCAGGCGGACGGCAGCCAGCGCGAGTTCGCGGTGCTCGACGCCGGGTTCCTGGCCTGGTGCCGCGCCAACGCCCTCGACCCGGCCACCGCGCCCCTCGACAATCTGCCGCCCTTCATGGTCACGGCGCTCGAGCTTTCGGTCGAGGAGCACCTGCGCACCCAGGCGATCTGCCAGAAGTTCGTCGACGCCTCGATCAGCAAGACCATCAACTGCCCGCCGGACATCGCCTTCGACGACTTCAAGGCGGTCTACGCGCAGGCCTACGCCCTCGGCTGCAAGGGCTGCACCACCTACCGGCCGACGCCGCTGCGCACCTCGGTGCTCTCCACCTCCGCCAGCGCGCCCGCCCCGGCCTCTTCGCCCGAGCCGGCGCCCCGGCCGGAGGCGCTCTCGGGCACCACCTACAAGCTCAAGTGGCCGCTCACCGACGAGAACTTCTACGTCACCATCAACGACGTGGAGACCGCCACCGGCCGCCGCCCGTTCGAGGTGTTCATCGCCTCGCGCTCGGCCGAGCACGTGGAGCTGCTGTCGGCGCTCACCATCACCCTGTCGGCGATCATGCGCCGCACCGAGGACCCGTCGTTCCTGATCGAGGACCTGCAGACCGTGCGCGGCGCGCAAGGGGCGTGGGTCAACGGCCGCTACGTCAACGGCATCGTCGCGCTGATCGCCGAGGTGATGCGCCGCCACCTCGCCGCCCTCGGCCTGGTGGAGGCCCCCGAGGCCCCGGCCCGCGCCGCCGACCCGGGCACCCCGGCGGCGCCCGCGGGCGAGATCTGCCCGCAGTGCCACGCGCCCACCCTGTATCGCCAGGAAGGCTGCAAGAAATGCGTCAACTGCGGATATTCCACCTGCGGCTGATCGGCCTCGCGCTCGCGCTGCCGCTCGCCCTGCTCCCCGCCCCCGCCCGCGCGGCCGGGGCCGAGGCGCAGTGCGCGGCGATCGCGGGCGCGGTGAACGCCCACCCGGGGCCGGAGCCGGTGTTCCTGGTGAGCTATCCGCCCGCCCCCGGCGCGGGCGGCGAGGCGGCGCTCGAAGGCGCGGCCTTCACCTACGACAACGCCCTGGCGGCGATGGCGCTGCTCGCCTGCGGCCATCCGGCGGAGGCGCGGCGCATCGGCGACGCGCTGCTCGCCGCCTCCGCCGCCGACCGCGCCGGTCCCGCCGGGCGGGTCCGCAACACCTACCGCGCCGGGCCGGTGCGGGAGTATCCGCCGCCGCCGATGGGCTGGTGGGACCAGGGCCGCGGCACGTGGTTCGAGGACCCCTACCACGTCGGCAGCGCGGTGGGGAACCTCGCCTGGGCGGGCCTCGCGCTGCTCGCCCTCGGCGACTCCACCCACGACCCGCGCTACCGCGAGGGCGCGGTGCGGATCGCCCGCTACACCGCGGGCTTCGCCGACGATCTCGGCGACGGCGGCTTCATCGGCGGGGTGCAGGGGTTCGACGCCGAGGCGCGGCCGCTCACCTGGAAATCCACCGAGCACAACACCGACGTGGCGGCGTTCTTCTCCCGCCTCGGCGGCGAGTGGCGGCCGCTGGCGGCGGCGGCGCGGCGCTTCGTCGACGCCATGTGGCGGCCCGCCGAGGGGCGCTTCCTGATCGGCACCGCGCCCGACGGCGTCACCCCGGTGGAGCGCATCTCCGGCCTCGACGCCCAGCTCTGGCCGCAGCTTCTGGCCGACGCCGCGCCAGCCTGGCGCGCCGCCTTCGACACCGCGCTCCGCGTCCACGGCGCGCAGGGCGGCCTCGACTTCAACGACGACCGCGACGGCCTCTGGACCGAGGGAACCGCCCAGGGGGCGCTGGTGGCCCGGGTGCTGGGCCGCCCGGAGGAGGCCCGCGCCCTGCTCGCCGCCGCCCTCGCCGAGGCGGAGCCGGACGGCTTCCTACGCGCCACCCGCAACCCCAGCATCACCACCGGCCTCGCGATCGGGCCGGACAGCACCACCGACGACTTCCTCTACTACCGCCGCCCCCACCTCGGCGCCACCGCCTGGGCGGTGCTGGCGGCGCGGGGATACAATCCGTTTACCGGCGCTTCCCTCGACGGGCGCCGCGAATCGCGCTAACCTTGCGGCCTTCGCCGCACGGGGACTGGGGAACATGCTGGGCAGCTTCGGCGCGCGCCGCCGCTTCGACGATCTCGACGAACAGGAAATCCTCGCCCTCGCGATCTCCGCCGAGGAGGACGACGCGCGCATCTACCAGACCTACGCCGCCCGGGTGCGCGCCGAGTTTCCCGCCACCGCCGCCATGCTCGACGCGATGGCGGCGGAGGAGATGCACCACCACCACCGCCTGATCGAGCTGCACAAGACGCGCTTCGGCACCGTCATTCCGCTGATCCGCCGCGAGCACGTCGCCGGGTTCTACGCCCGCAACCCCACCTGGCTGGTCTCCAACCTCGGCATCCAGCGCATCCGCGACGAGGTGGCGGGGATGGAAAGCGCGGCGCGCGCCTTCTACGCCCGGGCGGCGGCGCGGGTGCGCGACGCCGACACCCGCAAGCTGCTGGCCGACCTCGCCGCCGCCGAGGCGGCGCACATGCGGCTTGGCGAGACCCTGACGGAAAAGCTGCTGCCCGGCGAGATCCGCTCGGAGGAGGACGCGGCGGCGCACCGCCAGTTCGTCCTCACCTGGGTGCAGCCGGGCCTGGCGGGGCTGATGGACGGCTCGGTCTCGACCCTCGCGCCGATCTTCGCCACCGCCTTCGCCACCCACGACACCTGGACCACCTTCCTCGTCGGCCTCGCCGCGTCGGTGGGCGCGGGCATCTCCATGGGCTTCACCGAGGCCGCCTCCGACGACGGCACGATCTCGGGGCGCGGCTCTCCGATCAAGCGCGGCATCGCCGCCGGGGTGATGACGACGCTGGGGGGCCTCGGCCACGCGCTGCCGTATCTGGTGCCCCACTTCGCCACCGCCACCGCGATCGCCTGCGTGCTGGTGTTCTGCGAGCTGTGGGCGATCGCCTGGATTCAGAAACGCTACATGGACACGCCGTTCTTCCGCGCCGCCTTGCAGGTGGTGCTGGGGGGCGCGCTGGTGTTCGCCGCGGGCATCCTGATCGGCAGCGCGTGACGCCGTTCACTGACGCGCCACGCCGCACCCGGCACGATGACGCAGACCGCAAGGGGGGGACACGCAGATGAGGAGCAAGGCCCAACTCGGCAACGCCACGGCGATGCTGGCCGCCCCGGCCCTGCTCGCGGCGATCGTCGCCGGATACACCGCGTTCTGGTTCCACACCGCCAGCCTGATGAAGTCCCGCCTGGCCGACTGGGCGGCCGAACGCCGCGCCAACGGCGACACCGCCACCTACACGGTCGAGGGCGTCGGCGGCTTCCCCACCCGGCTCGAACTCACGGTGTCGGCGGTGGAGCTGGCGTTCCGCCGCGGCGAGACCACCTGGAGCCTCGCGGTGCCGCGCATGGCGCTGACCAGCGGCGTGTTCTCGCCGCGGGCGTTCGCGGTGGAGCTGCCCGACGGCGCCGAACTCCGCCGCGCCCGCCCCGACCGCGCCGACGTCCTGCGCAAGCAGGGCGGCACCGCGCGCCTCGGCTTCACCGTCGATTCCACCGAAAGCCTGCGCACCGCCACCTTCGCGATGACCGGCCTCAACCTCGGCGTCACCTGGGCCGGGCGGCCGGTGGCCTCGCCGCTGGTGCTGTCCGAGGGGCGGATCACCGCCTCCGCCGAACCCGCCCTGGTCACCGCCAAGAACGCCGCCGGGCCGACCGCGCGCTTCGGCGTGTCGCTGCGCGGCCTGCGCTGGCCCGAGACCGCCGCCTTCCCCCTCGGCCCCGAGGTGGCGAGCTTCGACTTCGACAGCGACATCGGCGGGCCGATTCGCGCGGGCACGGTCTACGACTCCCTGCGCGCCTGGCGCGAGGCGGGCGGCAACGTGGCGGTGCGGCGCATCGGCCTGCGCTGGGGCAGCTCCGCCCTCGAGGGCACCGGCACCCTGGTGCTCGACTCGCGGGTGCAGCCCGCCGCCTCGCTCACCGCGCGGGTCGAGGGGTTCGTGCCGCTGGTGGACGTGCTCCACACCGCCGAGCTGATCCGCGATTCCGACGCCACCCTGGCGCGGCTGGTGCTGGGCCGCGAGATGCCGCCCACCGGCCCCGCCAATCTCTCGTTGTCGCTGCGCGACGGCATCGTCTACGCTGGTCCCCTCGCCCTGGTCCACGTGCCCGACGTGGCCTGGCCCGGCGCGCCCGCCCCGCCGCCCTCCCGCGCCAACCTGGTCGCGCCGGGCATGGACATCGGCAAGGACGGCGCGGTGCGCCGCAAGGGCGACCCGCTATAGGAACCGCGACCATGGCTTTCGGTATCTCCCGCCGTCGATTCTCCGCCCTGGTGGCGGGCGCGTTCGCGCTGCCGCTGCTGCCCGCCCGCGCCGAAGACGACCCCTTCGCCGCCATCGAGGCGCGCATCGGCGGCCGCCTCGGCGTCGCCGTGCTCGACACCGGCAGCGGCCGCGCCTGGAGCCGCCGCGCCACCGAGCGCTTCCCGCTGTGCAGCACCTTCAAGGTTCTGGCGGCGGGCGCGGTGCTGGCGCGGGTGGACGCGGGCGCCGACGACCTCGCCGAGCCGGTGCCGATCCTCGCCGCCGAGGTGGTGGACTACTCGCCGGTCACCGGCAAGCGCGCGGGCGGCGAGATGACCCTGGCCGAGGTGTGCGAGGCGGCGCTCACCCGCTCCGACAACACCGCGGGCAACCTGCTGCTCAAGCGCATCGGCGGCCCGGCGGGCCTGACCGCGTTCGCCCGCACCCTGGGCGACGACGCCACCCGCCTCGACCGCTGGGAAACCGACCTCAACGCCGCCCTCCCCGGCGACCCGCGCGACACCACCACGCCGGAAGCGATGGTCGACAGCCTCGGCGCGCTGCTGCTGGGGGACCGCCTCTCGCCGGTTTCCACCGAGCGACTGATCCAGTGGATGCGCGCCAACAAGACCGGCGACGCCAAGCTGCGCGCGGGCGTGCCGCCCGGCTGGCAGGTGGCCGACAAGACCGGCGGCGGCGACCACGGCGCGATGGCCGACGTGGCGGCGATCTGGCCCGCCGCCGGGGACCCGCTGCTGGTGGCGGTCTACATTCACGAAAGCGCGGCGTCGTTCGACGACCGCAACGCGGCGATCGCCGAGGTGGCGCGCCGCCTGCCCGGCCTCGTCGGCTGAGGCGATGGCCGACGCCGCCGACGACGCCCGCCTCCGCCACCTGCGCGGCAAGAAGCGCCTCGCCGCCGCCGCGCTGCTGGCGGCGGCGGCGGCCTGGGTGGCGGTGCACTTCGCGCCCCCGGCGGCGTGGACCGGGTTCGTGCGCGCCGCCGCCGAGGCGGCGATGATCGGCGGGCTGGCGGACTGGTTCGCCGTCACCGCGCTGTTCCGGCGGCCCCTCGGCCTGCCGCTGCCCCACACCAACCTGATCGTCGCCAACCAGGGGCCGATCGCCCACGGCATCGCCCGCTACATCGAGCGCGAGTTCCTGCGCAGCGACGCCCTGGTGGCGCAGGTGCGGAGCGTCGATTTCGCCGCCCACCTCGCCCGCTTCCTCGACGACGATGAAAACCGCGCGCGGGTGTTCGCCGAGCTGCGGCGCGGCCTCCTCGGCCTGCTGGCGGGCGGCGCGGCGAACCGCGAGGTTCTCGCGGCGGTGGCCGACGCGGTGCGCCGCGAGATGCGCTCCGCCGACCTGCGCCCCGGCGCCCGCGCGGTGCTGCGCAGCCTGGACGAAAGCGGCCTGCCCGCCGAGGCGGTGAAGCGCTGCGCCGCGCTGCTCGCCGAGTGGATCGAGACCCACCCGGAGCTGATCCGCGACAAGGTGCGCGAACGCTCCCACTGGTACGTGCCGAAGGCGTTCGACGAACGCCTCGCCGCCGCCTTCGCGCGCGGCCTCGCCGATTTCGCCCGCAACCTCGGCGACGAGACCACGCCCGAGTTCGCCGAGATGCGCGAGGCCCTGCGGCGCGGCCTGCGCCGCCTGGAGGCCGACGGCCTGCCGCGCCTGTTCGCGGCGCTGCGCAAGTGGTCCGCCGACAACCCGGATTTCCTGCGGCTGGTGGCGACCATCGTCGCGCGGCTGGCGGCGATGCTGGAAAAGGACCTGGAGAACGAGGACTCCCGCGTGCGCGCGATCTTCGACCTGCTGGCGCGGCGCCTCGTCGCGGCGCTGGCGACGCCCCGGGTGCGCCGGCGCGTCAACGACGGCGTCGCGGCGTTCCTGATCGGCAACCTCGGCACCTGGAGCGACCGCATCGTCGGCTTCGTCGAGACCACCCTGATGAGCCAGGACGCCCGCAAGTTCAGCGACCGCATCGAGGTTCAGGTGGGGGCGGACCTGCAATACATCCGCCTCAACGGCACCGTGATCGGCGCGCTGATCGGCGCGGGGCTGCACGCCCTGTCGCTGCACCTGCCCGCGGCGCTGGCGCTGCTGGGCCTCAGCGCGCCATGAGGTGGTGGAAGACGATCCCGGCGGCGGTGGCGACGTTGAGGGAATCGAAGCCCGGCGCCATCGGGATGCGCACCGCCACGGTGTGCGCGAGAACCGCCTCCGACAGCCCCGGCCCCTCCGCCCCGAACGCCGCCGCGACGCGCGGGCCGCGCGCGTAGTCCGCCAGCGCCCGCGCGCCGCGCGGCGACAGGCCGAGCAGGTCGAACCCCGCCGCCGCCAGGGCTTCGAGGATGTCGGCGGTGCGGCCGCCTTGCACCGTCGGCACCGTCAGCGCCGCCCCCACCGACACCCGGATCGCCTTGCGGTAGAGCGGGTCGCAGCAGTCGGAATCGAGGATCGCGAGATCGACGCCGAAGGCGGCGGCGTTGCGGTAGAGGCCGCCGAGGTTGTCGTGGTTGGCGATCGCCGAGAACACCGCCACCGTCGCCCGGGGCGGCAGCGCCGCCAGGGCCTCGGCGAGGCCAAGCCCGGGCGCGCGGGCGCCGAGGCCGAGGATGCCGCGATGGATCGCGAAGCCCACGGTCGCGTCCATCACCGCCTGCGAGGCGGCGTAGACCGGCACGCCCTGGGGCAGCGCCGCCAGCAGCGGCGCCAGCCCGGCGACGCGCTTCTCGGCGATCAGCAGCGCCGCGAGGCGGTGGGGGGAGCGGCCGGAGAGCAGCGTCTTCAGCACCACCTCGCCCTCGGCCACGAACAGCCCCCGGCGCCCCACCAGGTCGCGCTCGCGCACCTCGCGGAAGCCTTCGACGCGGGGGTCGGCAGGGTCGGAAATCGGGAAAATCTCTGCCATGTTCGCGAACGGCGCCCGGGTCGCCCCGGGCGCCGGTTCCTCACGCCTGCTTGGCGTCGATGATGCCGCGCCGGATCGCGCGGGTGCGGGTGAAGTGGCGTTCCAGGGTGTCGCCCTCGCCGCGCCGGATCGCCCGCTGCAACGCGGTGAGATCCTCGGTGAAGCGTTGCAGCACCTCCAGCACCGCCTCCTTGTTGTTGAGGAAGACGTCGCGCCACATCACCGGGTCGGAGGCGGCGATGCGGGTGAAGTCGCGGAAGCCGGAGGCCGAATACTTGATCACCTCCTGCTTCAGGTCGGCGCCGAGATCGGTGGCGGTGCCGACGATGGTATAGGCGATCAGGTGCGGCAGGTGGGAGGTGATCGCCAGAACCCGGTCGTGATGCTCCGGATCCATCGTGTCCACGTTCGAACCCACCGCGCGCCACATCGCAGCCACTCTCTCCACCGCGTCCTTCGGGGTGTGGGGCAGCGGCGTGAGGACGCACCAGCGCTGCTCGAACAGTTCGGCGAAGCCCGCCTCCGGCCCCGAGAACTCGGTGCCCGCGAGGGGGTGGCCGGGGACGAGGGCGACGCCCTCGGGCAGGTGCGGCAGCATGTCCGCGATCACCGCGCACTTCACCGAGCCGACGTCGGAGACGATCGCCCCGGGCTTGAGGTGCGGCGCCATCGCCCGCATCACCGCGCCGCTCGCGCCCACCGGCACGCACACCATCACCAGGTCCGCGTCGGCCACCGTCTCCGCCATGTCGGTGGAGGCGGCGTCGACGATGCCGAGGCGCAGCGCGGTGTCGAGGGTTTCCTGCCGCCGCGCGGTGGCGACGGTGCGGGCGGCGAGGCCGTGCCTGCGGATCGCCAGCGACAGCGACGCGCCGATCAGGCCGATGCCGACGAACGCGACGGTGCCGAACAGGGGCGTTTCGGCCGATCCGGTCATGCCGCGCCCTCCGTGTAGGCGGTAAGGGCGGCGACGACGCGGCGGTTCTCCTCCTCGGTGCCGACGGTGATGCGCAGCGCGTCGGGCAGGCCGTACCCGGCGACGCCGCGCACCAGCACCGCCTGCTCGGCGAGCGCCGCCTCCGCCTTCGGCACGTCGCCCTTGGGGAAGTGGACGAGCACGAAGTTGGTGAACGACGGCGTGACCTTAAGGCCGAGGGCGGCGATCTGTTCGGTCAGCCAGGGCTGCCACACCCGGTTGTGGGCGAGGCAGAGGTCGAAGAACGCGGTGTCCTCCAACGCCGCCACGCCCGCCGCCTGGGCCGCCGCCGAGACGTTGAACGGCGAACGCACGCGGTTGAGCACGTCGGCGATCGACTGCGGCGCGTAGCACCAGCCGAGGCGCAGCGCCCCCATCCCGAAGATCTTCGAGAAGGTGCGGCACATCACCGTGTTGTCGCCCGCGTCCACCAGCTCCGCGCCCGGCGAATAGTCGTTGCGGGTGACGAACTCGGCGTAGGCGGCGTCCACCACCAGCAGAATGTCCGGGCGCAGGCCCTTGCGCAGGCGCTGCATCTCGGCGGCCGTCACCAGGGTGCCGGTGGGGTTGCTGGGGTTGGCGACGAAGACGATGCGGGTCCTCGGCGTCACCGCCGCCAGCAGCGCGTCGACGTTGGCGGTGAGGTCGGTCTCGGGCGCGGTGACCGGCGTCGCGCCGTTGGCGCGGGCGTAGATCTGATACATCGCGAAGCCGTATTCGGGATAGAGAACCTCGTCGCCCGGACCGGCGTAGGCGTGCACCAGGAGGCCGATCAGCTCGTCGGACCCGGCGCCGCAGACGATCCGCGCCGGGTCGAGGCCGAAGCGGCGGCCGAGGGCGGCGCGCAACGCCTCGCAGCCGCCGTCGGGGTATCGATGCAGCTCCGCCGCCACCGCCTGATACGCCGCCCGGGCGCGGGGGCTCGCGCCGAGAGCGCCCTCGTTGGAGGACAACTTCGCGACGTTGGCCACGCCGTCCAGCTTCGAGCGGCCGCCCTGGTAGGGCCTGATGTCGAGAATGCCGGAACGCGGAAGGGGAGCCGTCATCATCTACTCGCTTTCACATCTTCATCGTCGTGGGTCACAAGGATTTGCCGGGATGACACGCGACGGTCCCGGCGACCGTCCTGGAGCCTCGGCTCAGCGCGCGCAATGCAGCGGCGTGGCGTAGGCTCCGACGCAGCGCACGTATCGCACGGATTCGTCGTTGCCGTGGGCGAGGCGCACCACGCGCGGGTCGGAATCGAGCACGTGGCCGCCGACTTCCAGCAGATGGACCCGCGCGTCCGGGGCGAACGAGCGGGCATCCCAATAGGTGAGAGTGGCCAGCCCGGCGTTGGCGAGCTTGGCGTTGAGCTGGGTACGCGAGACGTCGGAGCGGGTTTCCACCGCCAGCAGCGAGCGGTCGTCGCCGGTTTCGCCGGGGGCCACCGCCGCCACCGCGAACGCCTCGATCTCGCCGCCCCGGCCCGGGCCGGGGCCGCAGAACGGCAGGCGCGCGATCACCTGCATGCGCGGCTTGGCGTCGCCGATCAGGGCGGGCCACCAGGCCTCCGCCGCGGTCTCGCCGGGCAGCGGCAGCACCGCCACCGCCGCGGCGCCCTCGGCCACCGCCTTCAGCACCCGGCCCGCCGCCTGGTAGGAGACGGTGTCGGTGTAGGAGCCGTAATGATCGCGGGCGATCTCGAGATAGCCGGAGCCGCGCTCGGGCATGTAGACCGCGATGGCCGACGGCCCCTGCACCCGCATCAGGGTGCCGATGATCTCGCGCCACAGGCGGGCGAGCACGTCGGAGGGGAACGGACCCTTGTGGCGCGCCAGCAGGCGGCGCAGCACCATCGCCTCCCGCCCCGGGTGGGTGAGGGAGACCGGCTCGCCCTCCGCCCCGTCCGTCAGGCGGCCGATTTCGAGCACGCGTTCGGTGCGGCGCATCAACAGGTCGTGCAGCGCGTCGTCGATGCGGTCGACGTCGCGGCGCAGGGTTTCGAGCTGTTGGTCGTCCGTGGACATCGCCGGGAATGCCTTGCTGGACCCCGCGGCCGAAATCAGGCGTTGACACGCGAGGAAACCCAAACTTAGCTGTGTCCCTCGTTTACGCAAGCGATTTTGCCCGGGGGCGCCGCTATTCCCGAGATCCCGAACATATCCGCCACAGCGCCCGGGGACGACCTCCGCGCCCGCCTCAACGCGGTGGAGGCGACCGTGGTGCTGTGCGCCGACGAGCCGCTGCCGCTCGATTCCGGCGCGCGCATCGGCCCGGTCGAGGTTGCCTACCACACCTACGGCACCCTCAACGCCGACCGCTCCAACGCGGTGCTGGTGTGCCACGCGCTGACCGGCGACCAATACGCGGTGCTGCCCCACCCGGTGACCGGCAAGCCCGGCTGGTGGGCCAACCTCATCGGCCCGGGCAAGGTGGTCGACACCGACGCCTATTTCGTGATCTGCGCCAACGTGCTCGGCGGCTGCATGGGCACCACCGGGCCGAAGAGCGAGAACCCCGCCACCGGCCGCCCCTACATGCTCGATTTCCCGGTGATCACCATCGGCGACATGGTGCGGCTGCACGTCCGCCTGCTCGACCACCTGGGGATCGACCGGGTGTTCGCGGCGATCGGCGGGTCGATGGGCGGGATGCAGGTGCTGCAACTGGCTTCCGCGTTCCCCGAGCGGGTGTTCTGCGCGCTCCCCATCGCCGCGTGCGCGCGCTATTCGGCGCAGAACATCGCCTTCGACGAAGTCGGGCGGCAGGCGATCATGGCCGATCCGGAGTGGTGCGGCGGCGAATATCTGCTGGAGGACCGGGTGCCCCACAAGGGTCTGGCGGTGGCGCGCATGGCGGCGCACATCACCTACCTCTCGGAGGCGGCGCTGACCCGCAAGTTCGGCCGCAAGCTCCAGGCGCGGGAAAAGATCGGCTTCGGCTTCGACGCCGACTTCGAGGTGGAAAGCTACCTGCGCCACCAGGGCAGCACCTTCGTCGAACGCTTCGACGCCAACTCGTATCTCTACATCACCCGCGCGATGGACTACTTCGACCTGCCGGGCGAGCACGGCGGCAACCTCGCCAACGCCTTCCGCGGCACGCCGGTGAAGTTCTGCGTGATCTCGTTCACCAGCGACTGGCTGTTCCCCACCCGCGACAGCCAGGCGATCGTGCGCGCCCTCAACGCCGCCGCCGCCTCGGTGAGCTTCGTCGAGGTGCAGTCGGACAAGGGCCACGACGCCTTCCTGCTCGACGAGCCGGAGCTGCACGACACCATCCGCGGCTTCCTCGACGGCATGGCCGACCGCGCCGGTCTCGACCTTTCCCGGGAGGCGCGCTGATGGCGCCGATGCCCAACCACTCGGCCACCGGCCTGCGCATCGACTTGAAGATCATCGCCGAGATGATCGACCCGGGCAGCCGCGTGCTCGACGTGGGCTGCGGCGAGGGCGAACTGCTCGCCCACCTGCGCGACGCCCGCGACGTGGACGGCCGCGGCATGGAGCTGTCGATGCAGGGGGTGCAGCGTGCGGTCTCCCGCGGCCTCGCGGTGATCCAGGGCGACGCGGACATCGACCTCGCCGACTATCCCGACGACGCCTTCGACTACGTGATCCTGTCGAAGACCCTGCAGGCCACCCGCAACCCGCGCCTGGTGGTGGAGCAGATGCTGCGCATCGGCCGCCACGCGGTGGTGTCGTTCCCCAACTTCGCCCACTGGCGCACCCGGCTCGACCTGGTGCTGAAGGGGCGGATGCCGGTCAACGAGCTGCTGCCCTATTCGTGGTACGAGACCCCCAACATCCACTTCTGCACGGTGCGGGATTTCGTCGACCTGTGCCGGGCGATGGACGTGCGGATCAAGGCGAGCCTCGCCCTCGACGCCGACGGCGACGTGCAGCGTTTCACCGCCGACAGCCGCTGGGCGAACCTGCTGGCGGTCGACGCGGTGTTCCTCCTCGAGAAATGACGCCGCGCGGGTGCGCGCCGCGCGACGACCCGCTCACCACCTCGGCGAAGGCCGACACCGGCATCGTCTTGCCGATCGGGGTGACGCCGTAGATCTGCTTCGCCGCCGTCGCCATGATCAGCGCGGCGATGCCGGGAAACCAGCGTGCGGTGATCTTTTCGGTGGCCCGCGCGAACGCCACCGAGCCGCGCGTCGCGCCGGTGGGCACCGCCATCGCCGCGCCGCTCCACTGCGGCGTGAACAGGGCCTCGCGCAGCAGGGCGTTGAGCTGGCCGCGGGAATAGGGCCGCCCGTGGCCGAACGGCGTGCCGTCCAGCGCCGACCACACGCTGCGGCGGTTGGGGGCGACCACCACCAGCCGCCCGTCGTCCGTCAGCACCCGCCACACGTCGCGCATCAGCGCCTGGGGGTTGGGGGTCCACTCGAGGCCGTGCACCAGGATCACCCGGTCGAAGCTGCGGTCGGCGAAGGGCATCTCCGCCTCGTCGGCGATCACCACCCGGCAGGGGGCGCGCCGGGGCCACACCACCGCGCCCATGCGGCCGCTCATCACCGCCACCGTGGTTTCCGCCGTCGCCACGAACGAGCGCAGGAACGGCGTGCCGAAGCCGATCGCCAGCACGCGCTTGCCGCGCACGTCGCCCACCGCCTCGCGCAGACGCCGGGACAGGACGCGGCGGATCAGCCGTCCTTCGGTGCGGTCGTAGAAATCGCGAAAATCCCGGACATGGGGAAACATCGGCGATCCGCTCCATCGTCGAGGTGGGCCCGAATGATAGCGGTTTGCGGCGCCGCGGTCATGGGGATATCTTTACGGATCAATGCCACGGAGGCGACCATGCTCGAAATCGTCCAGGTGCCGATCCTCGGCGACAACTACGCCTACCTGCTCCACGAGCCGCAACAGGGCACCACCGCGGCGGTCGACCCGGGCGAGGCGGCGCCCCTGCTCGCCGCCGCCGAGGCGCGCGGCTGGGGCATCGACCTGATCCTGCTCACCCACCACCACGCCGACCACATCGCCGGGGTCGCGGGCATCCGCGAGGCCACCGGCGCGGCGGTGGTGGCGCCGCTCGCCGACCTCGGGCGGATCGAGAACGTCGACATCGCGGTGGCGGACGGCGAGACCGTCCACCTCGGCGCCACCCACGCGGCGGTGCTCGAAACCCCCGGCCACACCTCGGGCCACGTCGCCTACTGGTTCATGGCCGACGACGCGCTGTTCGCGGGCGACACCCTGTTCGCGCTCGGCTGCGGGCGGCTGTTCGAGGGCACGGCGGAGCAGATGTGGGAAAGCCTCTCGCGCCTGCGCGCCCTGCCCGACGAAACCCGGGTGTTCTGCGGCCACGAATACACCGCCGGCAACGCCCGCTTCGCCCGCGCCCTCGACCCGGAGAACGCCGCCCTCGCGGCGCGGGTGGAAACCATCGCCCGGCTGGTGGAGGCGAAGCAGCCGACGGTGCCGTCGCTGCTGGGGGAGGAAAAGACCACCAACCCCTTCCTCCGCGCCGACGACCCGGATCTGGCGGCGCGCCTCGGCCTCGCCGGGCAGCCCGCCGCCGCGGTGTTCGCCGAGATCCGCCGCCGCAAGGACGTGGCCTGATCTCAGGCGGGGCCGGAGGAGAGCTTCATCAGCACCAGGCCGGAGACGATCAGGGCGGCCGCCAGCAACCGCGTGGCGTTGACGGCCTCCCCCAGCACCACGATGCCGACGACGAACGCGCCGATCGCGCCGATGCCGGTCCACACCATGTAGGCGGTGCCGAGCGGCAGCGCGCGCATCGCCCACGCCAGCAGCACGAAGCTCAAGGCCGACACCGCGAGGGTGACGACCGACGGCCAGAGGCGGGTGAACCCCGCCGATTGCTTCATGGAATAGGCCCAGACCACCTCGGCCAGGCCCGCGAGTATCAGAACCAGCCACGCCATGGCCACCTCCGCTTGCGCGCCGCCGGGCCGTCCCGGACTTCGATCCTCGGGAGAGGAGGAGGACGTCGCCTCGCTTGGGGGCGCCGATATAGCGGTGCGGCGCGGCGACGTCAACCGCGTCAGCGCAGCAACAGCAGCGCCGCCATCGCCAGGCCGACGACGATGCGATACCACGCGAACGGCGCGAAGCCGTGCCGCCCGACGAACCCCACCGCCGCCCGCACCACCACCAGGGCGGTGAGGAACGCCGCCACGAACCCCACGGCGATCAGCCCGCCGTTGCTGAAGTCGAGGTCGGCGCGGTTCTTGTAGAGCGAGTAGGCGGTGGCCGCGAACATCGTCGGGATCGCGAGGAAGAACGAGAACTCGGCGGCGGTCTTGCGCTCCACCCCGGCGAGCAGCGCGCCCATGATCGTGGCACCCGAGCGCGACACCCCCGGCACCATCGCCAGCACCTGGAAGAAGCCGATGCCGAGCGCGAGCCGGGGCGGCAGCGCCTCGACGCCGAAGTGCCGGGGCACCCGCACGCCGCGCTCGATGGCGAGAATGGCGAGGCCGCCCAGCACCAGCATCGCCGACACCACCAGCGGCGAATCGAGCAGGCGCCGGACCAGCGGATACGCCACCGCGCCGATCGCCATGGCGGGCAGGAACGCCAGCAGCAGGTTGCGCACGAAGCGGAATTCGGCGGGGTCGGAGACCATGCCGGTGGCGGCGCGCCACAGCCGCGCGCGGTAGACCACGCACACCGCGAGGATCGCCCCCAACTGGATGACGATCTCGAAGGTCTTGCCGGGGGGCGCGCGGAAGCCCAGCAGGTCGACGAGCAGAACCAGGTGCCCGGTGGAGGACACCGGCAGGAATTCGGTCAGCCCCTCGACCACGCCGAGGAAGGCCGCCATCAACCAATCGGTCATGCGGAAAATCTCCGGATCAGGACATCAACTGGCCGCCGTTGATGTCGAGGGTGGCGCCGGTGATGAAATCGGCGCCGTCGTGAACCAGGAACAGCACGCCGCGGGCGATGTCTTCCGCGCGGCCGAGGCGGCCCACGGGAATCCGCGCGACGATCTTCTCCAGCACCGCGGGCGGCACCTGGCGCACCATCTCGGTGTCCACGTAGCCGGGCGCGATGGCGTTGACGGTGACGCCCCGGCCCGCGCTTTCGAGCGCCAGCGCGCGGGTGAAGCCGAGCACCCCGGCCTTCGCCGCGGCGTAGTTGGCCTGGCCGTATTGGCCGGTGCGGCCGTTGATCGAGCTGATGTTGACGATCCGCCCGAAGCCGCGCTCGCGCATGCCGTCGATCACCGCGCGCGACATGTTGAAGCAGCCGGTGAGGTTGGTGTCGATCACCGCGCCCCACTGCTCCCGGTTCATCCGGTGCAGGGTGGTGTCGCGGGTGATGCCCGCGTTGTTCACCAGCACCTCCACCGGCCCCAGCTCGTGGGCCACCCGGGCCGCCGCCTCGACGCACTGGTCGTGGTCGGAGACGTCGAACCGCAGCGCCAGGATGCCGGTTTCCTCGGTGAAGCGGGCGGCCGCCTCGGCGTTGGCGTTGTAGGAGGCGACGACGCGATAGCCGCCATTCATCAGCCCTTCGCAGATCGCGCGGCCGATGCCGCGCGTGCCCCCGGTGACCAGTGCGACCCGTCCCTTGCCCATCGTCCCTGCCTTTCCGTCGGTGAATCCCGCAGTGCCGCGAGAACCCTAAGCCATCGCGCGCGGCGGCACCAGGGCCGAGGCGGTTTTTCCCACCCGGGTTTCACACCTCCCCGGCGCAGAATGCGATTCGCGCGCACCTCGCGCGCGCCAGAGCCTTGAAAACCCGCAATGCCCCCTGCATACGCGTGACCAAAATCCCACACCCGGAAACAAAACCCGCCCCAACCGCACGTTCCCGAGCTTCGGCCCCGGTCTCGTTCTGATTATTGTTGCGCGACAAAGGGGAATTCAATAAGCATACGGCCGATTACGAATGGGCGGACCGGAAACAACCCGGACGCCCGTGGCCGCCGCCCGAGGACCGGGAGCCCCTGGCGGTTCAGTTGTTCGAGGAAGTGTGACCCCATGAGCGAGACCCCCGTCAACCGCGCCAACGCAACCGACAAGCACGTCGGTTCGCGGATCCGCGAGCGGCGCATCATGCTCGGCCTGAGCCAGCAGCAGATGGCCAACATGATCGGCGTGACCTACCAGCAGGCCCACAAGTACGAGCGCGGCATCAACCGCATCTCGGCGGGCCGGCTTTACGAAATCGCCCAGGTTCTGGGCGTGCCGGTGAGCTTCTTCTTCGACGGTTTGCAGGAAGACCGCGCGCCGGAGTTGAACGACCGCCAGCGGATGTGCCTGGAACTCGCGCGCAACTTCGCCGCGATCCCGAACGAGAAGCACCAGGAGGCCCTGAGCCAGATGGCCCGGGCGCTCGCCACCGCGATGGCGGCGGAATAACGCCTCACGGCTCGCACACCACGCGGAAGCCGATGGAAAAGCTGCGCTCGCCCGGCGGGCGCGGCGTTTCCGCCCCGCCCTGCGCCTTGGCGGCGAAATAGGTCCAGGCGCCGCCGTGGGTGGCCCGCGCCACGCACCCGCCGCCCGCGCGCCGCGCCGCGCAATCGAGCGCCCATTCGCCCACGTTTCCGTTCATGTCGTAAAGGCCGTAGGGGTTGGGCGGATAGCTCGCCACCGGCGCCGGTCCGTCGTCGGGCTGGCCCGGGTTGCAGCCCCGGCAGCGCGCCATTCCCGGCTCCATCACCCCGCCCCACCAATAGGGATTGGCGGTGCCGCCCCGGGCCGCGAAGGTCCACTCCGCCGAGGTCGGCAGGCGGCAGAACCGGCCGGTGGCGGCCGAAAGCCAGCGCACGTACGCGTTGGCGTCGTTCCACGACACGTTGATCGCCGGATAGCGGCCCCGGCCCCAGCCGTCGTCGTCGCCCACATGGGGGCAGCCGCCCGCGGCGACGCAGGCGTCCCACTGGGCGAAGGTCACCTCGGTGCGGCCCATGGCGATGCGCGTGTCGCCCATCGGCGGCAGCAGCACGAGATCGGGAATCAACGACGTCGGCGGCGCGGCGACCGCCGCGCACGGCGCCAGCAGCAGCGCGAGGCCGAGATATGCCGCGCGCCCGCCCGTCATCCGCCGCGCACCCGTCGCCCGGCGGGCAGCACCAGCCGCGCCAGAACACCGCCGGTGGGCAGGCGACGCAGGATCAGGTCGCCGCCGTGCAGCCGCATCTGCCGCCGGGTGACGTAAAGGCCGAGGCCCGCGCCGCCGCCCAGGCCGTCGCCGGTGGCCTCGTCGTTGCGCACCGAAATCTCCACCCCCTCGGCGGACGCCCCGGCCTCGACCGCGATGCGCGCGCCCCGGGGGGCATACTTCACCGCGTTGCCGAGCACGTTGAGCACCGCCTGGCGCAGCCGCCGCGCGTCGCCCCACACCACCAGCGGCTCGATCTCCACCCGCGCCCGCACCACCACCCCGGCGGCGACGATGTCGCGCTGGAGCCACGCCTGGGCGGAATCCACCAGGTCGGAGAGGTCCACCTCCCCTTCCAGCAGCACGTCGTCGCCGAACTCGCGGTGGGCGGCGGCCACCACGTCGGCGATCAGCGCCTCCATGTGGCGGCAGGCGTCCTCGATCTGGCGCGCCGCCTCGCGATAGCGGGGGTCGGGCAGCGCGCCGTAGGCCTCCGCCGCGATCAGCGACGCCAGCCCCTGCACCGCGCCGAGCGGCGAGCGCAGCTCGTGCGCCAAAACCACCGGGGAAATCTCCTCGGGGCGGGGCACGGCGATGGTGTCGGCGTCGTCGATCACGGTCAGCCTCCGGGCCACTCGGCGAGGACCGACGCGTCGGTCTCGCTCTTCTGGATATGGGAAAAGGCCGAAAGAAAACCATCCTCTCCCAGCAAACGGCAAAGCGCCCAGATGGTTGCACCGCGCACCAGAGCGCTTCCATCTCGCAGCAGCGGCGCGATCACCTCCGCCATCGCCGCGTCGCCGCCGTTGCCGACGGCGATCAGCACGTTGCGCACGAAGCGGTCGCGGCCGATGCGCTTGATCGGCGAGCCGGAGAACCGCGCGCGGAACGCCGCGTCGTCGAGGCCCGCCAGTTCCGCCAGCGGCGGCGCCAGAAGGTCGTCCCGCGCCGCCAGCTTCGCCTCCCGCCCCAGTTGCGCGAAGCGGTTCCACGGGCAAGCGGCGAGGCAGTCGTCGCAGCCGTAGATGCGGTTGCCCATCCGCCCCCGCAGCGCGCGCGGAATCGGCCCCTTGTGCTCGATGGTGAGATACGACACGCAGCGCCGCGCGTCGATCCGCCGCGGCCCGTCGAAGGCGTCGGTGGGGCAGGCGTCCTGGCAGCGGCGGCACAGCCCGCAGCGGTCCGCGTGGGGTGCATCGGGCGCGATCTCCAGCGCCGTCGCGATCACTCCCAGAAACAGCCAGCTGCCGAACGCCCGCGACACCAGGTTGCTGTGCTTGCCGATCCACCCCAGACCGGCCCGCTCCGCCAGCGGCTTTTCCATCACCGGCGCGGTGTCCACGAACACCTTCACCTCCGCCCCCAGCTCGGCATGCACCCGCCGCGCCACCTGCTTCAGCTTCGCCTTCACCACGTCGTGGTAATCCCGGTGCCGCGCGTACACGCTCACCGCCCCCGCCTCGGGCCGACCGCGCACCGCCCCCGGCCCCACCGCCGGGCCGTAGTTCAACCCCAACACCACCGCCGAGCGCGCCCCCGGCCACAGCCGGTCCAACGCGCCGCGCTCCGCCACCCGCTCGGCCATCCACGCCATCTCGCCATGACGCCCCGCCGCCACGAACGCCTCCAAAGCCTCCGCCGCGCCCGCCACCGCACCCGCCCCGGTGAACCCGCAGGCGTCGAACCCCGCCTCCCGCGCCCAGCCCCGGATCGTGTCCTTGATCGCGTCGCTCATGCCGTGCCCTGGAAAAAAGAAAAACTCTGCGGAGGGACTCGGTCCCTCCGCGCCTCCCCTTGGTTTTTCGCGCGTAGCGCCTTCGAACCTTCACGCGGCGTGACGGGTCGATCCCGCTTCGCGGAAAAACCAAACCGACGGGGTCCAGGGGCCTCCCGGCCCCTGGCGGGTCCGGGCAGCGCCCGGCCTTGTGTTTAGATCGGCTCCACGTCCCCGCGCGACAACTCCGTTTCGATCGCCTGGGCGGTGTGCGCGAGGGTTCCGGTTTCGATGGCGGCGCGGAGGCGGGCCATCAGCATCTGGTAGAAGCGGAGGTTGTGCCAGGTGAGCAGCATCGCGCCCTGGATTTCCTCGCAGCGGATGAGGTGGTGGAGGTAGGCGCGGGAGAAGCGGGTGCAGGCCGGGCAGTCGCAGTGTTCGTCCATCGGCCGGGGGTCGTCGGCGTGGCGGGCGTTGCGGAGGTTGAGGGTGCCGCGGTGGGTGAACGCCTGGGCGGTGCGGCCGGAGCGGGTGGGCATGACGCAGTCGAACATGTCGACGCCGCGCAGCACCGCGCCGACGATGTCCATGGGCTTGCCGACGCCCATGAGGTAGCGCGGCTTGGTTTGGGGCAGCAGCGGCGTGGTGAAGTCGAGGGTGTCGAACATCGCCTGCTGGCCCTCGCCCACCGCGAGGCCGCCGACGGCATAGCCGTCGAAGCCGATCTCGGCGAGGCGGGCGGCGGATTCGGCGCGCAAGTCGGGGTAGACCGACCCCTGGACGATGCCGAACAGGCCGTAGCCCTCGCGCGGCACGAACGCGGCCTTGGAGCGCGCGGCCCAGCGCATCGAAAGCCGCATCGAGGCGGCGGCGACCTCGTGCGTGGCGGGGAACGGCGTGCATTCGTCGAACGCCATGGTGACGTCGGCGTCCAGCAGGTGCTGGATCTCCATCGAGCGCTCGGGGGTGAGGCGGTGGGCGGAGCCGTCGACGTGGGAGCGGAAGGTGACGCCATCCTCGTCCATTTTGCGGAGCTTCGCCAGCGACATCACCTGGAAGCCGCCGGAATCCGTGAGGATCGGCTTGTCCCAGCCCATGAAGCGGTGCAGGCCGCCCAGCGCCCCCACCCGCTCGGCGCCGGGGCGGAGCATCAGGTGGTAGGTGTTGCCGAGGAGGATTTCGGCGCCGGTGGCGGCGACGGACTCCGGCATCATCGCCTTGACCGTGGCGGCGGTGCCCACCGGCATGAACGCCGGGGTCTCGATGCTGCCGTGGGCGGTTTCGAGGCGGCCACGCCGCCCCATGCCGTCGGTGGCGAGCAGGGTGAAGCCGAACGCGGTCATCGCGGCACTCCTTCGAGCAGGCTGGAATCGCCGTAGGAATAGAAGCGGTAGCCCTGGGCGATGGCGTGGGCGTAGGCCGACTGCATGCGCTCCAACCCGGCGAAGGCGGAGACCAGCATGAACAGCGTGGATTTCGGCAGGTGGAAGTTGGTCATCAGCCGGTCCACCGCGCGGAAGCGATACCCGGGGGTGAGGAAGATCGCGGTCTCGCCGGAGAACGGGCGGACGATCCCGGCGTCGTCCACGGCGGTTTCGAGGATGCGCGTGGCGGTGGTGCCGACCGCCAGCAGACGGCCGCCGGTGGCGCGCGCGGCGTTGACGGCGTCGGCGACCTCGGGCGGGATGGTGCCCCACTCGGCGTGCATCTTGTGGTCGGCGGTGTCCTCCGCCTTGACCGGCAGGAAGGTGCCCGCGCCGACGTGGAGCGTCACCGCCACCCGTTTCACGCCCTTGGCGTCGAGCCGCGCCAGCAGCTCGGGGGTGAAGTGCAGACCGGCGGTGGGCGCGGCCACCGAGCCTTCGGCGCGGGCGTAGACGGTCTGGTAGTCCACCTTGTCGCGGTCGTCGGCGCCGTGCTCGCGGGGGATGTAGGGCGGCAGCGGCATTTCGCCGTGGGCCTCGAGGGCGGCGATCAGGTCCGCGCCCTGGCGGTCGAAGAGGAGGGCGACGTCGCCGTCCTCCGACTTGCCCGCCACCTCGGCGCGGAAGCCGCCGCCGAAATCCAGCGCGTCGCCGACCTTGAGACGCTTGCCGGGCCGGGCGAAGGCACGCCACGCGGCCCCGCCCTCGGCCTTGTGCAGCAGGATTTCCACCTTGAGCGGGTCGACGCCGGGGCGCAGGCGGCGGCCGTAAAGCCGGGCGGGAATGACGCGGCTGTCGTTGACGACGATCACGTCGCCCGGGTTCACAAGGTCGGGCAGATCGCGCACCGTGCGGTCGGCGAGGGCGTCGGGGCGCACGTGCAGCAGGCGCGCGGCGTCGCGCGGCGTCGCCGGGCGGTCGGCGATGCGCTCGCGCGGCAGGTCGAAATCGAAGGCGTCGACGCGCATGGGACTCCCCGGCCGAGAGGCGAAAGCGGCGGAGTAGCCCAGGGGCGCCGCCCTGTCAATCAGTTCTCGGCGGCGCAGTCGCCGCAGTTCACCATCGGCAGGCCGCGCACCGCCCAGCCGGTGGTGCGGCCGTCGCCCACCACGCCCTCGGGCACGTCGAAGACGGTCTTGAACCCGGCCTTTTCCAGCAGCGCCACCGCCTGGGCGGAGCGGTTGCCGGTGCGGCAGATCACCCCCACCGGCTTGCGCAGATCGCCGCGCACCGCCTTTTTCGCCCCGGCGACGAACCCGGCGGCGCCGCGCGGGTCGGAGAGGGTGACGAGGCGGGCGTTCTTCGGCACCCCGGTCTGGAGCCATTCGGCGGGGGTGCGCACGTCGAGCAGGGTCATGCCGCCGCGTTCCATCTTCGACCACGCGAGATGGGGCTTCAGTTCCTCGGCGCCCCAGGCGGGCACCGCGAGGCACAGGGCGAGAGCCACGGCGAGCGGACGGAACATCGGGAAACTCCTCAACACTGGGTGGTGGCCATGGTGCGGTAGGGGACCACCAGGGCGGGCAGCGGCCCCTCGGTCTCGGCCACCGGCAGGCCGCGCGCCAGGGAGATCAGGTCGTCGAGCAGCGGCGCGCCCGCCGCCATCGACACCACCGCCGAATGGCTCGGGCGCGGGTTGACCTCCAGCAGGCAGGGGGCGCCGGTTTCGTCGAACATCACGTCGCAATCCACCAGCCACGAGAGGCCGAGCTTGCTCGCGATGTCGCGGCCGAGATCGCGCAGCACCGGCGAGGCGACGATCTCGTGGCCCTCGTTGGGCAGGGCGGTGTTGCGGCGGCGGCGCGGCACCACGCACTTCGCCTCGCCGTTCCAGGCGAGGATGTCGAGGTCGTGCACCGGCTCGCACAGGCGCTTCATCACCACCACCGGGAACAGCGCGTCGTAGACGTCGACGAACCGGGTCATGAAGGTGTCGTAATCCATGTGGACCTCGCGGGAGCCGAGGTACTCCTGCGCGCCGTGAATGGCGTTGCGCACCACCGAGACGCCCCGGCTCGACTGGGCGGTGGCGGGCTTCACCACCACCTCGCCGTAAAGCCCGAACATCTGCTCCACCGCCGCCACCAGGCGCTCGCGCGAATCGGCGGCGCGCCAGTCGGGCACCGGCAGGCCCACCTGGGTGAACAGGCGATAGGCGGCGAGCTTGTCGGCCAAGGTTTCCACCAGCCCCGCGCGATTGCAGGCGAGGCGGCAGCCGAGCGCGGCGAACGCCTCGGCATAGGGGGCGAGGGCCAGCGCGTCGCCGTCCACCAGCGGCAGCACCAGATCGGCGCCGTGGCGCTCGGCGGCGCGCACCACGCCGGTGGCGAAGGTTTGCGGGTCCCAGGAATCGATGCACACGAAGGCGTCGGCGAAGTGCCGGGCGTTGACGTCGGAACGCCGCTCGACCGCCACCACCCGCACCTCGTGGGCGGTGCTGCGGCGCAGCCGCATGATCATGTCGGCGGCCATCTCCAGCCCCACCGACGTCAACATCACCGTATAAGCCACGGCACTCCCAACCGGCTACGCATGTCCTCCGGGCAGGATAGCAGCTTCGTCCGCCCGGGTCCCGCGCGTTGTCGGCCCCGGGCGCGCTCCCCATATGCGAATGCGAAACGATTGCAACGCGATGGGAGCGCCCCCGATGGGGAAGGACAAGAAAAAGCACAAGGACGACAAGGACGGAAAGTGCAAGAAGGACGGCCCCTGCGGCAAGACCGACAAGGAGGGCCGCTGCAAGCGCTGCGGGCGGCGGCGCAAGTGAGCGCCCGCCCCGCCCTCACCCGAGCGGCGCCTCGGGCGGCTCGCCGGGGCGCAGCAGGTGCAGGCGGGTGCCGCTTTCGCCCGCGCCGAGGCCGGGCTTGAGCACCTGCCGCGCGTCGTAGTGCCCGCCGTTCTGGCGGCGATAGGGAATCACGGGGTCGGTGAACAGCCCGGCGAGGCGGGCGCGGTAGGCCGCCGCCACCTCCTCCCACCGCTCCGGCGACAGGCGGCTGCACTGGTAGACCACGAACGGATCGAGCACCGACATGCCGGGGTAGAACAGCGTGCCGTGCTGGATCGGGAACAGCACGTCTTCCAGCGCGCCGTTGACGCCCCGCGCCGAATAGTGGGGTTCGCGGCCGCCCACGGTCATGGAGACCAGCGCGCGGCGCCCGCGCAGCGTGCCCTCGCCGTAGCGGTCGCCCCAGCGCTCGCCCTCGTGGGGGCCGACGCCGTAGGCGAAGCCGTAGGCGTAGACGCGGTCGAACCAGCCCTTGAGGATCGCGGGCATCGAGAACCACCACAGCGGAAACTGCAGGATCACCGCGTCCGCCCGCAGCAGCTTCGCCTGCTCGGCGGCGACGTCGGCGGCCTGGGTGCCGTCGCGAAAGGCGTGGGCGGATTCGTCGGCGTAGGCGAGGCGCTCCGGTTCGTGGCGGGCGAGGAAGTCGCCGCCGTCGGCCACCGCCTTCCACCCCATCGCGTAAAGATCGGACACCTCGACGGCGTGGCCCGCCGCCGTGAGGGTCTCGACCGCGAGGGCGGTGAGGGCGCCGTTGAGGGAGCGCGGCTCCGGGTGGGCGTGGATGATGAACACGTTCATCGGGGATCTCCTGGCAAGGGCGCGCGGGTTCGCGCCACCGCCCCACTCTCGCCGCCGCCGTGGAATTGTTGAAATCGGAAGATTTCTGTGCTGCCATCCATGGCATGGATAGCCGCATCGACCTCAACCTGCTCGCCGCCCTCGACGCCCTGCTCGCCGAGCGCAACGTCACCCGCGCCGCGCGCCGCCTCGGCCTCAGCCAGCCCGCGCTTTCGGCGCAGTTGGCGCGGCTGCGGGCGATCTTCGGCGATCCGCTGCTGCTGCCCGCGCAGCGGGGCATGATCCCCACCCAGCGCGCCCTCGACCTCGAGGAACCGCTGCGCGCCGCCCTCGACGCCCTGCGCGGCGTGGCGGCGGCGGGCGCCGGGTTCGACCCCGCCGCCGCCCGCCTCACCGTCGGCATCGCCGCCAGCGACTACGTGCAGATGGCGCTGCTCCGCCCCCTCGCCCTGGCGTTGGCGCGGGAGGCGCCGGGGCTGCGGCTGGCGTTCCGCAGTCTCGACGCCGCCGCGCTGGTGGCGCAGATGGAGCGGGGCGAGGTGGACCTCGCCACCGCCACCCCCGAACTGGCGCCGGAGCGCCTGCGGATGCGCCCGCTGTTCGACGAGCACTACGTGGCGATCGTGCGGCGCGACCACCCGACGGTGGGCGAGACCCTCGACCTCGACACCTTCTGCGCCCTCGACCACGTGATCGTCTCGCCCCAGGGCGGCGGCTTTTCCGGCCCCGCCGACGCGGCGCTCGCCGCCCACGGCCGCAGCCGCCGGGTGGCGCTGTCGGTGCCGGGGTTCCTGATCGTGCCGGAAATCGTCGCGACCTCGGACCTGCTGGCGCTGGTGCCGTCGCGGCTGGTGCGGGAGGAAGCCGGGCGCTTCCGCACCTTCGCGCCGCCGGTGCCGGTGCCCGGGTTCCGGATGACGATGCTGTGGCACGACCGCACCGCCCAGCACCCGGCGCAACGCTGGCTGCGCGCCCGCCTGCTCGCCCTGGCGGGGGTTTAGGCGGGCGGCGGTTCCGGCCGCCGCACCAGCCACAGGGCGACGGCGGCCAGGATCGCGAACACCGTCAGCGCCAGCCACGGTGGCGGCGACGACAGGAAAGAGAAGCTGGCGTATCCGGCGGCGATCCCGGCGCAGGCGCACACCTTGCCGCGCCGCGACAGGGCGCGGTGGTCGCGCCACGCCCGCAGCGCCGGGCCGAAGCGCGGATCGCCCAGCAGCCGCGCCTCCAGCCTGGGCGACGAGCGCCCGAACGCCCAGGCGGCGCCGATCAGGAAGATCGTCGTCGGCATCACCGGCAGCACCGCGCCGATCGCGCCCAGCGCCACGAACGCCCAGCCGAGCGCATGAAACGCCAGCCGCTTCCCCCGGCCGGGCGCCGGAGGCCCCGCATCGCTGCCGTCATCGCCGCCGCCCATGGAGCTCCCTCGCTGCAGAACGCACGCCCTCCATCAGGATAAGAGTGGTCCTGGCCGGTTGCGAGGCGGTCTCGTCGTCGGAGGGAAAAATCCAGTTGGGGCGGTAGGATTCTAGGTCAGGAAATGAAACCGCCCTAAATATCAGAAACATACTGATTCGTTGACGTCGCTTCCGGCGCTTCTACACAAGCCTTCTACACAGACCCTCTCCACGAGGCTCGGCAAACTGGCGGCACAGATGCCTACAGCCTTCGGCCTACGCGCGTAGCAGTTTCCCCTCCAAAGACAGTTGTGTTCGCCTTACACTCAAAACAACTCGGAAAATAACACGTCATAGCGTGGCACGGGGGGGAGAGATGCACATTCGCTGTCTTGGAACGGCATGGGTTGTCGATAGCTCTTCCGGCGAGAGATATGAGATCGAGCCGAAAGAACTGGACTGGGAAATTGTCGGCGGCAGTGAGCGCAACATGGGTGCGGAAATCGAGCATACAGCGACGATCGACCATCCGGCACTAGGGGCGCTAACGTGGACCGTCTGGGAATATCCCATAGGCATATTAGAGTACGTTGAGCATGACCTAAATGGCCATAGCCTGGAGTCAGACTTCAATATCGAGCTATACGAAGATCCCGACCGCGATTACGAAGAACCGGACGAAGACTCTTTTGACCGCGAAGCCGCCGAAGATGAAATGCGTGAATGGTTCGGAGAAAACTATGAGGACCCAGCCAATTCCCTCCCGTACGAGGGCCGTGAGGGCGGCTATCAATGGGTGCGGGGCGGACCATACACTCCGACGGAGGCGCTAGAGGAACAATTCGGAAATAAATACCCTTGGGAACTCATAGACGAGGTCGGAAATAGCATCGCGGAGGAAGCTGGCGGTCTCTACGAATGGACTCCTGTCCACCGACCTGATTTTGATGATTCCGACGAGCATAGAACCTCAGAAACTCAAAACCAAACCACACGCGCACAGAAGCTCTTGCGCAGCACGCAAGAGCTTACCCGTCTCCTCAAGCCGATCATCACGATTGAGCAGACGAGAAATGGGTTAAACCCTCCTTCAGATCGCGGAATTGGGCATAACAATCCACCAAGTCCTCTTGAGGAAATTGGACTCAACCCAGATTTCTTCAAGAACATACTCTTTAACACTGAAGAGTTATCCCACGCTACGGCGAACATAGAGATTGCTCACGCCGTTCAGACGGATACTCCCAGCTCCTTAACCAGACTAATATCCAGCCTGGATAGAAACACAAAAATTTCCGAGCACCTGACATCTGCACTAAACCAAAGTATAGAAACTAATCAATCCTTATCCATACAAGTCTCTAGAAACGCAGCAGCGGTTGAAAGCAATACCTTAGCAATCAGAGAGGCTGCAAACACCCTTGCCGACGCCATTGGTAAAATTGGGAAATTCTCAATATCCGCATTTGTCTTAGACAGATTTTTTGGGGGAGCCCTTGAGAGGCTCGGCACCATGCTCGTCGATAGCGGCGTCGAACTTATTGGTGACTACGCATCGACAGCAAGCCAATACCTTATCAGCATACACCACGCCCTGAACGAAGTTATTGCCTCTGCCAATCAATACATACACTTTTCATCATTCATGTTCTAGAATCGATAATCGCCATTTACTACGCCGAGACACCGCCATAAGGCTCTGGCTCGACCGTCTCTGCCTCGTCAAGCATCAACAGCCGATAATCAACCGGGCGGACAATTACCCCCGCCGCCAAGCTGAAGCAGCGAACGAGCGCCTACACGCGGCAACCCATAAGCTTCTACGCGCAACGAGGAACTTCCCCTCGTTGCGCGTCACACACGGTTGATCTATTGACAACAGAGAAACTGGCTGGGGCGGTAGGATTCGAACCTACGTATGGCGGTACCAAAAACCGCTGCCTTACCGCTTGGCGACGCCCCAGCAGTGCGCGGCCGGAAACCGGCGGCGGGAGGGAGCCTCTTTTACGCCAGATCGGCGCGGGAGACAAGCGCCCTTCAGGCCTCCGCCGCCGCGCTCGCGATCCGCACCGGAGGCGGATTGCGGGTGAACCCGGCGGCGCGCACCCACCAGGTGGGATGGGTCGCCTGCATCACCTCGGCGGCGGCCTCGGCCACCGCCGCGTTCTCGAACAGGCCGAAGCAGGTGGCGCCGGAGCCGGACATCCGGGCGAGCAGGCAGTCGGGCCGCGCGGCGAGCGCGTCCAGCACCTCGGCGATCGCCGGTTCCTGCCCGGTGGCCGCCTCGGTGAGGTCGTTGCGGCGCTGGATCAGCTGCATCGCCAGGGCGGCGGCGTGGGGCGGCGGGGTCCACTCGGCGGCGGGTTTGCCGGGGCCGCGCCAATCGCGGAACACTCGCGCCGTGGCCAGGCCGAAGCCCGGGTTCACCAGCACCACCGCGGCGGGCGGCAGGGGCGGCACCGGCCGCACCCGCTCGCCGATGCCGCCCACCAAGGCGGGCACGGCGCCAAGGCAGGCGGGCACGTCCGCCCCCAGCGACAGGCCGATCGCCGCCAGCTCGTCCTCCGGCAGCGCGATGCCCCAGAAGTTGCACAGCAGGCGCAGCGTCGCCGCGGCGTCGGCGGAGCCGCCGCCGATGCCCGAGGCCACCGGCAGGCGCTTGGTGAGGGTGAGGGCGACGTCCGGCGTGCGCCCCGCGTAGGCCGCCAGGGACCGGGCGGCGCGGACGCAGAGGTTGTCGTCGCTTTCGCCGCAGTCGAGGGCCGCCGCCATCGGCCCGGTCACCGCGAACGAGAAGCCCTCGGCCGGGGCGGCGTGGAGGGTGTCGCCGATGTCGACGAACGCCACCAGGCTTTGCAGGTCGTGATAGCCGTCGAGGCGACGGCCGAGCACGTGGAGATAGAGGTTGAGCTTGGCCGGAGCGTCGGTTTCGAGAGCCTGCCCGGCGGGCGCCCTGAGGACTGCGCTCATGATTGGTCACCGCCTGCGTTGACCTCCAAGGGGTGCAGTGGCAGGCGCCGTCGCGCAGGCGGTGAAAAATTACGAGTGCAGGCCCTAGGCTGACCGGGCGCGGGGGGATAGTCCATGGTCGTCGTGTCCTCCGTCGCGCCGCCGCGCGATCATCGTTTCGCGGCGGGCAATCCGTTCGTGAGCTTGTCGCGCAATTCCTTGGCCTGGCGATCGTCGGGCTTGAGGCCGAGGGCGCGCTGCCACTGGTAGCGCGCCTCGAAGGTGCGGCCGACGCGCCAGTAGGCGTCGCCCAGGTGGTCGTTGATGGTGGGATCGTCGGCCACCAGCACCACCGCCTGCTCCAGATACGTCACCGCCTGCTCGTAGTTGCCGCGCAGGTAGTGGGCCCAGCCGAGGCTGTCGATGATGTAGCCGTCGCGCGGCCGCTGCTCCACCGCCCGCTCGATCATCTCCTGGGCGCGGTCCACGTGCATGCCCTGATCGAGCCAGGAGTAGCCGAGGTAGTTGAGCACCAGCGGCTGCTCCGGCTCCAGTTCCAGCGCCTGGAGGAAGTCGGCCTCGGCGCGCGGCCACTGCTTGGAGCGTTCGAGGGCGATGCCGCGGGTGTAGAACAGCACCCAGTGGCGCGGCTCGATGGTGTCGATGCGCGCGATCGCCGCGTCGTAGGCCTTGACCGCCTCGTCGAAGCGGCTGTCGCCGCGATAGATGTCGCCCAGCTCGATCAGCGGTTCGGGGCGCTCGGGGAAGCGCTGGGCGAGGTCGGTCAGCTCCTTCGCCGCCTCGTCGTGGCGGTCGAGTCGCTCGAGGTTCTTCGCCATCCGCACCTTGACCGAATAGGAGACGTCGGACTCCGGCGGCACCCCGGCGTAGGCGCGGTTGGCGCGGGCGTAGTCCTCGTGGCTTTCGAACAGGTCGCCCACCAGCACCCGCCCGAGGTCGAGATCCGGGTCGGCGTAGAGCGCCAGCTGCGCCAGCGACAGGGTGATCTCCCAGGTTTCCGAATTGGCGAGCGAGGTGGCGATGCTGAGGTAGGCCTCCGCGAGGCCCTGCAACGGCGTCGACACCACCGGCTCGGCGGCGCGGCGCTCCACCAGCGAGCGGGTGAGCGCGTCGGTCATCGGCGCGTCGCCGCGCTCGGCGGCGAAGGCGGCGACCAGGGCGTCGGCACGGTCGGGGCTGCCGGTGCGGTTGAAGAACCGCCCCGCCGCCTGGATCGCGTGGATCGAGCGGCCGCCGTCGCCGTCGATGGTGCGCTCGTAGGCGGCGCGGGCGTCGGCGTCGCGGCGGGCGTAGTCGAGGATCAGCGCCGAGTGGAAGTTGTAGATCGGCAGGAACGGCTTGCGCGCCGCGAGCGGTTGCAGGCGCCGCAGCCCTTCGTCCACGTCGCCCCGGCCCACCGCCACCCAGGCGCGCAGGAGCGGCCCGAGCAGGGCGTTGAGGTTGGCGTCGGGGATCGCCGCGAGCCGCGCCTCGGCCCCCGCCCAATCGCCCGCGCGGGCGCGGTCGGTGGTGAGCACGTAGCCCGAGAGCATGTCCTCCGGCCGCACCGCGAGAATCGCCAAGGCGGTGGAGACGGCGGTGTCGTAGCGGCCGTCGGCGGCGGAATAGATCAGGGTGAGGCGCTGGACGTCGAGGTTGTCCGGATCGGTGGCGAGGGCGCGCTCGAGGTGGCCGGCGGCGCCCTCGATGTCGTCGCGCAGGCGCGCGGTGTGGGCGGCGAGATAGGCGCCGTAGCCGCTGCCCGAGCCGAGCGGCTCCACCGCCGCGTTGGCCGCGTCGTGGCCGGTCACCGGCACCGTCTCTCCGGCGCATCCGCCGAGGAACAGCGCGCACCCGAAAATCAGCCCGCGCATCACCGCCGTCCCACGCTCCATCGGTCGCTCACTCTCACATGTTCGGGTAGTTGGGACCGCTGCCGCCCTCGGGGACGGTCCAGCGGATGTTCTGCCGCGGATCCTTGATGTCGCAGGTCTTGCAGTGCACGCAGTTGGAGGCGTTGATCCTCAGCCGCGGTCCCGCGCCCTCGTCGACGAACTCGTACACCCCGACGGGACAGTAGTGCGCTTCCGGCCCGCCGTAAACCGCCAGATTGTGCGCCACCGCCAGGTCGGGATCGCGGAGTCTGAGATGCACGGGCTGGGCCTCGTCGTGGGTGGTGCTGGCGAGATACACCGACGACGCGCGGTCGAAGGTGAGCACGCCGTCGGGCTTGGGGTAGGCGATCGGCCGCGCCTTCGCCGCGGGGAGAAGGCGCGCGTGGTCCGGGTGGTGGCCGAGGGTCCAAGGCGACCGCCCCCGCAACACATAGGTGTCGAGCGCGGCGTATGCCATGCCCGGCCACAGCCCCCAGCGGAACGCCGGGCGGACGTTGCGCACCGCCTTCAATTCGTCCAGCACCCACGAGGCTTGCATCAGCTCCGGGTAGCGCGCCGGGGTCACGCCCCAGGCGTCCGGCGCCTCCGCCAGCGCCGCCACGGCGGCGTCGGCGGCGAGGATGCCGCTCATCATCGCGGTGTGGGTGCCCTTGATCTTCGGCACGTTGACGAGACCGGCGCAATCGCCGATCAGCGCGCCGCCGGGGAAGGTGAGCTGGGGGATCGACTGGTATCCCCCCTCCGCCAGCGCCCGCGCGCCGAAGCCGACGCGCTTGCCGCCCGCGAGCACGCCGCGGATCGCCGGGTGGGTCTTGAAGCGCTGGAACTCCTCGAACGGCGAGAGGTGCGGGTTGCGGTAGTCGAGGCCGACGACGAAGCCGATCGCCACCTGGCCGCCCTCGGCGTGGTAGACGAACGAGCCGCCATAGACGTCCGCCGTCAGCGGCCAGCCCACCGAATGCATGGCGAGGCCGGGGCGATGGCGCGCCGGGTCCACGTCCCACAGCTCCTTGATGCCGAGGCCGTAGGTCTGCGGCTGGCGGCCCGCGTCCAGGTCGAAGCGGCGGATCAGCTCCTGCGCCAGGGAGCCGCGGCAGCCCTCCGCCACCAGGGTGGTGCGGGCGCGCAGGCCGACGCCGGGCTGGAAGTTGGGTCCGGGCGCGCCGTCGGCGAGGCGCCCCATGTCGCCGGTGATCACCCCCACCACCCGGCCGTCCTCGATCCACGGCTCGGCGGCGGCGAACCCGGCGAACACGTCGGCGCCCGCTTCCTCCGCCTGGGCGGCGAGCCAGCGGCAGAGGTTGCCGAGGGAGACGATGCGGTTGCCCGCGTTGTGCATGGTCGGCGGCGTCGGCAGGGAAAACGCGCGGCGCCGGGTGAGGTAGAGGAAGCGGTCCTCGGTCACCGGCACGCCCATCGGCGCGCCCTTCTCCCGCCAGTCGGGGATCAGCGCGTCGAGGGCGACGGTCTCGATCACCGCGCCGGAGAGGATGTGGGCGCCGATCTCGGACCCCTTCTCGACCACCGCCACCGACAGCTCCAGGCCCGCCGCGAGCGCCGCCCGGCGCAGGCGGATCGCCGCCGCCAACCCCGCCGGGCCGCCGCCGACCACCACCACGTCGAACTCCATCACCTCGCGATCCGCGCCGTCCATCGTGCGTTGCCGTCCCCACAAAAAATCATGCCGCGCCGGAGGGCGCGGAACCGCCTTTATATCACGGAACCTCCGCCCCGCCACGCCGACGTGGTGACGCGGCGGGGTAGGAATGCTAGGGTGCGGGTCATGACCGACACCTCCGCCCACCCCGACGCCCTCGACGCCGCCGCCCTGCTGCGGTGGTACGTGGCGATGGGCGTGGACCTGGCGGTGGGCGAGACGCCGCTGGACCGCACCGCGCCCCCCGCCCCGGCGCCGATGCCCGCCCCCGCCCCGGCCGCCGCCCCGCCCCGCGTCGCCGCGCCGCCGTCGGTGGTCGCGGCGCCGGTCGCCGATACGTTCGCCGGGGCCGTCGACCTCGACGACCTGCGCGCCCGGCTCGAGGCGTTCGAGGGCTGCGCGCTGCGCCGCATGGCGACCCGCACGGTGTTCGGCAACGGCCCGGCCGACGCCCGGCTGATGGTGATCGGCGAGGCGCCGGGGGCCGACGAGGACCGCTCGGGCACGCCGTTCGTCGGCCGCGCCGGGCAGCTCCTCGACAAGATGCTCGCCTCGATCGGCTGGCCGCGCGAGACCGTGTTCGTCACCAACGTCGTGCCCTGGCGCCCCCCCGGCAACCGCAACCCGACGGCCGAGGAGGTGACCCTCTGCAAGCCGTTCGTGCTGCGCGCGGTGGAGCTGATCGCCCCCCGGGCGCTGCTGCTGCTGGGCGGCTCGGCGGCGGGCGCGATTCTCGACCGCCACGACGGCATCACCCGCCTGCGCGGCCGCTGGCAGAGCCTCGCCACGCCGTCGGGCGAGATTCCGGTGATGCCCACCTTCCACCCCGCCTTCCTGCTGCGCAACCCGCCCTCCAAGGCGCTGGCGTGGCGCGATCTGCTCGCGCTCAAGGCGCGGCTCGGCGCGCCGCCGCGGTGACCGCCCGCACACCCGCCTTGCCTCGGCCAAGCCCCGCCGGTACTGTCTTCGCCGCACGACGCGACGCTTCATCGTCAAAGGGGAATTGACGTGAAAATCCTGCGCCTGTGGCGGATCGCGGGGATTTGCGCGGCGGCGATGCTGGTCGCGGCGCCCGCCGTGCCCGTCGCCCTCGCCGCCGACTCCGCCGCCGTCGCGCCCGCCGACCGCCGCCCCGGCCTCGACGACACGCTCACCGCCGAGGACGCCGCGCTCTATCGCCGGGTGTTCGCCCTCGCCCGCGACGGCGCCTGGAGCGCCGCCGAAACCCTGCTGGCGCAAGTCTCCGACGACCTCCTCCAGGGCACCCTGCTGGCGCAACGCTGCCTCTCGCCCCGCCGCACCTGCCAGGGCGAGGAAGCCCGCCAGTGGCTCGCCGACTACCCCGACCACCCCCAGGCCGAGGCGGTCCACGCCCTCGCCAAGGCGCGCTCGGGCCGGGGCGTGCCAGTGCCGCGCCCCGAGGACCTGCGCGCCCTCGCCGGGCGCGGCGGCGTCGACGGCGGCGAGCTGTGGCTGCGCGGCCTCGCCGTCTCGCACCTGCCGCCCGCCCGCGCCGCCCAGGCCAACGCCCTCGCCGCGCGCTTCCGCCGCGCGCTCTCCCAGGGGGCGACCCTCACCGCCCGGCGCCTGCTGGCGGAGGGCGAGCTGCCGCGCCTGCTCGCGCCGGTGGACCACGACCGCTTCAAGGGCGCGCTGGCGTTCTCCTATTTCCTCGACGGCCGCGACGACCTGGCGCGGGAGTGGGCCGAACCGGCGGCGCTGCGCTCCGGCGAGCGCGCCCCCCAGGCGGCGTGGGCGGCGGGCCTCGCCAACTGGCGGCAGCGGCGCTTCGCCCAGGCGGAGGGGTTCTTCGGCATCGTCGCCCGCGCCCACGCCGCCGATCCCTGGACCCAGGCGGGCGGCGCCTATTGGGCGGCGCGCGCGGCGCTGCACGCGCGGCGCCCGCAGGAGGTGAACGGCTGGCTCGGCCTCGCCGCCGAGCACCCGCGCACCTTCTACGGCCTGATCGCCCGGCGCGCCCTCGGCCTGCCGATCGGCTTCGGCTGGGATGCGGAAACCCTCTCCCGCGACGACCGCGAGACCCTCGCCCAGTATCCGGGCGGGCGGCGCGCCATGGCGCTGCTGCAGATCGGCGAGGCGGAGGCGGCCGAGGCGGAGCTGCGGCTGCTGTTCCCCAACGTCGACCCCACCACCCAGCAGGCGGTGGTGGCGGTGGCCGACGCGGGCGGCCTCGCCGGGCTGTCGATCCGCCTGTCGGCGGAAATGCAGCGGCGCGAGGGGGTGATCTACGACAACGCCCGCTATCCGGTGCCCGCGTGGCGCCCGGCCGACGGCTGGAAGGTGGACCGCGCCCTGGTCTACGCCTTCACCCGCCAGGAATCCGGCTTCGACGCCCGCGCCGCCAGCCGCCGCGGCGCCCTCGGCCTGATGCAGCTGATGCCCGCCACCGCCCGCTTCGTCGGCGGCGGCGCGGTGGACGCCGCCGACCTCCTCGACCCGGCGTTCAACCTCGCCCTCGGCCAGCGCTACCTCAACCGCCTGCTCGCCGACCCGGCGGTGCGCGGCAACCTGTTCTATCTCGCGGTGGCCTACAACGGCGGTCCGGGCAACCTCGCCCTGTGGCGCGACAAGGCCAACGCGGGCAACGACCCGCTGCTGTTCATCGAGGCGCTGCCCGCCCGCGAGACCCGGCGCTTCATCGAGCGGATCATGGCCAACCTCTGGATCTACCGCCTGCGCCTCGACCAGGACACCCCCTCCCTCGACGCGGTCGCCAACGGCCACTGGCCGGTCTACGCGCCCCTCGACCGGCCGCAGGCGAGCCTGGCCCGCACCTCGGAGGCGCGCTGATGCCCGATTTCGCGTGGGAGGACGGCTGCGGTTGCCTGCCGGTGGCGGGGGTGGACGAGGTGGGGCGCGGCCCCTGGGCCGGGCCGGTGGTGGCCGCCGCGGCGATCCTGGTGCGCGAGCGGGTGCCCGCCGACCTGCTGGCCGCCCTCGACGATTCCAAGAAGCTCTCCCCCGCCCGGCGCGAGGCGGCGGCGGCGCGGCTCGCCGATTGCGACGGCGTGATCTGGGCGCTGGGCGAGGCGTCGGTGGCCGAGATCGACGCGATCAACATCCTCCAGGCGAGCTTTCTGGCGATGCGGCGCGCCCTCGACGGCCTGCCGGTGGCGCCCGCCCACATCCTGGTGGACGGCGACAAGTGCCCGCCGGGGCTGCGCTGCGCCGCCACCGCGGTGGTCGGCGGCGACGGCCTCTCGGCCTCGATCGCCGCCGCCTCGATCCTCGCCAAGGTCCACCGCGACCGCATCATGTTGGGGCTGGACGCGCGCTTCCCCGGCTACGGGTGGTGCACCAACGCGGGCTACGGCACCGCCGCGCACCAGGCCGCGCTCTTGACATTGGGCGTCACCGAACATCACCGGAAATCCTTCGCGCCGATCCGCAAACTGCTGACTCCAAGCATATCTTGACGGCGACTCGGCGACGCGGCATGGTGCCCGAATGATCGCATTCGCGCCCAACACCATCCACCATGGCGATTGCATCGCTCTGATGAACGCGATGCCGGAAAAATCCGTCGACATGGTGTTCGCCGATCCGCCCTACAACATGCAGTTGGGCGGCGAGCTGCTGCGCCCGGACAACTCGCGGGTGGACGGGGTGGACGACGCCTGGGACCAGTTCGAAAGCTTCGCCGCCTACGACCGCTTCACCGCCCAATGGCTCACCGCCGCCCGCCGCATCCTCAAGGACGACGGCACCCTGTGGGTGATCGGCAGCTATCACAACATCTTCCGCGTCGGCGCGGCGCTGCAGACCCTCGGCTACTGGATCCTCAACGACATCGTCTGGCGCAAGTCCAACCCGATGCCGAACTTCAAGGGCACCCGCTTCACCAACGCCCACGAAACCCTGATCTGGTGCGCCAAGTCCAAGGACGCGCGCTACACCTTCAATTACGAGGCGCTCAAGGACCTCAACGAGGGCCTGCAGATGCGCTCCGACTGGCTGCTGCCGCTGTGCACCGGCTCCGAGCGCCTCAAGGGCGAGGACGGCGGCAAGCTCCACCCGACGCAGAAGCCCGAGGCCCTGCTCTACCGCGTCATCCTCGCGGCCACCAAGCCGGGCGATTTGATCGTCGACCCGTTCTTCGGCACCGGCACCACCGGCGCGGCGGCGAAGCGCCTCGGCCGCCGCTTCATCGGCCTCGACCAGGACGACACCTACATCGCGGGCGCCCGGGCGCGCATCAACGCGGTGGAACCGGCCGATCCGGAAGCGATCAAGCTGTTCAACAAGAAGACCGAGCCGCGCGTCCCCTTCGGCGCGGTGCTGGAGCGCGGGCTGATCGCCCCCGGCGACCTGCTCGCCGACGCCCGCCAGCGCTACGCCGCCAAGGTGCGCGCCGACGGCACCCTGGTGGCGGCCGACGTGAAGGGCTCGATCCACCAAGTCGGCGCGGCGGTGCAGGGCCTGCCCTCGTGCAACGGCTGGACCTTCTGGCACTTCAAGGCCAAGGGCGAGTGGATGCCGATCGACCTGCTGCGCCAGCGCATCCGCTCGGAGATGAGCGGCCTTTCCTGACGCGCCCCCGGCGCGGTCCTTTTCCCCCCGATTCTTCCCGCCGCGGCGCGCCTGCCCGCGCGCCGCCCCGTCGTCCGCCAGCGATACGGAGGCGAGCATGTCCGACCGCTTTTTCGTCGTCACCGGAGGCCCCGGCTCCGGCAAGACCACCCTGCTCCACGCCCTGGCCGAACGGGGATTCCGCCGGATGCCGGAGGCGGGGCGGGCGATCATCCGCGATCAGGTGCGCATCGGCGGCCCGGCCCTGCCATGGGGCGACCGCGCCCGCTTCGCCGAGCTGATGCTCGCCTGGGAGATGCGGTCGTGGCACGAGGCGTCCAGCCTCCCCGGACCGGTGCTGTTCGACCGCGGCGTGCCCGACGTGATCGGCTATCTCGAGGTGTGCGGGCTGCCGGTGCCCGGCCACGCCCGCCGCGCGGCGGAAACCTTCCGTTACGCCCGGACGGTGTTCGTGGCGCCGCCGTGGCGCGAGATCTTCGTCGGCGATGCCGAGCGCAGGCAGAGCTTCGCCGAGGCGGAGGCCACCCATGCGGCGATGCTGCGCGCCTACGGGGCGCTGGGGTACCGCGCCGTTGCCCTGCCGTTCGCCCCGGTGGCGGAGCGCGCCGCGTTCGTCGCCGAGCAGATTGCGTTGCATTTTGCGAATCCGGCCGCGCCGCCGCCGCGGACGGGAACCCCTTGAGAGAGCGCGACTCCCGGGAAATCCGGGGCGGCGGCGGTTGGCACCGGCTTTGCGTCAGCCAACGCCAGAGCAGCGCGTCCGGCGCCGCCGACCAGACCGGGAGACCCTGAGAATGTTCTCATTCCTTCGCTCGAAGCGCTCCGACGCCGACGCCGTGCTCGCCGCCATCAGCCGGTCGCAGGCGGTGATCCAGTTCGACCTTTCGGGCAAGATCCTCGACGCCAACGACGCCTTCCTCGGCCTGATGGGCTACACCCTGGCCGAGATCGCGGGCAAGCCGCACAGCCTGTTCGTCGACTCCGACTACGCGCGGAGCGCCGAGTACGTGGAGTTCTGGAAGCGCCTCAACCGCGGCGAGGCCGTCGTCTCCCGGTTCAAACGCATCGGCAAGGGCGGGCGCGAGGTGTGGATCGAGGCCGCCTACACTCCGGTGCTGGACGCCCGCGGCAAGCCGGTCAAGGTGGTGAAGATCGCCACCGACGTCACCGCCCGGCGCAACCACACCGCCGACCTCGAAAGTCAGATCGCCGCGCTGCACAAGTCCCAGGCGGTCATCTCGTTCGCCCTCGACGGCACCATCCTCGACGCCAACCCCAACTTCCTCAAGGCCATGGGCTACACCCTCGACGAGATCAAAGGGAAGCACCACCGGATTTTCGTCAGCCCCGAGCAGGTGGCGAGCGCCGACTACGCCAAGTTCTGGGAGCGGCTGCGCGCCGGGCAATACCAGCAGGCGCAGTACAAGCGCATCGGCAAGGGCGGCCGCGAGGTGTGGATCGAGGCGTCCTACAACCCGGTGCTCGACGCCGACGGCAAGCCGGTGAAGGTGGTCAAGTTCGCCACCGACGTGACCCGCCAGGTGGCCCTGCTGTCCGACCTCAAGCGGCTGATCGACAAGAACTTCGCCGAGGTGGAAGCGGCGATCGCGCGCACCGGCGGCCAGGCCGAGGCGGCGGGCGCCGACGCCGAGACCACCACCGGCAACGTCGACATGATCGCCGCCGCCGCCGAGGAACTCGCCGCCTCGATCGCCGAGATCTCGCGCAGCATGGCGCAGTCCCGCTCCGCCGCCGACGGCATGGGCGACCGCCTCGCCGCCGCCGACGCCGCCTCGCGCAGGCTCGCCGACACCACCGGCGCGATGACCGGCATCGTCGCGCTGATCCAGTCGATCGCCGCGCAGATCAACATGCTCGCCCTCAACGCCACCATCGAAAGCGCGCGCGCCGGGGCGGCGGGCAAGGGCTTCGCGGTGGTGGCGAACGAGGTCAAGACCCTCGCCGGGCAGGCGGCCAACGCCACCGAGCAGATCACCCGCGAGATCGGCGGCGTGCAGGCCGCCTCCGACGAGGTGGAGCGGGCGCTGGACCAGATTCGCGGCAGCGTCGGCGCGATGCGCGAATACGTCGGCTCCACCGCCGCCGCGGTCGAGGAACAGAGCACCGTCACCCGCGACATGTCGTCCAACATGCAGACGGCGTCCGACGCGGTGGCGCGCATCCGGCGCGGCATCGACGAGATCTCCGCCGCCTCGGCGACCGCCGGTCAGGCGATCGCCGAAACCAAGACGGCGGCCCAGGTGCTGGTGCGCTGACGCCTCAGCACACGTCGAAGCGCACCCCGCCCGCCGGGGCGCGCCAGGCGAGAAGCTCCCGCCCCGGCCGCGCCCCCTTGCGGCCGGTGGCGGAAAAGCCGACCCGCTCCAGAAGCCGCCACGACGGCCGGTTCTCCGGCAGGCACTCGGCGACGATGCGCCGCGCCGGGGCGACGTCGGCCAGGGCCTCGATCACCGCCTCCACCGCCTCCGCCGCCAGCCCCCGGCCCCGCGCCGCGGCGGCGAACCAGTAGCCCACCTCGACCTCGCACCCGGCGCTGGGGTGGACGCCGACGACGCCGAGAAGCGCCCCGTCGCCCCGCCCCCGCACTCCGAGAAAGCACCCGCTCGCGATCAGCGCCTCGGCGTCGGCGAGGGTGAACGGCTCGGGCAGGACGTGCACCCGCGCCGTCACCGAGGCGTCGGTGATCGCCAAAAGCGCGGGCGCGTCTTCCCGTCGCAATGCCGCGATGCGGCAGCGCCGGGTCCTGATCGGTCTGATGTCGGAAATCATCGGCCCTTCCTTCTCGAAGGCCGCCGTGTCCGAACTTGCATCGCTTGACTTGACCATGCCGCCCGAACCCGGCGGCACTGGTCACACGCGATGACGCCATGCCGCTTCCTAGCGGAAGCGCCAATACCCCTTGAAGACGGTAAAGGTGGCGTGGCTGTTCATGCCTTCGGCTCTAACACTTCGCCGGGGCGGGGGCAACGGGAATCCGGTCGCGCCGCCTCAGGCGAACACCTGCTCGGCGGATTTCGGGCACGCCTCGGCGGGGAACGCGACGGTCGGCCCCACCGCCGCCCCGGTGAAATAGCGGAAGCCCAGGGGAATCGCGCACTTGATCTCGCGGGGGGCGCCGACGTTCCACAGGCAGAGCTTCATGCCGAGGTTGCGCACCTCGTGGGCGATCACCGTGAACAGCGCCACCGCGGCCGAAGGGCTGAGGCCCGCGCCGCGAATCTGCTGCTCGTTGATGCAGAGGTAGCGCACCCCGAACGTGCCGAACAGCGCCCCCAGGTCCCGGTCCGGCACGCTTTGCACCGCCACCTCGGCGCCCTCGGCGCGAATCCCGCGAATCAGGGCACGCAACCCCGGGCGCCCGGCGGCGGCGAGGCCGCCCGCCAGCTCGATCACCAGCTTGCCCGCATGGAGGCGCGCGGTCTCCCCCACCCAGCGGCGAATCGGGTCCGCATCCTGGAGCACCAGGGTGTTGACCACCTGCGGCAGGAACAGCGTCGCCCGCCGCGCCGCGCCGTCGAGGATGGCGCGGCGCAGCACCGCGTTGACCTCGAGGGCGAGGGGGTCCTCGTCGCCGCCGAACAGCACGGCGGGGCCGAAGATCTCGCGTCCGTGGAAGATCCGGCGGATGGTGACGCGGTTGCCGACGAGGGCTTGGCCCAGGGAATCCCAGATCGGCTGGAACATCGCGTCGAGGAGGATGCCGTGCCGGGGCTGCGCCTCCGTCGGCGGCGCCTCGGCGGGCGCCGCCCCGCCCCTGGCCCGGCGGGCGATCAGCCGCGCCAGCGGCACCACCTTGGTGGTCACCGCGAAATCGCGCCCGGCGACGCCGAACAGGTGCCCGTGGATTTCCCGCGCCAGCGCCGCGGCGCGTACCGCCCCCTCGACCTCGTCGAGGCGCGGGAACACCAGCAGATACTGGCCGGGCGCGCCGGGAAAATAGGCTTCGTCCCGCGCCAGCCGGGCGTCGAGGATGCCTTCGGCGATGGCGCGGATCTTCGGCAGTTTGCGCGCCCACTCCGGGTCGTCGCGGGCCTCGGCGAGAACGATCACGTGAAGCTTGCCGACCGATCCCCCCGAACGGTTGGCCGCCAGGGACTCCACCAGCGCTGCGAAGTCGGCCGTGTCGCGGATTCCGCCCATGCCACCCTCCCCCGGTTGCCACGGCACAGAATACATCAACCCATAGGGGAATCGCAGCGGATTCCGCCTTTCGTACACCCTCTCATGCTTTCGGATGGTTTTTTCAGCGCTGGGCCAGGGCGAGCCTGGCGGCGAGGCCGAGGAACACCAGCCCGGCGGCGCGGTTGAGCAGCACCTGGCCGCGCGCCGAGCGCCGCAGCCACAGGGAGAGCCGGTCCGCCGCCAGCGCGATCAGCGAGAACACCGCCCAGGCGCAGGCGATGAACACCCCGCCCAACGCCAGCATCTGCGCCGCCAGAGACCCCCGCGCCGGATCGGCGAACTGCGGCAGGAAGGCGAGGAAGAAAATCGCCACCTTGGGGTTGGTGAGGTTCATGACGATGCCGCGCAGATACATCCGCCGGAGGTCGAGAGGCGGCGCGGCGCCCGGGGCGATGTCCTCCGCCGGGGCGCGCAGGGCCTTCCACGCCAGCCAGGCGAGGTAGGCGGCGCCCACCAGCTTCAGGGCGGTGAACGCGGTCTCGGAGGTTTGGAACACCGCCGCCACGCCCAGGGCCACCAGCACGGTGTGGGCGACCAGCCCGGTGCAGAGGCCGAGGGTCACCATCAGCCCGGCGGCGCGGCCTTTGAGCGCCGACTGGGTGAGCACGAACAGGTTGTCCGGCCCCGGCGCCAGCGCCAGCAGAACCGCGGCGGCGGCGAATCCGGCGAGGGTGGTCATGGCAATCATCGGGTCTCCTCCGCGAGCTTGCGCGCCTTTTGCATCACCGTCGGCAGTCCGTCCAGGTCGGCGGCGGTTCCCCAGAACCCCTCGCCGAACGCGGCGGCCACCTCCGCCTCCGGCGTGCCGTGGGGGATATGCACCCGCACCACCGCCAGATCGAGGGAAAAGTGGGTGAACACGTGGCCGACGCCGCGGTTGAGGGTGGTCCCCGCCCACGCCCCGGCGAGGCGCGGGCGGGTTTCTCCAACGCGCCACTCGCCGGTGGGCAGGCCGAGCATGCCGCCCAGCAGTCCCTTCTCCGGCCGCCGCACCAGCCACACCCCCCGCTCGCTCCACACCCAGTAGACGGTGCCGAGGCGGTGGGGCCGCGCCGCCTTGGGCGGCCGCACCGGGCGCGCTTCCACCGTGCCCGCGGTGCGGGCGCGGCAGGCGTCGCGCCAGGGGCAGAGCAGGCAATCCGGGTTGCGCGGGCGGCACACCGTGGCCCCCAGGTCGATGCTCGCCTGGACGAAATCGCCGGGGCGCGCCGCCGGCACCAGCGCCTGGGCCAGCGCCCGCGCCCGGGCCTTGAACGCGGGCAGCGGCGTGGCGTCGTCGGTGAGGCGCGCCAGCACCCGCTCGACGTTGCCGTCCACCGCCGCCGCCGCCTCGCCGAACGCGATCGCCGCCACCGCCGCGGCGGTGTAGGGGCCGAGGCCCGGCAGCTTCGCCAGCGCCGCCGCGGTGGGCGGAAAGCCGCCCGCCGCCGCCGCCGCGCGGGCGCAGGCCAGCAGGTTGCGGGCGCGGGAGTAGTAGCCCAGCCCAGCCCAGGCGGCCATCACCTCGGCGTCGTCGGCCGCCGCCAGGGCCTCCACCGTCGGCCAGCGGTCGAGAAACGCGCGGTAGTAGGGAATCACCGCCGCCACCGTGGTCTGCTGCAGCATCACCTCGGAGAGCCACACCCGGTAAGGATCGCCCAGGGCGCCGGGCGCGGGCCGCCACGGCAGGTCGCGGTGACCGGCGTCGTACCAGGCGAGCAGGCGGGCGGCGAGGGCGTCGGGGGCGAGGTCGAACATCGCCCGAGAGGACGCGAACCGCGCGCTTTCGTCAAGGGGCGGCGATCGCGTATGCTGGGGCGATGAAAAAGCCCGCCCCCAAGCCCCCCGCCGCGCCCAAGCCCGCGCCGCGCCGATACCGCCCCCATCCCCTCGGCCTGGCGGTGGCGTCGATCGTCAAGCCGCTGGTGGGCAAGAAGGGCTTCCTCGACGTGGACATCCTGGCGCGCTGGGCCGAGATCGTCGGCCCCGAGGTCGCCGCCAACGCCCTGCCCTTGCGGGTGCAGAAGCCCCGCGCCGGATCGGCCGGGGGCGCGACCCTGGTGGTGCGCGTCGGCGCCGCCGCCTACGGCATGGTGCTGCGCCACGGCGAGCCGGAGGTTCTCGCGCGCATCAACGGCCACTTCGGCTACGGCGCGGTGTCGCGGCTGAAAATCGAGCTGGGCACGCTGCCGCCGCCCAAGCCCGCGCCCAAGCCCGCGCCGCCGCCCCCCGAGCTTTCCGCCGAGGAGACGGCGCGTTGCGCGGCGGTGGCCGACCCGGGGTTGCGCGACGCCCTGGAGCAACTCGCGCGGACGATGAAAACCCGCGCCGGGGGGTGATTTCCGCCCGCCGCCGCTTTATCTCATCGGCACACCTCGTTTTCCGGACCAGGAGCCTTTCCGTGATCGCATCGCTTCGTCGCCTCGCCCTCGCGTTCGCCGCGCTGGCGTTTCTCGCCCCCGCCGCCCGCGCCCAGGACCTCCACGACCTCACCCTGGGGCGCGCCGACGCGCCGGTGACGATCCTCGAATACTCCTCCTACACCTGCCCCCACTGCGCCGCCTTCCACAAAGAGAACCGGCCGTGGCTGGTGAAGACCTTCGTCGAGACCGGGCGCGCCAAGCTGACCTTGGTGGACTACCCGCTCGACGGCCTGGCGATGGCGGCGGCGATGCTGGTCCACTCCGCCCCCGCCGACACCGCGCCGGTGCTCTCCGAGGCGCTGTTCGCCGAGCAGAACGCCTGGGCCACCGCGCAGAACCCGCGCCAGGCCCTCGCCGGGATCGCCGGTCTCGCGGGCATGACCCCGGCGCAGGTGGACGCCGCCTTCGCCGACAAGGCGCTGTTCCAGAAGCTCCTCGACCGCCGCGCCGAGGCGTTCGAGAAGCAGGGCATCGATTCCACCCCCACCCTCGTCATCAACGGTCAGAAGCTCAACGCCAACGTCTCCCAGGCCGAGCTGACCAAGGCCATCGAAACCGCCGCCGGAAAGAAATAACCGGCGACGGCCGACACTTGCGGGCGGGGCGCAAGCAGGCATAATCCCCGCATGATCCAGTTCACCAAGCTGCGCCTCAGCGGATTCAAGTCGTTCGTCGAACCCACGGAACTCCTGGTCGAACCCGGGCTGACCGGGGTGGTCGGCCCGAACGGCTGCGGCAAGTCCAACCTCGTCGAGGCGATGCGCTGGGTGATGGGCGAAACCTCGGCCAGGCAGATGCGCGGCGGCGAGATGGACGACGTGATCTTCGCCGGGTCGCGCGAGCGCCCGCCGCGCAACGTCGCCGAGGTGGCGCTCACCCTCGACAACCGCGCCCGCATCGCCCCCGCCGCCCTCAACACCGCCGACGAGCTGGAAGTCTCGCGCCGGATCGAGCGCGGCGGCGGCTCCACCTACCGCGTCAACGGCAAGGAGGTGCGCGCCCGCGACGTGCAGCTGCTGTTCGCCGACGCCGCCACCGGCGCCCGCTCCACCGCGATCGTCTCCCAGGGCAAGATCAGCGAGCTGATCGCCGCCGCCCCGGCGCAGCGCCGCGCCCTGCTGGAGGAGGCGGCGGGCATCTCCGGCCTCTATTCCCGCCGCCACGAGGCGGAGCTGCGCCTGCGCGCCGCCGAGAACAACCTCGCCCGCCTCGACGACGTGCTGGGCGCCCTGGCGACGCAGAAGCAGGGCCTCGACCGCCAGGCCCGCCAGGCCGCCAAATACCGCACCCTGTCCGAGGAGATCCGCGGCCTCGAGGTCGCCCTCACCCGCCGCGCGTGGGAGGCCGCCGCCGCCGCCCTCGCCGAGGCGCGCGCCCGCTTCGCCGAGGCCGAGGCGGCGGTGACCGCTGCCACCGCCGCCGCCGCCGAGGCCGCCACCCTCCAGGCCGACGCCTTCGCCGCCGTGGACCCGGCGCGGGAACGCGCCGCCGAAGCGCAGCAGGCGTTGCAGAAGCTGGTCTCCGAGCGCGACGCCGTCGACCAGGAGGAACGCCGCCTGGAGCGCGCCACCCGCGGCAACGCCGAGCGGCTGGAGCAGATCGGCGGCGACCTCGCCCGCGCCGACGGCCAGATCGCCGACGCCGAGGGCCGCCGCGCCGCCGTCGCCGCCGAGCGCGACCGTCTCGGCGCCGAGGCGGCGGAGGCCCCCGCCGCCCTCGCCCGCGCCGCCGAACGCACCCGGGACGCCGAGGCCGAGCGGATCGCGGCGGATGCCGCGCTCGCCGCCGCCACCACCCGCCTCGCCGAGGCCGAGGCCGCCGCCAAGGCGG
>JAUVUZ010000013.1 GCA_030604885.1 Alphaproteobacteria bacterium | reverse complement strand
CGGCCTGCGGCTGCTGCCGCTGGGGGATGCCGCCGCCGCCGGGCTGGGCCTCGCGGTGGGGCGCTGGCGGGCGGCGTCGGTGCTGGCGGCGGGCGCCCTCGCGGCGGCGGCGGCGCTGTTCGTCGGGCCGCTCAGTTTCGTCGGGCTGGTGGCGCCGCACCTGGCGCGGCTGTCGGGCCTCGGCGACCCGCTGCGCCACGCCTGGGGGGCGGCGCTGGCGGGGGCGGCGCTGCTCACCCTCTCCGACTGGCTGGCGCGCACCCTCGCGTTCCCCTATCAATTGCCGCTGGGGCTGTTCGCCGCCCTGCTCGGCGGCGCCTATCTGGTGTGGCTGCTGGCGCGCGGCCGATGAACGGAACCCTGCGATGCTGAAACGCTTCCTCGCCTACTATCGCCCCCACCTCGGCCTGCTGGCGCTCGATCTCGCCTGCGCCGTCGCCTCCGGCGTGCTGGAACTGGGCTTCCCCCTGGCGATCAAGGCGTTCGTGGACGACCTGCTGCCGCTCGGCGACGCGGCGCTGATCGGCCTCGCGGCGGCGGCGTTGCTGGCGGTGTACCTCGCCAACGCCGGGCTGGGGGCGGTGGTCACCTATTGGGGCCACATGCTCGGCGTCAACATCGAGACCGAGATGCGCCGCCGCGCCTTCGACCACTTGCAGAAGCTGTCGTTCCGGTTCTTCGACAGCCACAAGACCGGCCACCTCGTCGGCCGCGTCACCAAGGACCTGGAGGAGATCGGCGAGGTCGCCCACCACGGGCCGGAGGACCTGCTGATCGCGCTGATGACCTTCGGCGGCGCGTTCGCGGTGATGCTGTGGGTGCACGCGCCGCTGGCGTGGATCACCGCCGTCGCCGCGCCGCTGGTGGCGCTGGTGACGGCGCGCTACGGCGGCCGCATGACCCGCACCTGGCAGGAGCTGTACGGCCGCGTCGGCGATTTCAACGTCCGCATCGAGGAGAGCGTCGGCGGCGTGCGGGTGGTGCAGGCGTTCGCCAACGAGGACCACGAGCGCGCCCGCTTCGCCGAGAGCAACGCCGCCTACCGCCGCACCAAGCTCGCCGCCTATCGCATCATGGCGGGGGCGATGGCGCTGGGCTACGTGGGGATGCGCGCGGTGATGGTGCTGGTGATGGTGGCGGGGGCGCACTATGTCGTCGAAGGTTCGCTCACCCCCGGCGGCTTCGTCGGCTTCCTGCTGCTGGTGGGGGTGTTCTTCCGCCCGCTGGAGCGCATCACCGCGGTGATCGAGATGTACCCGAAGGGGATCGCCGGGTTCCGCCGCTATTGCGAGCTGATCGACACCGAGCCGGACGTGGCGGACCGCCCGGGCGCCACGGCGGCGCCGCCGTTCCGGGGCGAGGTGCGGTTCGAGGGGGTGCGCTTCGGCTACGACCCGGCGCGCCCGGTGCTCAAGGATTTCGACCTCGTCGTGCCGCCGGGGACGACGGTGGCGCTGGTGGGGCCGTCCGGCGTCGGCAAGACCACGATCTGCTCGCTGCTGCCGCGCTTCTACGACGTCGACGCGGGCCGGGTGACGATCGACGGCGTCGACGTCCGCACCCTCACCCTGGCGTCGCTGCGCGGGCAGATCGGCATCGTGCAGCAGGAGGTGTTCCTGTTCGGCGGCACCTTGCGGGAGAACATCGCCTACGGCCGCCTCGACGCCTCGGACGCCGAGATCGCCGAGGCGGCGCGGCGCGCCCGGCTGGACAGCCTGATCGCCGACCTGCCCCACGGCCTCGACACGGTGGTGGGGGAGCGCGGCGTCAAGCTCTCCGGCGGGCAGCGGCAGCGGGTGGCGATCGCGCGGATGTTCCTCAAGAACCCGCCGCTGTTGATCCTCGACGAGGCCACCTCCGCCCTCGATTCCCGCACCGAGCGGGAGATCCGCCGCGCGCTCGCCGAACTCGCCGAGGGCCGCACCACCCTGGTGATCGCGCACCGCCTCGCCACCGTGCGCGACGCCGACCTGATCCTCGAGGTCGGCCCCGCGGGCGCGGTGCGCCGCCGCGACTACGCCGAGCTGATCGCCGGGGAGGCGGCGCTCGGCTGACCTTGCGCCCGCCCCGCCGAGGCGGCAGGATCGGAGATCGTCCCTTCCCCCCAACGGAGGCCCGCCATGTCCATCGCCGAATCCGCCACTCCGGCGCTGCTGCTCGACGTTTCCAAGGTCGCGCACAACCTCGCGCGCCTGCGGGCGCGGCTCGCGCCGTTCGGCGTGACCCTGCGGCCGCACATGAAGACCGCGAAAAGCGCCGACGTGTTCGTCCACCTGGTGGGCGCGGGCACGCCGATCACGGTTTCCACCTTGAAGGAGGCGGAGGTGTACGCCGCCGCCGGGGCGAAGGACGTGACCTACGCGGTGGGCATCACGCCTGACAAGCTCGACCGCGTCGGCGCGCTGCGGATGGCGGGCTGCGCGGTGTCGGTGATCCTCGATTCGGTGGCCGCCGCCGAGGCGGTGGCGGCGTGGTCGCGGGAGCGGGGCGACCGCCTCCCGGCGTTCATCGAGATCGACGTGGACGGCGAGCGCGCCGGGCTGCAGCCGGAGCGCGCCGCCGAGATCGTCGCGGTCGGCCGGGCGCTGGAGGACGGCGGCGCCGAGCTGCGCGGCGTGCTCACCCACTCGGGCGGCTCCTATGCGGTGCCCGGCGAGGCGGCGATCGCGGCGATGGCGGAAACCGAGCGCGCCGCCGTGGTGGCGGCGGCCGGGACGTTGCGCGCCGCCGGTCTGCCGTGCCCGGTGGTGTCGGTGGGGTCCACCCCCACGGCGCTGTTCGCGCGGGATCTCACCGGCGTCACCGAGGTGCGCGCCGGGGTGTTCATGTTCCAGGACCTGGTCATGGCGGGCCTGGGGGTGTGCGCGGTGGAGGATATCGCCCTCTCGGTGCTGGCGAGCGTGATCGGCCACCAGCGCGACAAGGGCTGGACCCTGATCGACGCCGGGTGGATGGCGATGTCGCGCGACCGGGGCACCGCCGCCCTGCCGGTGGACCAGGGCTACGGCCTGGTGTGCGACGCGGCGGGCACGCCGTTCCCCGACCACATCGTGATCAAGGCGTCGCAGGAACACGGGGTGATCGCGCCGCGCCCGGGCAGCGGCGCCGCGCCGCTCGACCTGCCGGTGGGCGCGCGGGTGCGGGTGCTGCCCAACCACGCCTGCGCCACCGCCGCCCAGTTCGGCGAATATCTGCTGGTGGACGCGGAAACCCCCGGCGAGGTGACCGGCACCGCCAGCCGCTTCAACGGCTGGTGACGCGGCCGTAGATCCGGTCCACCACCCGCGCCACCGTCGCCAGTTCCTCCGCCGCCGGGTCGAAGCCCTCTCCGGCGGCGAGGCGGCGCGCCCAGTCGGCGGCGGCGCGGCCGCCCCAGGCGTCGGGCGGCTGGGCCAGCACCTCGCGCGCGGTGCCGCGCAGGCGGGTGGCGGTGAAGTCGTAATAGCCGCCGTCGTTGGCGAGGGTCACGCCGCCCTCGGTGCCGAACAGGCCGGCGCCGATCACGCAGTCGCACCCGGCGGCGAGGTTCCACGAGCAGGCGATGCGCAGGCTGGCGCCGTCCGCCGTTTCCAGCGTGGCGAGGGCGAAATCCTCCACCTCCGCCGGGTCGGGCGGCAGGCGCCTGCCCCCGGCGTAGAGGCGGCTCTCCACCGCGACGATCTCGGGGAAGCCGAGCGCCCACAGCGCCAGGTCGACGAGATGCACGCCGAGGTCGGCGACGCAGCCGCCGCCCGCGAGGCGCGGGTCGCGATACCACGCCTTGTCCGGCCCATAGGCGTTGTGGAAGGTGAACTCCCCGGCGAACACCCGCCCCAGCTCGCCCGATTGCGCGAGGCGGCGCAGCGGCTGGGTGGCGACGCAGTGGCGGTAGCTCATGTCCACCGCCAGCAGGCGGTCGGCGCGCCGGGCGGCGGCCACCGCCGCCTCCGCCTCCGCCGCGTTGCGGCCGAGGGGCTTCTGGCAGAACACCGCCAGCCCGGCGTCGAGCGCCGCCACCGTCTGCGCCGCGTGCAGGGCGCTGGGGGTGGCGATCACCACGCCGTCGAGGCCGCAGGCGAGCAGGGCGGGCAGGTCTTCCGCCACCACCTCGGCCTCCGGCGCCAGGGCGGCGGCCTGGGCGCGGGCGGTCTCGCTGGCGTCGGCGAGGGCGGCCACCGTCACCGCGCCGCTTGCGCGCACCGCCTCCAGGCGGTGGCGGCCGATCCAGCCGAGGCCGAGGAAGCCGACGCGCGGGCGGCTCATGGCGTGACCACCGCCTTGAGGAACCCGGGCGGTTTGTCGCGGGTGGCGTCGAGCGCATCGGCCAAGCGCTCGAGGGGATAGGTGTGGGTGACCAGCCGCAGCGGGTCGAGGCGGCCGCTTTCCGCCAGCGCCAGGGCGGCGCGCATGCCGCGCATGTAGACCTCCGGGTCGCGCTCGTGGGCGTTCACCACGTCGAGGCCCTTCCAGTTCCAGCCCTGCATGTCCACCTGGCGCGGGCCGTCCTGGTGGTAGCCCGCGATCACCAGCCGCCCGCGCTCGGCGGCGATGGCGCCCGCCAGGTCCAGCGGCCACTGCTTGCCCACCGCCTCCACCACCACGTCGCAGCCGCGCCCGCCGGTGAGGTCGCGCACCCGCGCGAGGATCGCGTCGTGGTCTTCCATCGCCACGGTTTCGTCGGCGCCCATCTCGCGCGCCAGTTCGAGGGATTCGGCGCGACGGGAAATCGCGATCACCCGCGCCCCGGCGTCGTGGGCGAGGCGGACCAGGGCGGCGCCGAGGAAGCCGACGCCGATCACCGCCACCGTGGTGCCGGGGCCGCAGCCGCTGCGGCGGAAGATGTTGACGGCGCAGGCGAGCGGCTCGCCGGGGAAGGGCCGGTCGGCGAAGCCGGGCGGCAGCACCAGCAGGTGGTCCTGGTGGGCGATGTCGAACTCGGCGAAGCCGTGCTGCGACAGCGCCGCCACCCGGTCGCCCGCCTTGACCGCCGCGACGCCGGGGCCGACCGCCTCGACCATGCCCCACGCCTCGTGCCCCGGCGCGCCGGGCGGCAGCGGGAAGCTCTGCCACGGCGGCCCGGCCCACGGCCCGAGGTTGGAGGCGCACACCCCGCAGCCCTCGACGCGGAAGCACACCTCGTCCACCCCCGGCACCGGGCGCGGCGCCTGGACGATCTCGACCCGCCCGGGGGCGGCGATCACCGCCGCGCGCATCGGCGGCGGCGCGGCGTCGAAGGTCACGGTCATGGCAAGGCTCCGGTGCGGATGGCGGGCGGCGGCTCCACCATCGGGCCGGGTTCGGCGACCCGGCAGACGAACACCTCCGGCTCGGGCCGCGCCAGCACCGCGAATCCGGCGCTGCGCAGCATCGCCTCGAGGCAGGGCGGGTTGGGGATCCACCAGTTGGTGGGGTCCCCGGCGAAGGCGCGCTCGACGAACTGCATGCGCGGCGCGCCGGGGGCGGAGAAGATGTCCTGATGTTCGAAGGGGTAGTCGTCGGCCAGCGGTGCGGCCTCGGCGTCGCCGCGCAGCAGCGACTGGCACACCAGCAGGTCGGCGGCGACGTGGGCGCGGATCAGGTCCAGCGCCAGCAGCGGGTGGCGCAGGTGGTAGAGCACGCCGAGGAACAGCACCACGTCGAAGCGCTCGCCCAGGGCCGCGACGTCGTAGACCGAGGCGCGGCGCAGCTCGATGTCGAGGCCGGTGACCTCGGCGGCGAGGGCGGCCTGGGCGAGGTAGCGCGGATCGTGGTCGACGCCCACCACCCGGTCGGCGCCGCGCCGCTTCATTTCGAGGGCGTAGAACCCGGCGTTGCAGCCGATGTCGAGCACGGTGCGGCCGGAGAGGTCGGCGGGGATGGCGTCGGCGAAGCGCGCCCACTTGTGGCGCGGATAGTCGCCGAGGAAATGGTCGGGCGCGGTGGCGACGCCGTCCAGGTCGAGGTTGTGGAACCACGGCGCGAGGTCGGCGATCCGTTCGGCGACGCTGCGCATCGGCCCCTACCTTCCGGCCGCCGCCGCGAATCCGGCGCGCGCCGGGCTGCGGGGCGCCACGGCGGCGATCTCGTCCTCCAACTGGCGGGCGCGGGCGGTGCCGGTGTGGCGGTCCAGCACCAGGGCGCGGGCGGATTCGGCGAGGCGGCGCCCGGCGGCGTGGGGAGCGATCAGCGCCGCCACCACGTCGCGGCCGTCGTCGACGATCCGCACCGCGTCGGGCAGCAGGTGGGTGAGGCCGCGCCAGCGGTCGGAGAGGATCGGCGTGCCGCAGGCGGCGGCCTCGAACAGCCGCACCGAGGGCGACCACCCGGCGGCGATCATGTCGGCGCGGGTGAGGTTGAGGGTGTAGCGCTGGCGGGCGTAGAAGCGCGCGTGGTCGCGCGGCGCCACGTGCTCGATGCGCTCGACGTTGGCGGGCCAGTCGACGTCGGCGGGATACTGGGCGCCCGCCACCACGAACCGCATGTGCGGCAACTGCCGCGCCGGTTCCAGCAGCAGCCGTTCGAGGCCGCGCTGGCGGTCGGCGCTGTAGGTGCCGAGGTAGCCGAGGTCCCAGGTCTTCTCCTCGTCGAGGGGGCGGTAGAGGGCTTCGTCGGCGGCGCAGTAGAACGCCGCCGGGCGGCGCGCGCCGTACTCGGCCTTCAGCCGCTCGAGCACCTTGCCGCCGGAGAAGCTGAGGTAGAGATCGAGCTGGGGGATCTGGCGCGGCGCGATGTAGTCGGTGGCGCCGGAGGCCAGCCCGGCGAGGGTCACCGGGGTGTCGATGTCGTAGAACGCGCGCACGCCGAGGGCGGTGGCGAGCACATAGTCGAGCGCCGCCTCCCCCTCCGGCACGAACGAGCCGACCACCACCGCGTCGGCGTGGGCGATGGCGTCGCCGTGGCGCTGCGCCAGCTCGGCCAGGTCGCGGTAGAGGTGGAGGGTGCAGAAGCCCGGGTCGGGCAGGTCGCGGTGGGCGGCGTACCACGGCACGTCGCGTTCGAGGAAGGTGAGGCGGTGGCCCCGCGCCGCCAGGCCCTTCAGCAGCGCGCGATAGGTGGTGGCGTGGCCGTTGCCCCACGAGGAACTGAGCGACAGGCCGAGGAAGACGAGGTCGAGGGGCTTGGCTTTCATGCCGCGCGGTCTCCGCGTTTGGCCGCCAGCGCGGCGGTGAGGGTTTCCGCCAGCGCCTCGGCGCGGCGGGCGTAGGTGTGCTCGGCGCGCACCCGGTCGAGGGCGGCGGCGCCGATTTCCCGCGCCCGCTCCGGCGTCAGCTCGCCCAGGGCGTCCACCACGTCGGCGCCGTCGCGCGCCACCAGCACCTCCTCGCCGGGGGTGAGGAACATCTCGACGCCGCGCCACGCGTCGGTGATGACGCAGGCGCCCGCGCCCGCCGCCTCGAACAGGCGGGTGGGCGGCGAATAGCCGGTCTGCGCCATGCTCGCGCGGTTGACGTTGAGCACCGCGCGGGCGGAGCAGTTGAAGGCGTTGTGGAACGCGGTGCCGACGTGGCCGAGCTTGAGCACCCCGGGCGGCACCGTCTTGTCGTCCCACCCCGAACCGCCGAGGAGGAAGCGCGCGTCGGGCAGTTCCGCCGCCGGTTCGAGGAAGAACCGGTCGATGCGTTCCTCGCGGTCGGGCAGGCGGTTGGCGAGCAGGCCGAGATCGCAGGTGAAGCGCGGCTCCGGCGGCACCGGGTGGTGGGTGGCCGGGTCGAGGCCGTTGTACACCGCCACGCAGTCCTTGGCGCCGAGGGCGGCGTAGCGGCGGCACACCACGTCGCCGCCGCCGTAGGTGAGCACCAGGTCCAGCTCCGGCAGGGCGGCGCGCAGCGGGTGGGTGTCGTCGTCGGCGATTTCGGCGAGGGTGGCCGGGGCGTCCACGTCCCACCACACCTTGAGGGCGTCGTCGCGGGCGTGGGCGAACACCTGTTCCAGCAGCGCGTCGTCGGCGTAACCCACGCCGCTGGTCTTGACCGCCACGTCGGCCGCCGCCGCCTCGGCGGTCGCCGCCGCGACCCCCTCCGGGGTGGCGGGGTAGACCACCACGCGGCACCAGTCGGGCGGGTCGATGTCGCGGTGCTGCTGGCGGTCGAGGGCGTCCGGCTCGAAGAACGTCACCTCCACCCCGCGCGCCGCCAGGGCGCCGAGAATGCCGCGATAATAGGTGGCCGCGCCGTTCCAGTAGGCGGACAGCAGGCTGGAGCCGTAGACCGCGAGTTTCATGACGTCGTCTCCTTGGAAGCCAGTGCGGCGCGGACACGCGCCGTACCGTGAACGGCGAGGAGGCGGTAGAGTTCCTCGACGCGGTGGCGGCAGGTGTGCCGTGCCCGCACCGTGGCGAGGCCCCGGGCGGCGATCTCGGCCCCCGCCGTCGGGTCGTCGCGCAGCATGCGCAGGTGGCGGGTCATCGCCGCGCCGTCCGCCGCCTCGAGGTAGTCGCCGTCGCGGAACAGCCCTTCCGAATCCTGCCACGGCGCCGCCACCAGGGGGATGCCGCAGGCCAGCGCCTCGAACATCCGGATCGTCGGGATGCCCGGCAGCGCCTCCGCGTAGGGGCGGCGCGGCACGTGGACGGTGGCCTTGAAGCGGGCGAACGCCTCGGGCACCTCGGCGTTGGCGATCCAGCCCCGGTAGGCGAGGCCGGTCTCGGCAAGCTTCGCCAGCGCCTCGGGGGGATAGCGCACGCCGCGCACCTCGCCCCGCAGGCCGAGCCGCCGCGCCGGGCCGAACAGGAATTCCTCCAGCTCGGCGGCGCGCTCGCCGTCGCCCCAGTTGCCGATCCAGATCAGGTCGCCCTCCCGCGCCGCGTCGGTTTCCGGAGGGCGGAAGCGGCGGGTGTCGGCGGCCTCGTGCCACACCGCCACCTGGCGCCCCCAGCCGTGGGCGCGGTAGCGCTTCGCCAGGCTTTCGCCGAACGCCAGCACCGCGTCGCATTCGGCGATGGCGAGGCCCGCGATCGCCTCGGCGGCGCTCACCGCGCGGTGGTGGGTGTCATGGAACAGCAGGGTGAAGTCGCCCTCCCGCCGCAGGCGGCCCAGTTCGGCCAGCACCGCCGGGTCGGTCCATTCGTGGGCGATCGCCAGATCGGCGCCGGAGAGCGCCGCCGCGTGGTCGAAGCCGGGGCCGTAGGTGGCGGAGCGCAACTCGGGGAACAGGGCGGCGAACGCCGCGAGCGGCGCCTCGCCCTGGTCGGCGACGAGGTTGGCGCGGCTCCAGCCGTCCTCCGGCTCGAGGGCGAGCACGTCGTGGCCGTCGGCCACCAGTTCGCGGGCGACGCCGCGCAGGAAGTGGGCGTTGCCGTGGTTCCAGTCGGACACCAGGGAGTGGACGTAGAGGATCACGCGCATCGGTTCAGGTTTCCCGCATCGCTTCGGCATGCACCGCCCGGATCGCCTCCGCCTGCCGCGCCACGCCGTAGCGCGCCGCCACCGACCGCGCCCGCGCCGCGAGGCGGCGGCGCAGGGCGAGATCGTCCGCCAGGGCGTTCACCGCGGCGGCGAGCGCCGGGGCGTCGCCCGGCGGCACGAAGGCGGCGGCGCCCGCCCAGATTTCCCGGTAGGTGGGGATGTCCGCCAGCACCAGCGCCGCCCCCGCCGTGGCGGCCTCCAGCGCCGCCAGACCGAACGGCTCGTAGCGCGAGGGGGAGACGAAAATCGCCGCCCGCGCCATGGTGTCGGCCACCATCGCCGCGGGCAGGGCGCCCCTGGCGTGGGCGTGGGCGAGGGCGACGCGCTGGCCCGACGGGCTTTCGAGCGGCCCGGCCATGAACACCGGCCAGCGGCACAGGGCGGCGGCGGCGTCGAGGGCGGCGGCGTCCTTGCCTTCGTCCCACCAGCGGGCGGCGGCGAACACGAACGGGTCGCCCGCGTTGTCGCCGCTGCGCGCCGCCGCCGCGTTGGGCACCACCCGCAGGTGCGGCAGCGGCCCGTAGACCCGCCGCGCCGCCGCGCCGAAGGCGGCGCTCGGCACCACCACCCGGCAGGCGCGGGCGAGGCCCCGGGCGACGCGGTCGCGCCGCGCGTGCCAGTCGGGCGGCAGGGGCGTGCCCTTGACCGCCGCCCACCAGGTGGCGGTGCAGGAGTGCAGCGCCGCCACCACCGGCACCGGGGTGTCGAGATCGGCGGCGAGGGCCGGGGCGTTGAGGTGGACCAGATCGGGCCGCCACGCGGAAATCTGGGCGTCGAGGGCGGCGGTCTGCGCCGCCGCGTCGGCGTCGTCGGCCCAGTCCAGCCCGGCGTCGCTCCACGCCAGTTCGGCGCGCGGCAGGGCGCGGCACTCGGCGGCGAACTCGGGCTGCGGAGGGGGGCCGAAGCCCAGCAGCAGGGTGTCGACGCCGCGGTCGCCGAGGCCGCGCGCCAAGTCCACCGCGTAGCGGCCGACGCCGCCCACCGCGTCGAGGGTGACGAGCACCCGCCGTGCCTCCAATGCGGTCTTCGGCGGGGGATGGGCGAGGCGGCGCGGCGCGGGACGAAGGGCGAGGGTCATGCGCGGAGCCTCCGGCGGGGGGTGGGGGCGCGCTCGGCGGCGAGCCAGTCGGCGAGGTCGGCGACGCCCTGGCGCCAGCCGACGCGCGGCGCCCAGCCGGTGGCGCGGGCGAGGCGGCGGGTGTCGGCGACGAAATAGAGCTGGTCGCCGGTGCGCCAGGGGCGGTGGTGGATCTCCGGCGCGGTGCCGGTGCGGGCGGCGATCTCGGCCAGCACGTCGGTGAGGGCCACCGCGTTGGCGGGGCCGCCGCCGAGGTTGAACGCTTGGCCCGCGACGCCGTCGATGCCCGCCAGCACGGCGCGGTAGGCCGCCACCGCGTCGCGCACGTCGAGCACGTCGCGCACCTGTCGGCCGTCGCCGAAGATCGCGATCGGCTCGCCCGCCAGGGCGCGGATCAGGAAGTGGGCGACCCAGCCCTGGTCCTCGGTGCCGAACTGGCGGCGGCCGTAGATGCAGCTCATCCGCAGGACCGCGGTCTTGAGGCCGAAGCTCTTGGCGTAGTCGAGGACGTATTGGTCCGCCGCGCCCTTGGAGCAGCCGTAAGGGGTGCAGAAGTCCAGCGGCCGGTCCTCGGCGACGCCCCGGGCGCGCAGCTCCGGGTCGGCGGGCAGGTGGCGGCCGTCGGCGTCGTCGAGGGGGATGTCGGCCAAGTTGCCGTAGACCTTGTTGGTGGAGGCGAAGATCACCGGCGCCTCGGGCGCGTGGCGGCGCACCGCCTCCAGCACGCCCAGCGTGCCGCCGACGTTGACGGCGAAATCGTGCAGCGGATCGTCGAGGCTGGTGGTCACCGCCACCTGGGCGGCGAAGTTGAACACCGCCCGGGCGCCGCTTACCGCCTCGGCCACCGCCGCCGCGTCGCGCACGTCGGCGAGCAGGGGGTGGACGCGGCGGTCGTGGCGGCCCTTCAGCCAGTCGAGGTTGGCCTCCACGCCGGGGCGGGAAAGGTTGTCCAGCACCACCACGTCGGTGCCCTCGGCGGCGAAGGCGTCGGCGAGGTTGCTGCCGATGAACCCGGCGCCGCCGATCACCGCCACCGGCCGTTCGGGCGCGCGGCGCGGGCGGGCGGGCAGGCGGGCGAGGCCGGGCACGCCCTCCGCCTCCAGCATCCGGCGCAGCAGCTTGGGCCGCCCGGCGGCGTCGGTCACGCCCATGTGGTAGTGGCGGGGGTCGAAGTAGAGGCCTTCCTGCACCGGCACGTCGCGCGGGATGTCCTGCCAGCCGTACCAGTAGAGGCGGTCGGCGGGGGCGGCGAGGGCGTCGCGGAAGCGCCGCGCCTGCTCCGCCTCGTCGTGGCGCCAGGTGGAGTATCCGGCCTCGGTGATCCACACCTCGGCGGCCGGGTTGTGGCGGTCGAGCACCGCGCGCATTTCCGCCACGTGGGCGCCCCAGCCGGTCCAGCCCGAGGCGGCGCTGTTCCAGGTGCCGGGGAAGCCGTGCAGCCCCACCGCCGACACCACGCCGAGCACGCCGCGACGGCCCATCAGGTCGAGCCAGTGGGGGTCGAACGGCGAGGGGCCGCCGAGCACCGCGCGCCAGCCCCGGTGCTCGGCCCAGTGGGCGGCGTTGCCGATCATCTCGCAGAACAGGTCCCACTCCGGGTCGGCGCGCCAGTCCCAGTCGAGCAGGTTGTTGGGTTCGTTCCACAGCTCGATGTGGGAGAAGTGCTCGCCGTAGCGGGTCAGCACCATGTCGACGAAATCGGCGTAGTCCTTCAGCCGGTGCGGCGCGCCGGAGCTGGCGCCGGTGCGGGAGAGGGACGGCGGGGTGTAGTGGACGCACGGCAGCAGGTCGATCTCGCGGCCGAGGGCGGGGATCAGCCAGTCGTACCACGCGGCGCCGCCCGGCGCGTGGTACTCGGCCCACGACAGGTGGGTGCGCAGGTGGCTGGCCCCGGCGGCCTTGAGGCCCGCCAGGGCGTCGCGCACCCGTTCCCGCTCGCCGGGGCGGAACCACTCGGCGAAACCGAAGGCGGGGACGCGCGCGCCGGAGAGCGGCCCGTTCATGCCACCAGCCCGCGCGCTTCGAGCTGGCGGCGGGCGTGCTCGCCGCCGTCCTCCGCGTCGGAGGCGGCGATCCACGCCGCCAACTCGGCGAGCGAGTCCTCAAGCGGTTCGGCGGGGGCGAAGCCCAGCAGGCGCTCGGCCTTGCGGATGTCGGCGAAGCAGTGGCGGACGTCGCCCGCGCGCGCCTTGCCGATGATCTCGGGGGCGATTGCGGGGCGGCCCATCGCTTCGGCCAGCATCGTCGCCACGTCGGCGATGGCGTAGGCGCGGCCGCTGCCGACGTTGACGGTTTCGCCGTCCACGCCCTCGGCCTCCATCGCCAGGCGGAAGGCGCGGGCGACGTCGCGCACGTGGACGAAATCGCGCTGCTGGCGGCCGTCCTCGAACACCAGCGGCGGCTCGCCGTGCAGCAGCCGCGCGCCGAAGTTGGCGAGCACCCCGGTGTAGGGATTGGAGAGCGCCTGCCCCGGCCCGAACACGTTGAACAGCCGCAGCGCCACGGCCTCGATGCCGTAGGCGCGGCCGATCATCAGGCAGCTGCGCTCCTGCATGTATTTGCCGAGGGCGTAGATCGAGGCGAGGTCCACCGGCTTGGTCTCGTCGGTGGGCAGCGGCGCCAGCGCCACGCCGTCCGGCCCCGCCGGATCCCACCGGGTGCCGCCGTTCGGCTCGCGGCGCACCGCCACCGGCACGCCGTCGGCGCTGCGGTACCAGCCCTCGCCGTAGACGCTCATGGACGAGGCCACCACCAGGCGGCGCACCGGCTTTTCGATCAGGCGCTCCAGCAGGTAGGCGGTGGCGAGGTCGTTGCCGCCGACGTAGCGGACGATCTCGTACATGCTTTGGCCGACGCCGACCTCGGCGGCGAGGTGGAACACCCCGTCCGCGCCGTCGAGGGCGATGTCGAGCAGCTGCGTCTCCCGCAGCCCCCCTTCGTAGAACTCGACCTCCGCCGGAAGCGACGGCGGGCGGCCGCCGTGAACCTGGGAGACGAGGGAGTCGACGACCCGGACCCGATGGCCGTGGGCGAGCAGTTCCAGGCACAGATGACGGCCGATGAAGCCGGCACCCCCGGTGAGGAGGTAGGTGGCCATGTCAAAAACTCCGTCGATGATCGTGGTGCGTGTGCAGCAGTGGGAGACAATCCGGCGTTCGCGGTTTTGTTCCTGCCGATCCGGGGATCGCGCCATTGCCGCGCCGTTAACGAAAAATTCCGTTCTTCCAGTGGCTTGAAGCGCAGTTTCGGTCTTGTCCGGATTTCTCGGGAACCCTTGGCCGCTCCCGTCGGTTAACCCCCGTCGCCGGGGCGATCCGGCCGGCGCGGACCGAGTGGGGACGATGACCAGACCCAAGCGAAATTGGCTACGACACCTGGCGTTCGCGGGCGCGGCCGTGGCGCTTCTCGGCGGCTGCGATTTCGCGCTGCTCGACCCGCGCGGCGAGATCGGCGTTCAGAACCGCGCGCTGATCGTCTCCTCCACCCTGTGGATGCTGGTGGTGGTGCTTCCGGTGATCGTGATGGCGCTGCTGTTCCCCTGGTGGTTCCGCGCCGGGCGGCAGGCCAAATACACCCCCGACTGGGAATCCGAACAGCGCCTGGAGGCGGTGGTGTGGGGCATTCCCTTCGTCATCGTCACCTTCATGGCGGTGGGCGCCTGGACCTCCACCCACGAGTTGGACCCGAAGCGGCCGATCGAGTCCGATCACCCGCCGATCAAGGTCGAGGTGGTGGCGCTCGACTGGAAATGGCTGTTCGTCTACCCCGAACTCGGCATCGCCTCGGTCAACGAGATGGCGATGCCGGTGAACGTGCCGGTGGCGTTCTCGGTGACCTCGGATTCGGTGATGAACTCCTTCTTCATCCCGCGCCTCGGCAGCCAGATCTACGCCATGGCGGGGATGACCAACCGCCTGCACCTGATCGCCGACAAGAGCGGCGAGTACCCCGGCATTTCCGCCAACTACAGCGGGCGCGGCTTCTCGGGCATGCGCTTCACCGCGCGGGCGATGCCGCAGGAGGGCTTCGACGCCTGGGTGGCGGCGGTGCGGGCCTCCGGTCGCGGCCTCGACTGGGAGAGCTACGCCGCCCTCGCCGCGCCGTCGGAAAGCCACCCGGTGGAGCATTACGCGTCGGTGGTTCCGGGGTTCTATGAAAGCCTGATCGACAAATACCGCGCGGGCACCGGCCCGGGCGCGCCGCACCGCGCCCCCCACGGGGGCCACCCGGTCGAGACCAAGGAGTGACGATGTTCGGCAAGCTCACCCTCGACGCGATCCCCTTCCACGACCCCATCATCATGGGTGCCGGGGCCGGGGTGATGCTGGGCGGCCTCGCCCTCGCCGCCCTCGTCACCAGGCTCGGGCGCTGGCGCTGGCTGTGGACCGAGTACATCACCTCGGTGGACCACAAGAAGATCGGCATCATGTACATCGTCCTGGCGCTGGTGATGCTGCTGCGCGGCTTCGCCGACGCGGTGATGATGCGCACCCACCAGATGATCGCGGTGGGCGAGAACACCGGCTACCTGCCGCCCGAGCATTACGACCAGGTGTTCACCGCCCACGGCGTGATCATGATCTTTTTCGTCGCCATGCCGTTCGTGGCGGGCCTCACCAACCTGATCGTGCCGTTGCAGATCGGCGCCCGCGACGTCGCCTATCCGTTCCTCAACTCGCTGTCGTTCTGGCTCACCGCCTCGGGCGCGGCGCTGGTCAACGTGTCGCTGGTGGTGGGCGAGTTCGCCAAGACCGGCTGGGCCGCCTATCCGCCGCTATCGGGCATCGCCTACAGCCCCGACGTGGGGGTGGACTACTACATCTGGTCGTTGCAGATCGCCGGTTTGGGATCGCTGCTCACCGGCGTCAACTTCTTCGTCACCATCCTGCGCATGCGCGCGCCGGGGATGAAGCTGATGGAGATGCCGATCTTCACCTGGTCGGCGCTGTGCACCAACGTCCTCATCATCGCCGCCTTCCCGATCCTCACCGTGACCCTGGCGCTGCTGGGGATGGACCGCTACCTCGACGCCCACTTCTTCACCAACGACCTGGGCGGCTCGCAGATGATGTACGTCAACCTGTTCTGGGCGTGGGGGCATCCGGAGGTCTACATCCTCATCCTCCCGGCGTTCGGCATCTTCTCCGAGGTCACCGCGACGTTTTCGGAAAAGCGGCTGTTCGGCTATCGCTTCATGGTGTGGGCGCTGGTGGGCATCACCGTGCTGTCGTTCGTGGTGTGGCTGCACCACTTCTTCACCATGGGCGCGGGCGCGAACGTCAACGCGTTCTTCGGCATCTCGACGATGTTCATCGCCATCCCCACCGGGGTGAAGGTGTTCAACTGGCTGTTCACCATGTATCGCGGGCGGCTGCACTTCACGCCGCCGCTGCTGTGGACCATCGGCTTCATCGTCACCTTCGCCATCGGCGGCATGACCGGCGTGCTGCTGGCGATGCCGGGGGCGGATTTCGTGCTGCACAACAGCCTGTTCCTGGTCGCCCACTTCCACAACGTCATCATCGGCGGCGCGCTGTTCGGCTATCTCGCCGGGCTGAACTACTGGTTCCCCAAGGCGTTCGGCTTCACCCTGGACGAGCGTCTGGGTAAGGCGTCGTTCTGGTGCTGGCTGGTGGGGTTCTACATCGCGTTCATGCCGCTCTACGCCCTCGGCCTGATGGGCATGACGCGCCGCCTCAACCACATCGCCGACCCGGCGTGGCAGCCGTGGCTGATCGCCGCCTCGGTGGGCACCGCGATCATCGGCCTCGGCGTGGTGCTGACGGTGGTGCAACTGGTGGTGTCGATCCGCAACCGCGCGCAGCGCCTCGATCTCACCGGCGATCCGTGGAACGGCCGCACCCTCGAATGGTCGATGGCCTCGCCGCCGCCGTTCTACAACTTCGCGCGCATCCCCGAGGTCTACGGCATCGACAGCTGGAACGCCAGCAAGGCGCGCGGCGAGCAGATTTCCCCGCCCGCCGACTACGCCGACATCCACATGCCGCGCAACACCGCCGTCGGCTTCGTCATCAGCGGCTTCCTCACCGCCTTCGGCTTCGCCATGGTGTGGCACATCTGGTGGCTGGCGATCGCGGGGGCGCTGGGCGCGGTGGCGTCGTTCGTGTGGCGCGCCTTCGACCGCGACGTGGACTACATGGTGCCCGCCGCCGAGGTGCGGCGGATCGAGGAAGCGCATCTGGTGCGGGCGGGGGGAGAGGCGCGATGATCGAACGCCCCGGCGAATATTCCCTGCGCGCGCCCGCCGCCGCCCACCACGACCACGGGCACGAGCACGGCGAGAGCGAGGCCACCAGCACCACGGTGTTCGGCTTCTGGGTCTACCTGATGAGCGACTGCGTGCTGTTCGGCACCCTGTTCGCCGTCTACGCCGTGCTCGCGCCCAACACCGCGGGCGGGCCGACCCCGGGCGAGCTGTTCGAGCTGCCGTTCGTGCTCACCGAAACCTTCCTGCTGCTGTTCAGCAGCGTCACCTTCGGCTACGGCATGCTGGCGGCGCGGGCCGGGCGGCGGCGGGCGACGCTGCTGTGGCTCGCCGTCACCTTCGCCTTCGGCGCCGGGTTCCTCGGCATGGAGCTGCACGAGTTCGGCAAGTTCGTCGCCGAGGGCGCGGGGCCGCAGCGCAGCGCCTTCCTCTCCGGGTTCTTCGGCCTCGTCGGCACCCACGGCATCCACGTCGCCGCCGGTCTGGCGTGGATCGTCGCGATGATGGCGCAGGTGGTCCTCTACGGCTTCGAGGAGGCGGTGCTGCGGCGGCTGATGTGCCTGTCGCTGTTCTGGCACTTTCTCGACGTGGTGTGGATCTGCGTGTTCACCATCGTCTACCTGCTCGGAGTGCTGAACCATGCATGACGACACCCCCACCGCCCGCACCGCCCACGATTCCCAGGCGAGCCACGGCAGCGTCGGCAGCTACACTCTCGGGTTCGCGCTCTCGGCGCTGCTCACCGTGGCGGCGTTCGCGCTGGTGATGCGGCCGGTGCTGTCGCGGGAGCTGACCCTCGCCGCCATCGTGATCCTGGCGGTGGTGCAGATCGTGGTGCAGATGTACTACTTCCTCCACCTCGACCGCCGCTCCGAGCGCTGGAACTTCATTTCCCTCTATTTCACCATCCTGATCGTCGCGATCCTGGTGGGCGGCTCGCTGTGGATCATGAGCCACCTCGCCCACGACGTGATGGGCATGGGGATCGAGGGGTGAGGAAACGCGACCTCCCGGTCCTGGCCGAACTCGCCAAGCCGGGCATCGTGTTCGGCAACCTGGTGGCGGCGGTGGGCGGATTCCTCCTCGCCGCGCGGGGCGAGGTGCAGCCGGTGCCGTTCGCCGCGATGGCGGCGGGGGTGGCGCTGGTGGTGGGGTCGGGCTGCGCCGTCAACAACGTCATCGACCGCGACATCGACGCGCGGATGGAGCGCACCCGCGGCCGCGCCCTGGTCACCGGCCGCGCCACCCCGGGCCTCGCCCTCGCCTGGGCGGCCCTGATGGGCGCGGCGGGCTTCGGCGTGCTGGCGGCCTGGACCAACGCCTGGGCGGTGGGCTTCGCGGCGATGGGCTGGGCGGTCTACGTCGGCCTCTATTCCCTGTGGTTCAAGCGCCGCTCGGTCCACGGCATCTGGATCGGCAGCCTCGCCGGGGCGGCGCCGCCGGTGATCGGCTATTGCGCCGCCGCCGGGCGCTTCGACGGCGGCGCGGCGCTGCTGTTCCTGATCTACGCCCTGTGGCAGATCCCCCATTCCGACGCCATCGCGATCTTCCGCCTCAAGGATTTCGCCGCCGCCGGGCTGCCGGTGTCGCCGATCGCGCGCGGCATGCCAGCGGCGAAGCGGCAGATCGTCGCCACCATCTTCGCCTTCACCCTGGCGGCGGTGGCGCTCGCCTGGGGCGGCTGGGCGGGCTGGGCCTACGGCGCGGTGGCGCTGGCGGCGGGCGGCTACTGGTTCGCCATCGCGCTCAAGCGCGCCGCCGGGGAGAGCGACGCCCAGTGGGCGAAGCGGGTGTTCCTGTGTTCGATCGTCACGATCATGGCCCTCGGCGTGATGATGTCGGTGGATTTCACCCGGGTCGCCTGAATCCGGCCGTGGAGTCCACGAGGTGCCTGTTGCATTTGGTTACACTTTCTTCCGCCATCGCCGGGTCCATGGATGATAAGACTACGGGCAGCATCGGTCCGGCGGCATGGGTTGCCGGGCGGCGAGTCTGATGTTGTCTTGGATTCGGGAGAATGGGATGTCGTTCCTTTTGTCGCGTCGCGCCGCGTTCGGCGCCGGCATGGCGTCGGTGCTTGCCTTGACGCTTCGCGTCGCCCCCGCGATGGCCGCCGGCGGCCAGCCGGTGGTCACCCTCCGCTCCGGCCGCGTGCGCGGGACGAGCGCGGCAGGGGTGGCGTCGTTCAGGCGGATTCCCTACGCCGCCAACCCGTTCACGGCGGCGACGCGCTTTCAGGCGCCGAAGCCGGTTGCGCCCTGGGACGGCATTCGCGACGCTTCGGCCTTCGGCCCGCCGCCGCCCCAGCCGAGCCGCGACCGGACGCCGGTGTTATTCGGCGGCGCCGACGATCTGACGCTCAACGTTTGGACGCCGGACCCGGCGGCCAAGGGGCTGCCGGTCATGGTGTGGATCCCCGGCGGCGCCTTCGTCCGGGGCGACGCCAGCGAATCGGCCTATGACGGTTCGCGCTTCGCCGCCGCTGGCATCGTCGTGGTGACGGTCAACTATCGCGTCGGCGTCGACGGCTTCATGGCGATCGACGGCGCACCGGCGAACCGCGGCCTCCTCGACCAGATCGCGGCGCTCGCGTGGGTGCGCGACAATATCGCGGCCTTCGGCGGCGATGCCGCCAACGTCACGCTGTTCGGCCAGTCGGCCGGGGCGGAAAGCGTCGCCATCCTGCTCGCCACGCCGAAGACCGAAGGATTGTTCCAGCGCGCCATCCTCCAGAGTCCGCCGATGCAGGCGATGACCGGCGCCGACGCCGCGCGGCTGACCGGCGTCTTCGCCAACGGGCTCGGCGTCGCGCCGACGGTCGCCGGACTCGCCGGAGTGCCGCTGGATAAGCTGATCGAGGCCGGCACGGCCTTGATGGCGGCGATCAAGGACCGCGCGACCTGGGGCAGGCTGTCGCTCGGCGGCACCGCCTTCCTGCCGGTGATCGACGGCGACGTGCTCGACGCCTCGCCGATCGAGATGCTGGCGCGCGGACCCAAGCCCGGCGTCCCGGTGATCGTCGGCAGCACCGACGAGGAAGCGCGTCTCTACATGGTGCCGGGCGGTGCCGTCGATCACGTTCCGCAGGCGGCGGTCGACCAGTTTGTCGGCGACCTGAATCTCCCCGCCGACACGCTCGACGTCTACCGGGCCGATCCGGCCAACGGCACCACCGGCGATCTCTTCGCCGCGCTCCAGTCCGACTACACGTTCCGCATGCCGGCGCTCCGCATCGCCGAACTGCGCGCCGCCGGGCGGAAGACGTGGCACTACAATTTCTCCTGGCGGTCGCCGGCGTTCGGCGGTCGGCTGGGGGCGGCGCATTTCGTCGACGTGCCGTTCAGCTTCGACACCCTGACCTCGGAGCAGGCCAAAACCTTCATCGGCCCCAATCCGCCGACCGCGCTGGCCGAGGCGATGCACGGCGCCTGGGTCGCCTTCGCCAAGACCGGCGATCCCGGCTGGCCGGCCTACGACCTCGCCACCCGGACGACCAAACGCTTCGACGCCACTTCGCGCCTCGTCACCGATCCGGAGAAGGCGACACGGGATCTGTGGAAGAACGTCGCGTTCTGATGCGCGACCGCGCGTAGCGCTGCCATCGGTGGAAACGCACGCCCACCTCCGCCGCCGATCCCGGCCCAAGGACCGGCGCCGGGAAGTCGTTCTCCGGCAGGCGAGGGATCGTCAGTCGACGATTCCGGCGGTGCGCATCTGCGCGAGGAGGTCGCTCCACACCCGCTGCGTGGCCTCGCGCGGGCGGGCCGGGTCGTCGCGGAAGCCCATTGCACTGTCTTTCTGCATCGCCGCGCCGGAGAGGCCGCTCCACAGCCGTTCCATGGTCTCGCCGTCGTAGAGAATCGCCATGAAGCTCAACCGCACCTCGCACGCCGAGCCGCCGCCCAGGGCGTCGGCGCAGGCGAGGTCGGAACGGTTGGGCCAGATCACCAGCAGATCGTCGCTGGTGAAGCGGTTGGCCTCGACCTCGGCGGCAATCTCCTTGGCGTCGACGCCGTCGAGCCTGCGGGTCTCGAAGCCGTGCGCCGGTCCCCGCGCCGGTCCGGCGAGCAGGTCGCGGAGTTCGGCGGCGAACGCCTGGTCGGCGCGGCCGATGCGGGAATCGACCTCCGCGGCCCGGGGCGTGCGCGCGGCGATCTTCACCGAGTTGGCGGGCCGGGCGAGGTCGAGGAGAGTGTGGCCGGAGGTCGAGACCTCCACCGGATGGGCGAGGCGCGAGAGGTAGAGCACGGAAAAGCCCGGGGTCTTGCGCGAGGTCGGGTAGGTGGTGCCGGGATTCGGCCCGGCCGCGCACGCCGCCAGCAGCGCCACGGCGCAGCAGACGAGCGCGCCCCTCGTCGTCGGTGTCATCGCGTCCCCCTTTCCCCAGGGTTTCGACTCTCCTCGGGGAATCCGGCGGAACTGCGGCGGCGCGCTATCCGCCGAAGATTAGGTTGGGGAGGAACAGCACCAGCCCGGGGGCGAGGGCGATCAGCACCGCGACGCCGGTGACGGCGAGGAACAGCGGCACGGATTCGCTCCAGTATTCCCCCATCGGGCAGCGCAGGATCGAGCACACCGCATACATCGCCGCGCCCACCGGCGGGGTGAAGTTGCCGATGGTGGCGGCGACGATGAACACCATGCCGAAGTGGACGGAATCGCCGCCCAGCTCCTGCACCACCGGCAGCACGATGGGGGTGAGCATGATGATCAGCACCGTGGCGTCGACGAAGAACCCGGCCAGCACCACCACCAGGGCGATCAGGATCATCACCAGGGTGACGTTCTCGGTGGCGCCGAGCAGCAGGTTGGCGATCACCTCGGGCACCCGGTCGAGGACGATGCCGTAGGAGAAGATCGCCGAGAGCGCGATCAGGAACATCACCGCGCCGATGTCCGAGAGGCTGCTCTCCAGCCCTTCGACGAAGCCCTTGAGCTTCATCTTGCGGTGGATCAGCACGCCGACGAACACCGCGTAGAGCACCGCCACCGCGCCGATTTCCGACGGCGTGAACAGCCCGGCGCGCAGGCCGACGATCAGGAACACCGGGAACAGCAGCGCCCAGACGCCGAGCCGCGCGGCGTGGCCCATCTCGCCCAGGCTGGCGCGCGCGGGGCGCTCGGTGGGGTAGGCGCGGCGGCGGGCGGTGAGCGAGGCGGTGAGCGCCAGCGCCAGCCACATCGCCACCGCCACCGTCAGCCCGGCGGCGAACAGGCGGCCGATCGATACCTGGCCGATGGTGCCGTAGAGGATCATGCCGATGCCGGGCGGCACCAGCGGCGTCAGCACCGAGCCGAACGAGATCACCCCGGCGGCGAAGCCCCGGGTGAAGCCGCGCCGGATCATGCCGTCGCCCAGCAGCCGCGACTGCATCGCCGCGTCGGCGATGGCCGAGCCGGAGACGCTGCCCATCAGCGCCGAAAGGGCGAGGGAGATTTGCGCCAGGCCGCCGCGCAGGTGGCCGGTGAGGGCGGAGGCGAGGTCGAGCAGGCGCTCGGTGATGCCCGCCCGGTTCATGAAGTTGCCCGCGAGGATGAACAGCGGGATCGCCAGCAGCGCGAAGTTCTGGGTTTGCGACACCGTCACCTGCACCGGAATGGTGAACGGCAGCTCGGGATGCTGGACGAAGAACAGCGAGCCGGAAATGCCGATGGCGAAGGCGAGCGGCATGCCCATCAGCATCAGGATGACGAAGGCGACGGCGACGATCAGCATCGCGTCAACCCTCCCGCGCCAGCGGCTCGCGGGCGAGGGCGCGGGCCTTCTGCAGGGTGGTGAGCAGCAGCAGCGCCGCGCCCACCGGCAGGCTCATCGTCACCCACGAATAGCTCACCCCGGGAATTCCCTGGAAGGTGCGGGTGCGGCTGGTCCACGCGAGTTCGGCCCCGGCGTAGACGACGTAGACCAGGAACGCCGCGATCAGCGCCAGGTTGGCCCAGGTCACCGCCCGCCGCGCCGCCGGGGAGAGGCGGGCGGTGAGCAGGTCCACCGCCATCAGGGTGTTGTTGCGCCAGGCGATGTTGCCGCAGAGGAAACAGGTCCAGGCGAAGCAGCAGGTGGCGAGGTCGATGGTCCAGTTGATCGGGCTATGGAGAATGCGGCCGAGGCCGCCCGCGAAGATCAGCCCGACCATCGCGAGGAGCAGGGTTCCGGCGACGACCGCTTCCAGTCGGCGCAACCACGTGACGACGTTCATGCGATCCTCCCGGAACCCTGCCGCGCCTCACTTGAGGCCCAGTTCGCCCCACACCTTGTCGCGTGCCTCGGTCAGGCCGAGGGCCTGGTAGGCCTTTTCGCCCGCCGTCTTGAACGCCGCCATGTCCACGTCCTCGACGATGGTCATGCCCTTGTCCTTGAGCTGGGTCTTGGCCTTCTGGGTGGCGTCCTCGATCGCCGCCGAGGTTTCCTGACCGGCGGCGCGGCATTCCTCCACCAGCGCGGTCTGGTAGTCCTTGGGCAGGCCGTTGAACCACTTGGCGCTCACCACCTCGAAGTTGACGAGGAGGATGTGCTTGGTCTCGTTGGCGTGGGTGATCACCTCGCGCAGGTTGCCCGCGGTGATGTTGGGGTAGACCAGTTCGGCGCCGTCGATGGCGCCCTGTTGCAGGCCGGGGTAGACGTCGCCGAAGTTGAGCGCCACCGGCTCGGCGCCGAGGGCGCGGATGGATTCCTGCCAGATCGGCGCCGCCGGGGTGCGGATGCGCAGGCCCTTGAGGTCCGCCGGGGTGCGCACCGGCTTCTTGGTGTAGAAGTTGCGGAAGCCCTGCACCCAGTCGAAGCACACCACCTGGAGGCCGTGTTTGTCGGCCAGCTCCCGCTCCCACGCCTTGACCGTGGGGCTGTCCGCCAGGCGGTAGGCGTCGGCGGCGGAGGTGACGAAATAGGGGGCGTTGATCACCGCCATGCTCGGCACATACATGCCGAGGCGCGCGGCGTCGGTGTTCTGGCCGATGTTGGCGCCCTGGCGCATCTGCTCGATGATGTCTTCCTCGACGCCGAGCTGGGCGCTGTGGAAGACGTCGATCTTGAGGCCGCCGTTGGTGCGCTGCGAAACCCGGTCGGCCCAGGTCTGGAAGCCCTTGTGGAAGGGCTCGCGCGGGCCGAGCACGTGGTTGAAGCGCAGGGTATAGGTGTCGGCCGCGAAGGCGGACGCGCTCAGCACGGCGATGCCGAGGGCGACGGTGGCGGCGAGGCTGGTGGTCTTCGAAATCATCTGTCGTTCCTCGTTTTGTCGTTGAACCGAAACAGACACGTGATCGAACGGACCCAACTCTGCGCGGGCGTGGCTCACCCGTCCACCGCTTTCGGCACCTCCAGGCCGTAGCGGGCGGCGAGGGTTTCGAATTCCTTCAGGGCCTCGGGCGCGAGCGGCGCGCCTTCGGCGACGCGGGCGTCCGCCTCCTGCCATTCGCGGTCGCCGGGGGCGAGCACCCGGCATCCGGCGCGGGCGGGCGAGGCGCGCAGGGCGTCGACGTAGCGCCGCATCCCGGCGTCGAAGGCGTGCGGCTCGACGAACGCGTCGGGCCTTACCGCCATCACGAAGGTGCCCATGTCGCGCGGCTCGTCGAGGTTCTCGAACATCGGCGCGAGTTCGAAGCTCAACTGCTGGGCGGTCAGCACCGCCGAGAAGATCTCGATCATCCCGGCGAGGGCCGCGCCCTTGAAGCCGAACGCCCCGCCCATCGGCGCCAGCATGTCGACGCGGTGGGGGTCGGCCGTGTCCTCGCCGAGGGAGTCCGAGGCGACACCCTCGGGCAGGCTCTTGCCGAGGGTCTGGTAGAGCATCACCCGGTTGCGCGGGATCGAGCTGGTCGCCATGTCGAGCAGCCACGGGCGCTCGCCGGGGCTGGGGATGGCGCACGAGATCGGGTTGGTGCCGTGGAAGCGCGCGGCGCCGTCGTGCAGCCGCACGAAGCTGTCGGTGTTGCACATCACCACGCCGATCATGCCCCGCTCCGCCGCCGCCACGGCGAACGCGCCGCCGGAGCCGAAGTGCGAGCTTTTCTGCACCCCCACCGCGCCGATGCCGTGGGTTTCGGCCATCTCGCAGGCGAGATCCACGGCGCGATAGGTGGCGAGCGCGCCGTGGCCGTAGTCGGCGTCGAGCGTCGCCACCGCGCCGAAGCGGCGGACGATCTTCATCTGCGGGCGGCCGTTGCAGCGGCCGCGGGCGACGGTTTCGACATAATGGGGAAGGAAGCGGATGCCGTGGCTGTCGATGCCGATGCTCGTGCCGTGCATCATCGCGCGGGTGGCGGCGCGGGCGGTGTCCTCGTCCGCCCCGGCGGCGAGGAAGGCCTGGCGGCTGAAGCGTTCGAGGTCCGCGAGGGCGTAGCGTGTCTCGATCCCGGTCATAGCGTCAGCCCTCCGTCGACGACGAGCAACTGCCCGGTCATGAACGCGGATTCGTCGGCGGCGAGGTAGACCGCGGCGGCGGCCATCTCCTCCGCCGTGCCGAGTCGGCCCATCGGCTGGCGGGCGACGAAGGCGCGGCGGGCCTCCTCCGGGTCCGGCTGCGCCTGGATCCGCGCTTCGAGCGAGGGGGACCAGGTGGTGCCGGGGCACAGCGCGTTGACGCGCACGCCGCTCGCGATGGCGTCGCGCGCCACCGCCTTGGTGAGGCCGATCACGGCGGCCTTGGTCATGCCGTAGGCGGCGCGGTTGGCGATGCCGGTGATGCTGGAGGCGACCGAGGCGACGTTGACGATCGACCCGGCGCCGCGTTCGAGCATCTGCGGCAACGCGGCGCGGATGGTGCGGTAGCACGAGGTGACGTTCTGGTCGAAGCTCTTCGCCCAGTCCTCGGGGGAGCAGTCGAGCAGGGTGCCGTTGTGGACCCACCCGGCGCAGTTGAAGAGAATGTCGATCCGCCCCGCCTCGGCGATGGCGCGGGCGACGCCGTCGTCGTCGGTGACGTCGAGGGCCACCGGCCGGATCGCCGGGGCGAGGCCCGGCAGGTCGGCCATTTTTTCGAGGGTGCGGCTGGCGGCGATCACCTCCGCCCCCTCGGCCGCGAACGCCAGGGCGACGGCGCGGCCGATCCCCTGTCCCGCCCCGGTCACGAACGCACGCTTGCCCGCCAGACGCGATGCCATCGTCGCTCCTCCCTTACGGCGGTCCGATGCCGCCAGATGTTCAATGTATAGATTATACATCGCGGGTGGACAATCGATTTTCGCCCTGCGCGGGATTTGGTCAACCGGATTTTCGCCACAAGTCTTCCATCCCGGCTGACAACTGTGACAAGATGCCTCCTGCGCACAGCGGGAGTAGGCTTGTATCCCGACGAGGAAGAGGAGGACGCATGCCGGGCGACGCGACGCTGGAAAAAGGGCGAGGCCGCCGACTGGCGGGCACCGCGCCACGGTTGTACGAACTGGCGGTGGATGTGGTCTCCGAACGGGTGCGCCAGGGCCTGCTGGCCGAGGGCGCGCAACTCACCGAATCGATGCTGGCCGAGCAATTCGACATCAGCCGCGCCCCGGCGCGTCGCGCCCTGGAGGAGCTGGCGCGGCGCGGCGTGGTGGAACGCTCGCCCGGGCGGGGCTACCGCGTGCTGCCCTGCGGCGAGGCCCCGGCGCGCCCGGCGGCGCTGCCGCCCGCCCCCATGCCGCTGCTGTCGCTGCCCACCTGGGAGCGGATCTACGGCGAGGTGGAGAACGAGATCGTCGCCCGCATCGCGGTGGCCGACTGGCGCATCAACGAGGTGCAGCTCGCCCGGCACTACCACGTCTCCCGCACCGTGGCGCGCGACGTGGTGGGCCGCCTGCAACAGCGCGGCCTGCTGCGCAAGGACGAAAGCTCCCGCTGGGTGGCGCCCGCCCTGTCGCACCAGCGCATCGACGATCTTTACGAGCTGCGCGAGATTCTCGAGCCGGTGGCGCTGGTGAAGGCGGCGCCCAACCTTCCGCCCGGCCTGCTGGCGGAGATGCGGGCGCGGCTCGACGCGGCGCTGCCCGAGGCGGAGGACGGCGCCACCCTCGACCGGCTGGAGGAGGACATGCACGTCACCCTCCTCGGCCATTGCGGCAACCAGGCGCTGGTGCAGGCGATCGGCCAGCCCCAGTCGCTGCTGGTGGCGCACCGCTTCCTCTACCGCTGGACGCCCCGGATGTTCGGCGACGAGCCCTTTCTCAACGAGCACGTGGAGATTCTCGACCGCCTGGAGGCGGGGGCGTTCCGCGCCGCGGGCGACGCGTTGCGCCGCCACCTGAGCGTCGCCCGCGCCCGCGCCACCGCCCGCGTCGACTTGGTGCGCGAGGCGTTCCCGGTGGAGGAGCTGCCCTATCTCGAACGGGTGCGCTGAGGCTCACCGCGCGCGGTGCAGCAGCGCCTCGGTGGCGGCGCGGGAGGCGGGGCGGCCGAAGTGGAAGCCCTGAAGCTCGTCGCACCCGGCGAGCGTCAGGAACCGCGCCATCTCCTCGGTTTCCACCCCCTCGGCGGTGGTCTTGAGGCCCTTGGCGCGGGCGAGCGCGACGATGGCGTCGATGATCGCCGCGTCGCTGGCCGAGGCGTGGGCGGTGCGGACGAAGCTCTGGTCGATCTTGATGCGGTCGAACACCGCGTCGGTCAAGCGGCCGAGGGAGGAGAACCCGGTGCCGAAATCGTCGAGGGCGAAGCGGATGCCCTGCGCCCGCAGCGCCGCCACGGTGGCGGCGCCGTGGCCGCTGGGGTCGAGCCAGGCGCTCTCGGTGATCTCGATCTCCAGCCGCTCGGGCGGCAGCCCGGTGCGCTGGAGAACGTCCGCCACCACCGCCGGGAACTCGGCGTCGCGCAGTTGCACCGCCGAGACGTTGACGGCGAGGGTGGCGACCGGCCACGTCGCCGCGTCGCGGCAGGCGGTTTCCAGCACGATCGCGCCGATCTCGCGGATCAGCCCGCAGCCCTCGGCGATGCCGATGAACTCGGAGGGCGGCACCAGCCCGTGCTCCGGGTGGCGCCAGCGCGCCAGCGCCTCGACCCCCGTCACCGCGCCCGAGGCGGCGGCGACGATCGGCTGGTAGTGGACCTCGAACTGCTCGGGCACGGCGACGGCGCGGCGCAGCTCGCGTTCCAGAGCGGCGCGGCGGCGCATGTCGGCGTCCAGCGCGGTGTCGTAGACCGCGATCCGCCCGCGCCCCGCCGCCTTGGCCTGGTGGAGCGCCACGTTCGCCTTGCGGAACAGCTCCTTGCCGCGGCTGCCCGCCTCGGCGAACGGCGCGATGCCGATGGAGGCGCCGACGAAGGCGTGGATCTCGCCCACCTGCACCGGCAGGGCGAGGGCGGCGAGGATCGCCTCGGCGAGGGCGACCGCCTCGCGCACCGGCCGCTCGCCGACGATCGCCACGAACTCGTCGCCGCCGATGCGGAAGGCGTCGTCGCCGCACAGGGCCTCGATGCGCTCGGCCACCGCCCGCACCACCAGGTCGCCCACCGCGTGGCCGAGGGTGTCGTTGACCACCTTGAAGTGGTCGAGGTTGACGTGCAGCAGCGCCCCCTGTCCGCGCGCCGCCGCCAGCGCCCCATCCAGCCGCCGATCGAGCGCGTTGCGATTGGGCAGGCCGGTGAGGGTGTCGTGGTGGGCGAGGTGGTGCAGGCGCTCGGCGGCGGTGCGCTCGGCCACCGAACGGCGGTGCGACGACAGCAGCGCCGCCGCCACCGCCAGCACCAGCAGCGCGAGGCTGCCCGCCGCGATCGGCGCCATGTGGGCGAACACCTGGGAGCCGGGGCCGAACGGCCGCCAGGTGAAGAACCCCACCGGCCGCCCGGCGGCGTTGCGGATCGGGAACGCCTCGCGCCCCGGCTGCGGCACCAGCACCGGGGTGAAGGCGAGGTCGTCGAACAGGTAGCGCCGCGTCAGGTCGTCGAGGAAGTCGCCGTCGAGATGACGCACCGCGACGTGGAGGTATTCGCTGCCGGGGGTCTGCGCGATGTCGCCGGAATCCGAGACGATCGGCTTGACGCTGATCACCGCCGGGTGCCCTTCGTCGAAGCCGATGTCGGATTCGCCGAGGCTGAGCACCCGGTCGGACAGGCCCTCGGTATCGCCCTCGCGCAGCCGCTGCCGCAGGCGCGCCGCCAGCGGTTCCGCCACCGCGCGGATGCGCTCCCAGGCGGCGAGCGGCGCCACGTCGCCGTTGCTGTAGGCGTAGATCGGCACGTCGGTGGACTCGAGGATGTAGGCGCCGTCGTGACCGAAATAGGTGTGCATCCAGGCGCCGAGGTTGAGGTCGATCCACTCCGGCGCGGCGAAGTTGCGCATCGCCAGCACCGCCTCGTCCCACACCGTCACGGATTCCTGGTCGTGGGCGACGCCGTTGCGCAGGTTCTGCACCACCACCGCCATCAGCGCCGCCTGCCGCTCCACCGCGGCACGGTCCGAGGCGGCCACCGACCAGCGCAGGGTCGCGAACGCACCCGCGGCCAGCGCCAGCGCGCCGATCATCAGCGGCAGGGCGACGCAGAAGAAGAATTTCCGGCCGGAATAGAGCCTGATGCGTTCCGACATGTCGGCGTCCGCGGCCTTGGCCATTTGCAGGAGAGCACGCTACCTGTGCCAGTGTGCGGTGGCGGAGGGGGGAGCGGCAAGACCCTTCTTCCCGCAGCGCGCGAATCGGGGGAAAGCCGCGCAAAAAGAAAACCCACCGCTTTAGGCGGTGGGTTTCCATTGGTGGAGCCGAGGGGAATCGAACCCCTGACCTCCGCAGTGCGATTGCGGCGCTCTCCCATCTGAGCTACGGCCCCGTGAGGCGAGGCCGGGATAATGCTCAGATGTTTTCCGGCTGTCAAGGGCTTCGTGCGGCCCTTGCGCGGGCGGGGTGCAGAGGCTACCTTCCGCCTAGGCAACCCCTTCAACCGAGAGCCGGAATCCCATGGACATCATCCTCGGCCCGCTGATCACAGTCGCGGGGATCGCACTCGAAATCCTCAAATGGATGGTGATCATTCAGGCGATCATGAGCTGGCTCGTGGCGTTCGGGGTGATCAACACCCGCAACCGCCTGGTCTACCTGATCGGCGATTTTCTCTATCGGCTCACCGAGCCGCTGCTGCGGCCGATCCGCCGGATTCTGCCCGATCTGGGCGGCATCGACCTCAGCCCGGTGGTGCTGCTGCTGGCGATCGTGTTCGCGCAGAATGTGCTGATCCGCGTCGCCGCCCGCTACTACATCGGCTTCTGATGACCCGCCCGGCGGCGGAGGCGGTGGAGGGCGGCGTGCGCGTCGCCGTCCGCCTCACGCCCAAGGCGCGCCGCGACGCCATCGAGGGCCTCGCCGCCACCGCCGACGGCGGCTGCGAGATCCGCGCCTCGGTGACCGCGGTGCCGGAGGACGGCAAGGCCAACCGCGCCCTGGTCAAGCTGCTGTCGAAGGCGTGGGGGGTGCCGAAAAGCGCCATCGCGATCGTCGCCGGGGCCACCGACCGCCATAAGATTCTCTCGCTCGCGGGCGATCCCGCGCATATTCTCCCGCGTATCGAAGCGTCGCTCGCCGACACCCTGAGGACACCATGACCACCGCCAAAATCATCGACGGCAAGGCCGTCGCCGCCCAGATCCGCGACGAGATCGCGCAGCAGATCGCCGCCCTGCGGCGCGACCGCCCGGTGCCGCCCGGCCTCGCGGTGATCCTGGTGGGCGACGACCCGGCGAGCCAGGTCTACGTCCGCTCCAAGGAGCGCCAGGCGCAGGAGGCGGGCTTCAAGTCGGTGGCCTACCGCCGCCCGGCCGACATCTCGGAGGAGCAGCTCATCACCCTGATCGAGGGCCTCAACGAGGACCCGGGGATCGACGGCATCCTGGTGCAGCTGCCGCTGCCGCCGCACATCGACGAGGCGGTGGTGATCAACGCGATCTCCCCCGACAAGGACGTGGACGGCTTCCACCCCATCAACGTCGGCCGCCTGATGACCGGCGAGCCGTCGCTGCTGCCGTGCACGCCGCTCGGCTGCCTCACCCTCTTGAAGCGCACCCTGGGCGATCTTTCGGGCCTTGACGCGGTGGTGGTGGGGCGCTCCAACATCGTCGGCAAGCCGATGGCGGCGCTGCTGCTGCGCGAGAACTGCACGGTCACGGTGGCCCATTCGCGCACCCGCGACCTGCCCGCCGTGTGCCGCCGCGCCGACATCCTGGTGGCCGCCGTGGGCAAGCCCGGCTTCGTCCAGGCGGACTGGATCAAGCCCGGCGCCACGGTGATCGACGTGGGCATCAACCGCGTGCCGGGGGCGGACGGCAAGTCCCGCCTGGTGGGCGACGTGGACTTCGGCCCCGCCTCGGCGGTGGCGGGGGCGATCACCCCGGTGCCCGGCGGCGTCGGGCCGATGACCATCGCGATGCTGCTGCGCAACACCCTTTCCGCCTATTGCCGCAACAACCGTCTCGCCTGCCCGCTGGCGTAAGGCGCCCGCGGATCCCTCTCTCTCGCCCCTCCGGCGCAACGGATGGGGCGCGGTGCGCGTTGTGTCCGATCGCAACCGAACACCGAGGAGGGACCGATGCAGGGCTTGTTGTCGTTCGCCGTGGGCGTGGCCGTGGGCATGGGCGTGGCGCGCTGCTGCGCCCGCAAGGCCGGGCACGGCGATTCCCGCACCTATCGCAGGCCGGAATACGTGCCGCCGGGCGACAAGCGCCCGACCGGCGCCGAATTCGCCCAGGAGATGCCGCCCGACGCCAACCTCGAAGGCGGGCCGGAGCAGATCAAGGAGCCGCGCCCGAGCGGCCTGGGACCGCAGCCGCCGATCGGCTGATCCGTCACTCCGCCGGGCAGGGGTCGCTCCCGCCCACGCGCACCAGGCTTTCGGCGATCGCCTCCGCGATCCGGCGCGAGGCCTGGCCGATGGCGCGGGCCGCCGCCGCCGGGGTGGCGTCGGCCATCGGCGCGGTGACGGCGGCGCGGCAGGCGGCCGCCGGGCCTTCGGGCAGGCGGCGCACCGTCCAGGTGGCGGCCACCGCGGCGGCGGCGCCCTTCGCCTCGACGCGCTCGAAGCGGGCGGCGAGGCGGTATTGCGGCAGCTGCGAGGCGGCGGCCGGAACCGGCGCGGCGTAGACGTCCGCCGCGCGCGCGGTGCGCCACAGGGCGGCGGTGATGAGGTCGCGCAGTTCGTCGGCGAGCGGCCCGGCCCAGCGCTCGGATTCCCGCACGTCGAGGCCGCCGTCGTCGCCCGTCAGCACCAGCTCGGGCCGGTCCACCGCCGCCGGAACCGTCACCGGCAGAACCTCCACCAGACGCTCGGCGCCGCCGCCGCCGCCCACCGGAGCGGCGTCGTGCAGGGAATGGTAGCGCGTCGCCGGGGAGGTGCCGCAGGCGGCGAGCGCGAGCGCGAGGAGGGGGACGAGGCGGCGGATCATCGGTCGTTCCTTCTGCCGCGAATCAGCGATTCGGGGTTGCGTTCCAGGCCGTCGGCGAGGGCCTTGAGCGAGCGCGCCGCGTCGGTCATGGCGCGCAGGGCGGCGCGGGTGTCCTGCTGGGCGGGCGCGTCCTGCGCCAGGGTCGCGCCGATCGCTCGCAGGGAGTCCCGCAATTCGGGGATGAGTTCGGCGTTGGCTCCGGCGAGGGTGGTGTCGAGGCGCGCCAGGGTCTTGTTGAGGGTGACGAGGGTGCGTTGCGCCTCGCGCCCCAGGTCGTCGAACGGCACGCCCTCGATCTTCTTGAGGATCGCGCGCAGCGACGCCTGGATCTCCCCCAGCTCGCCGGGAATCGACGGAATTTCCATGGCGCCGTCGGCCAGCGCGGCGGCGCGCGCGGGCGGCGCGTCGGGGTGGAAGTCGAGGGCGACGTAGAGCTGGCCGGTGAGCAGGTTGCCGGTGCGGAGCTGCGCCCGCAGCCCCCGGTTCACCAGCCGCTGCGCCACCGCCGCCGGGTCTTTCCCATCCGGCGCCGCCTCGCCCAGGCGCTCGGGGTAGATCACCGCGGTGACCGGCGCGAAATAGGTTTCGGTGCGGGGGTCGCGCACCAGCCGCACGCTCTTCACCTGGCCGATGGTGACGCCGCGGAAGTCCACCGGCGCGCCCACCGCCAGTCCGCGCACGGATTCGGCGAAGCGGATCACCACCGTCTGCGGCTCGCCGTCGGGGGTCTTGATCGCCTGATCGTAGCTGCGCGCCAGGGCGAAGGTGGCGCCCTCGGAGGCGCGGGCCGGGTCGGCCTCGTCATCGGGCGGTTCGAAGGCGATGCCGCCCGCGACGATGGTGGTGAGCGACTGGGTCTGGAGCTTGAAGCCGCTGGCGTCGAAGCTCATGTCGATGCCGCTCGCGTGCCAGAAGCGGGTGCGCTGGGTGACGAAGCCGTCGTAGGGCGCGCGGATGAACACGCCGAGGGTGATGCGGCGGCCGTCCGGGTCGAGGGAGAAGCGCTCCACCTGCCCGGCCTGGAGGCGGCGGAAGTAGACCGGCGCCCCCACGTCGAGGGAGCCGATGTCCTCGGCGCGCAGCACGAAGCGGGTGCCCGGCACGTCGGACGACACCACCGGCGGGGTTTCGAGGCCGGTGAAGCGGCTGCGCTCCTGCTTCGAGCGTCCGGCGTCGACGCCGATGTAGACGCCCGAGAGCAGGGTGCCGAGGCCCGAGACCGTGGCCCCGGCGAGGCGCGGCCGCACCACCCAGAAGCGGCTGTCCTCCACCGCGAAATCCGCCGCCGACTGGTTGAGGGCGATCTTCACCACCGCGGCGGAGCGGTCGTCGGAAAGCCGCACCTCGGTGACGCTGCCGATGTCGACGTTCTTGAACTTCACCTTGGTCTTGCCCGGCTCGATGCCCTCGGCGGTGGCGAAGGTGACCTCGATGGTCGGCCCGGCGTTGCGGAACTCGTGGATCAGCAGCGACAGGCCGATCAGCCCGGCGACGATCGGCACCAGCCAGATCAGCGACGGCACCCAGCGCGGCGAGCGCGCGACGTCGGGTTCGGGAGCCTGTTTCGGGAGGTCGGTCATCGGGGGTCCTCGGTTCGGTCCTCGGAGCTGTCCCAGATCAGCCGCGGGTCGAAGCTGTGGGCGGCGATCATCGTCAGCACCACCACCGCGCCGAACGCGGCGGCTCCCGGTTCGGCGTCGATGGTGGCGAGGCTGCGGAAGCGTACCATCCCCACGGTCATGGTGACGACGAAGATGTCGAGCATCGACCAGCGGCCGACGAAATCGACGATGCGGTAGACCGTGGCCCGCTGCCGCAAGCCCCGCGCCGCGCCGCGCCGCGCCGCCAGCGCCAGCAGCGCGAGGCAGCCGATCTTGGCGATGGGAATGAAGATCGACACCGCGAAGATCAGGATCGCGAGGTCCGGCGAGCCGGATTTCCAGAAGTAGACGATGCCGCTCATGATCGTGTCGGAGGTGGTGCGGAACAGCGTCTTGGTGGTCATCACCGGCAGCAGGTTGGCGGGCACGTAGAGAATCGCTGCGGCGATCAGCAGCGCCCAGGTGCGGGCGAGGGCGTTGGGCTTGCGGCGGTGCAGCGCCGCGCCGCAGCGCGGGCACTGGGGCCGGTGCGCGCCGCCCGGGTCGGAGACCAGGCCGCAGGTCTCGCACGCCACCAGGCCCTCGGCGCGGGCGGTGGAGATCTCGGCGGTCACGGCGTTTCCTCCACCCGGCGCAGGTTCCACAGCTCGCGCAGGTCGTAGGAGACGATCGCGGCGAGCAGGATGGTGAGCGCGGCGAACGCCCACAGCGCCACCCCGGGCACCACCTGCGCGGTCTTCGAGATCTTGACCAGGGCGACGACGACGCCGAGCATGAACACCTCGATCATGCCCCACGGCCGCACCGCCTGCACGCCGCGCAGCAGGGTGGCGACGAACGGCGCCCCCGGCCGGGTGCGGATGGCGATCAGCACCGCCAGCAGGGCCGAGAGCTCGATCAGCGGAAACGCCAGGGCGGTGGCGAAGGCGAGGGTGGCGGTGAGGCCGCGGTTCTCGGCCCACAGCACGCCGATCGAGCCGATCAGGGTGGTGGTGTGGGTGATGCCGCCCGCCGAAAGCCGCACGATCGGCATCGCGTTGGCGATGGCGTAGCAGATCAGGGCCGCCACCACCAGGGCGAGCACGCGATCGGGGTTGAGCAGGCCGGGGGCCTTGTAGAGGGTGGCGCCGCAGCGGGCGCAGCGCGCCTTCTCCCCCGGCGCGAGGTCGCGGCGGCGGTAAAGGGCGTCGCAATCCGGGCAGGCGACGAGGCTGGGCAAGGGCTGGGGCATCCGAGGAACTCCGCTACCCAATTGAGGTGGCGCAGAGAAACCGATTCGGCAAGGGGGCGGTTCCGCCCGGCGGCGAGCGGTGGTATAGGGTCTCGAACGCAACGCAGAGGCATGGAATGAACGACGGCGCATTGGTTCTCTTTTCCGGCGGGCAGGATTCCGCCACCTGTCTGGCGTGGGCGCTCGCCCGCTTCGGCCGGGTGGAGACGATCGGCTTCGACTACCGCCAGCGCCATCGCGTGGAACTCGATGTGCGGCAACGCTTCCTGCCCGAGCTGCGCGCCCTGTTCCCGGAGTGGGGCGCGCGCCTGGGCGAGGACACGTTGCTGGACGCGGGCGCGCTCGCCGCCATCGGCCACACCGCGATGATCGAGGACGTCGCCATCGAGATGGGCGAGAACGGCCTGCCCAACACCTTCGTGCCCGGGCGCAACCTGCTGTTCCTCACGCTGGCGGCGGCGGTCGCCTACCGCCGGGGATTGAAGCACATCGTCACCGGGGTGTGCGAGACCGATTATTCGGGCTACCCCGATTGCCGCGACGACACCATCAAGGCGATGCAGGTGGCGCTCAGCCTCGGCATGGAGAGCCGCTTCGTCGTCCACACGCCGCTGATGTGGATCGACAAGGCCGCCACCTGGGGTCTCGCCATGGACCTGGGCGGCCGGGTGCTGGTGGACCTCATCAACCGCGGCACCCATTCGTGCTACGTCGGCGACCACGTCACCCGCCACGACTGGGGCTTCGGCTGCGGCGCGTGCCCGGCCTGCGACCTGCGCGCCGACGGTTGGCGGCGCTGGCTGGACGGGGTGTGATGTACCGCGTCAAGGAGATCTTCCACACCCTCCAGGGCGAGGGTGCGCACGCCGGGCGCGCGGCGGTGTTCTGCCGCTTCGCCGGGTGCAACCTGTGGAGCGGCCGGGACAAGGACCGGGAGCGCGCCACCTGCCGCTTCTGCGACACCGATTTCGTCGGCACCGATGGCCCGGGCGGCGGCGATTTCGCCACGCCGGAAGCCCTTGCGGCGGCGGTGGCGGCGTGCTGGCGCGAGGCCTCCGAGGGCGGCGTGCCCTACGTCGTCTGCACCGGCGGCGAGCCGCTGCTGCAACTGGACGAACCGCTGATCGCGGCGCTGCACGCCGAGGGCTTCGAGGTGGCGGTGGAGACCAACGGCACCCGCCCGGCGCCGCCCGGCCTCGATTGGATCTGCGTCTCGCCCAAGGCCGGGGCGCCGCTGGCGCAGGCGGCGGGCGACGAACTCAAGCTGGTGTGGCCGCAGCCGGGGTTCGACCCGGCCGCCCTCGCCGCGCTTGCCTTCCGCCACTTTTTCCTGCAACCGATGGACGGGCCGGACGCCGCCGCCAACCTCGCCGCCTGCGTCGCCTACTGCCGGGCGCACCCGCGCTGGCGGCTGTCGTTGCAGACCCACAAGCTGATCGGGATTCCATGACCCTCTACCACGTCACCCGCCGCATCGGCATCGACGCCGGGCACCGCATCCGCACCCACGGCTCCAAGTGCCGCAACCTCCACGGCCACCGTTACGAGATCGAGGCCACCTGCGCCGCGCCCCGCCCCCACGCGGGCGGCGAGCAGGACGGCATGGTGATCGACTTCGGCTTCCTCAAGGAGGAGATGCTGGAGACCATCGACGCCCCCTGCGACCACGGCTTCATCGCCGAGCTGGGCGACGACGCGGTGCTGGAGATGCTCTGCCCCGGGGGCGCGGCGTTCGCCCAGTGGAAGGGGCGGCTCGCCAATGCGGTGGCCGCCGAGGGCTACGCCCTCACCTCGGAAACCCGCCTCGGCACCAAGCTCTACGTGATCGCCGGAACCCCCACCGCCGAAACCCTGGCGGCGCACTGGTTCGGCCGCCTCGCGCCGCGCGTCGAGGCGCGCTCCGGCGGCCTCGCCCGGCTGGTGAACCTGCGGGTGTGGGAAACCCCCAACTGCCACGCCGACTATTCGGCCTGAGGCGGGCGCTCCAGCCGCGCGGCGATGCCGCCGCCGAGCAGGCGGGCGAGGCAGCGGTGGACGAAATCGTACGCCGCTTCCTTGGCGAGCAACCCGCCGTCGCCGAAGTCCACCCGGCCCGCGTCGACCCAGTGGCGCATGATCGCGTGGCGGGGGAAGTGCATCGCCCCCCCGGCGCGGCTCGCCCAGGTGACGGATTCCGCATAGGGGGCGAGGTCGATCAGCTGCGCGGTCTGCGGGCTGTATTGCATGTCCATCACCACCGCGTCGGCGCCGAGCCGGTGGATCGTCGCGATCCCCTCGCCGAGGGCGGCGCCGAAGGTCTCGACGTCGAGGCTCACCATCGCGTCGACGGTGCCGGTCTGCCACACCACCAGCGCCGGGCGGCGCTCGGCCACCGCGCGCGCCATCGGCCCCAGCATCTCGGGCGCGGTCATGCGCGGCAGGTTGAGCACCGCCGCCTCCACCCCCACGCCGTGGGCGGCGCGGGCGATCGCGGCGGGAAGTCGGGTGGGGAAGCCGGGCAGCGACCCGGCCGGGCCGGGCTTGGCGGAGGTGACGATCAGGATCGACAGGGGCTTGCCCGAAGCCACCCGCGCCCGCGCGGCGGGCAGGTCGGCGTCGCTCGCCAGCAGCGCCTCGGGCACCTCGCAGCCGTCCGCCAGCGCCGGGGAAGCGCCGACGCAGATCAGAACCGCGGCGACACGGCAAACCGCGCCCAAGGTCATGCTTAAGCGTTCCTCGCGGCGGCAACCTCCGGGGGCCGCACCTTCCCGGCGGCGCGATACCAGGTGACGAACGCCGCCAGCCCGGTCATCGCGCCGATGCCGACGACGGTAACAGCAATCTGCGCCGGAATCGAGCCGCTGACATGCACCAGCACGGTCTGCCCGGCGAACGACAGCAGCACGCCCAGGCAGAACACCGGCAGCGACTGGCGGCCGCACGCCACCACCGGCGCCAGCAGCCGGTGGCGCAGCCACGGCGCGCCCACCGGCACGAACCGCAGCGCGAGATAGGCAAGCGCGAGGAAGTGGACGATCCGCAGCGGGTCGAGGTCGGTCTTGCTGATCGGGTAGATCGCCTCGGCGACCGCGAGCGGCAGCGCCGCGTCGAGCGCCGGGATGCGCCACGACAGGGTGAGCGCCAGGCTCGCCAGCAGCACCGCGGCGGCGGCGAAGGTGGCGAGGGGGCGGGGCCGCGCCAGGGTTTCGGCGACCTCGGGCAGGCGGCGCATGGCGGCGCCGAACACGAACATCAGCTGCCACGCGAACGGGTTGAAGTACCACACCCCGCCGTCGGGATAGGTGGGGAGGTTCCAATCCGCCGCGCGGGCGGCGACGTAAAGCGCGACCGACCCGGCGAGCGCCGCGCCGGGGAAGCGCCGCAGCAGCGGCAGCAGCAGCGTGAGCGACGCCATCAGCACGATGTAGAGCGGCAGGATGTCGAGGTTGGCGGGGCGGAAGCGCAGCGCCAGCGCCTCGGTGAGCGCCGCCACCGGGTCGTGGAAATAGGCGGCGAGGCCCATTTCCTCCACGAACAGCGGCGAGCCGAACACCCGCGCGGTGTAGGCGATCTGCGCGGCGAAGCCGAAGAACAGCACGAGGTAGGTGGCGTAGAGGGTCCAGCAGCGGTGCAGTACCTGGGCCGCCGCCACCGGATAGCCGGAGCGTTCGAGGGTGCGGCCGTAGACCATCGCGGCGGTGTAGCCGGAGATGAACACGAAGATCTCGGTGGAATCGCTCAAGCCGAAGTTGCGCGGCGTCAGCCACGAGACCAGGTTGGCGGGGATGTGGTTGACGAAAATGAACCACAGCGCCAGCCCGCGGAACGCGTCGAGACGCAGGTCCCGTTCGCCGCCCGTCTGCCGTTCGCCGCCGTCCGCCTGCCGCATCGTCGTTCCCCGTTTTCAGCGCGCGCGGACCATATCGGGTCCACGGGCAGAAAGCAAAAGTCCCGAGTCGGGAAAAACGTTCCGGCCGCTGTGCCCCTTGACGCCGCGCCGCGCCGGGCGCATTGCTGGAGCATCGGGAAAAGCGGAGGCATGGCGATGACTTCGGCGGCGACGTTCGCGCTGTTGTGGATGGTGGCGGTGGTGACGCCGGGGCCGAACGTGCTGCTGATCACCGGCACCGCCCTCGAGTCCTCGCGCCGCGTCGCGCTTTGGACCGTCGCCGGGGTGCTGGCGGGCACGGTGGTCTGGGGCGCCGCCGGGTTCTTCGGCGTCGGCCTGCTGTTCGGCGCGGCGCCGTGGCTCTACATCGGCCTCAAGGCGGCGGGCGGCGCCTACATCGTCTACCTCGGCGCGCGGCTGATCTTCAAGAAGTCCGGGCCGCTCGACGCCATCGCGGTGGGCCGTCAGTCGGGCTGGCGGGGGTTCCGCCGCGGTCTCGCCACCCAGCTCGCCAACCCCAAGAGCGGCGCGTTCGTCGCCACCATCTTCGCCGCGACGATGCCGCGCGAGGCGCCGCTGTCCGCCGGGCTGGCGGCGATCGCGATGATGGTGACGATCTCCGGCACGTTCTACGGCCTGTGGATCTGGAGCCTCGGCCGCGAGGCGATCCGCGCCCGCTACCTGCGCGCCCGCCGCGTCGTCGAGCGCGCCACCGGCGCCCTGTTCGTCGCCTTCGGCATCAACATGGCGATCTCCCGCTAACCCACGATCTTCTGATAGGCGTCGTAGGCGGCCAGCACGGTTTCCGCCTGGGCGGCGCAGGCGAGGGCGAAATCGGCGCCCCGCAGGCTTTCGTCCGGGTATTCGGTGGTCAGCTTCAGGGGCGTCGGCAGGGTGTCGTCCACCGAAATCTGGCAGCAGAAGCCGTTGACGACGCGGAAGCCGTTCTCCCCCGCGTGGGGGGCGGAGGCGGCGCGCTGCCGCTCGGTGAGCGCCAGAACCTCGGGCAGGGCCGCGCCCACCCGGCGGGTGACGGCGGCGATCAGCCGCTCCGCCGCGCCGCTCCACGCCGCGTGGTGGCGGACGATGAAAAAGAACCCGCGCGGCAGCATCCACTGGGCGAAGCCGCGCGGCACGTAGCCGGTGAACGGGCGGCACCACTCGTGGGCCGGATAGCCGTGGAGGTTGACGTGGAAGCGCGGCCGCGCCCGGCGCAGCGCCTCGTCGCGGATCGCGCTTTCGAAGCGGGGGGCGGAGGTGCGGTATTCCAAGTCGTCGCCGAGGGCGGTGTAGCGGGCGGCGTGCAGCATCTGCCCGGGGGAGAGGGCGATCAGCTCGCGGTAGAGGGCGTAGCCGTCGGGGTTTTCCAGCGGCGCCACGGTGAAGTGGGCCTCCGGCCGCAGCGCCAGCGCCTGCGCCGCGCGCAGGGCGCCGACGATGCCCGAGGGTTCGTTGGCGTGCTGGCCGCCGGAGATCATCACCGCCGCGTCGGCGCCCTCGCGGTGGCGCGCCCGCACCGGGCGGCCGCCGGTGGAGCGCGCCTCGAACGCCGTGCCCCCCACCTCGGCGAGGGCGGCGGCGATCTGCGCGGGCGGCGGCGGCTCGTGCGGGTCGGCGAGGTCCACCGCCGGGGCCTCCGGGTCCGCCGGGTCGAGGGCGCGGCTGCTCACCCGCACCCGCGCCGCGCCGGGGGCCACCACCGCCACCGGCGCGATCTGCCCCGGTTGCAGGGTGCGGTCGCCGAGGGCGAGGCCCGAGCGGGTCTGGAACACCTCCAGCAGCGAGAAGTAGAGGTCTTCGTGCAGCGCCTCGGCGAGGCGGATCGCCTCGTCGCCGAAGCCGAGGGGCTGGTCGGGCCACGGCAGGTGCAGGGCGAGGCGCAGCTGCTCGGGCGGCGCCTCCGGCGCCCGTTCCGGCCATTCGGCGGCGGCGGCGACGGCGGCGGCGAAGATCTGCTCGGCGTCGGTGACGAGCGGCCGGTCGGCGCGGCTGCCGTCCGCCTCTTCGACGCGCAGCCAGCCGGTGGGGGAGAGCTGCGGCTCGGCCACCGCGTCGGCGTGTTCGCGGTTGGGGGCGAACACCCGGTGGGTGCGGGTGGTGCCGTCGGCGTAGCCGAGGGCGACGACGTAGGTGAGCGGCTCGTCGGACCCGGCGGAGAACCGCAGGTCCACCCCCTTCAGCAGCCCGGCGAGGGGATAGGCCTCGAGCAGGAAGCGGTTGGCGGGCGCGGCCGGATGCACCGGATAGGCGACGTCGGCGCGCACGAAGCCGGGCTCGGCCTCCTCGAGGAAGAAGTGGACCAGCGGCTTGAACGCCGAGCGCACCCGCGCGGTCACCCCCGCTTGCATCAGCGCGCCCTCGGCGGCGCGGCGGGCGTGGAGGTCGTCGTACACCCAGGCTTCCAGGCGCACGCCCGGCCGGGCGGAGAATTCGGCGATCACCGCCGCGAGGGTGGAAGCGAAGGTGCGTTCGAGCAGCGGTGTCGTCATCGCGCGGTCCTCCCGGTGGGGTCGAGGCTGTCGCGCAGCCAGTCGCCGAGGAGGTTGAGCCCCAGCACCGTGAGCAGGATCGCGAGCCCCGGAAATACGCTGACCCACCATGCATTCTGAAGGTAGGTGCGGCCGTCGGCAAGCATTCCGCCCCAGCTCGGGATCGTCGGGTCGACGCCGAGGCCGAGGAAGGTGAGGCTGCTTTCCAGAAGGATGTTGTTGGCGACGTTGAGGGTCATCAGCACGATCACCGGCCCGATCAGGTTGGGCAGCAGATGGCCGAAGAGAATCGAGACGTCGGGCACGCCGATCGCCTTGGCGGCGAGGATGAACTCCCGCTCGCGCAGCGCCAGCACCGAGCCGCGCACCAGCCGCGCGTACTGCACCCATTGGGAAACGATCAGCAAAATGATGGTGTTGGTCAGCCCGCCGCCGAAGATCGCGATGAAGGTGATCGCCATCAGGATGAAGGGCAGCGCCAGCTGCACGTCGGCGAAGCGCATCACGATCACGTCCCAGATGCCGCGGTAGTAGCCGGACACCAGCCCCATCGCCACCCCCACCACCACCGCCCCCGCCACCGAGAACGCGCCGACCTTGAGGGAGATCTTGCCGCCCACCACCACCCGCGCCAGCACGTCGCGGCCGAGCGGGTCGGTGCCGAGGAGGTGGCGGGCGTCCACGAACGGGCGCATCAGGCGGGCGCCGAGGTTGATGCTCTCGCCGCCGTCGGGGAACAGCAGGCCGGAGAGCAGGATGGCGAGGCCGATGCCGCCCACCAGGGTGGCGCCGAGGATGAATTCCAGGCTCTTGAAGCCGCGCATCGGCTCACTCCGTGCGGATGCGCGGGTCGATCAGCCCGTAGGCGATGTCGACCGCGAGGTTGACGAGGACGATCAGCAGCGACAGCACGCAGATCACCGCCTGGAGGACGGGGTAGTCGCGCGCGGCGATGGCGTCGAAGGCGAGGGTGCCCATGCCAGGCCAGTTGAACACCCGCTCCACCACCACGATGCCGCCGAGCAGGCCGCCGAACTGCAGGCCGAAGTAGGTGACCAGGGGGATCGCGCAGTTGCGCAGCGCGTGCTTGTAGAGCACCACGTTTTCCGCCAGCCCCTTGGCGCGGGCGACCATGATGAACTGGGAGCGCAGGATGTCGAGCATCGCGGTGCGCACCAGCCGCACGTTGGTGGCGGTGAGGATGATGCCCATGGTGGCGGCGGGCATGACGAAGCTCTGCCAGCCCTCCATGCCCGAGGGCGGGAGCCAGTTGACGGCGATCGCGAACACCAGCACCAGCATCGTCGCCAGCCAGAAGTTGGGGAACGACAGCCCCACCAGGGAAAGGATGCGGATCGCCTGATCGGGCCAGCGGCCGCGATGCACGGCGGCGAGGATGCCGAGCGGGATCGACACCGCGATCGACACCGCCATCGAGGCGAACGCGAGGCCGAGAGTGGCGGGCAGCGCCGCCGCGATCAGCACCGAAACCGGCGTGCCGCCGAGGAAGCTGCGGCCGAAGTCGAACGTCGCCAGCCCTCTGACGAAGCCGAGATACTGGGCGAGGAACGACTGGTTGAGGCCCAGCCCCTCGCGGATCCGCACCAGGTCCTCCTCGGTCACCGAGCCGGCGCCCTGCGCCAGCATCAGCGCCGGGTCGCCGGTGAGGCGGATGGCGAAGGAGACCAAAAGGGTCACCGCCGCCATCACGAACAGCGCGAGCGCGAAACGTTTGATGAGAAATCCGGCCACCGCGGTCGGTCCTTCGCTGGCGCGCCGCCGCCCCGGGGAGGGGGCGGCGGCGGCGCGGTCAGTCGACGCTCACGCCGTCGAGGCGCAGGCGGTTGTCGGGGGCGGGCACGAAGTTCTTGACCCGCTTGTTGACGCCGTAGATCGCGTTCGAATTGTAGAGCGGCATTTCGAGCGCCCGTTCGGCGGCATAGCGGGCGATGCCCTGGAGAATCCGCTCGCGCTGCACCCGGTCGGTGATCGAGCGCTGGCTTTCCAGCATCTCGTCGAGCTTGGGGTCGCTGTCGTAGGGGTTCCACTTCTGCCCGGTGTGATACATCGCGTAGGCGGTGTTGTCGTAGTCGAGGGTCCAGCCGCCCCACTTCTGCTGGAACATCTCGCCGGTCTTGCCCGAGGGGATGATGTCGTTCAGCAGCACGTTGACCTCGTAGGGCTTGATGCTGGCGGTGAGGCCGACGCCCTGGAGGTAGGCCGCCACCGCCTGCGCCACCTCGACGAAGGTGGCGTCGTTGCCGCGCACGTCGATCTGCACCGCGGTGCCGGGCTTCACCCCGGCCTCCTTCAGAAGCGCCTTGGCCTGCGCCGGGTCGAACGGCAGGGGCTTGAGCGAGGGGTCGTAGCCGAACGACAGCGCCCCCTGGAAGCTGGCGATCGGCTGCGCCTGGCCCTGGAGGATCGACTGGATGATCGCGTCGCGGTCCACCGCCATGATCATCGCCTTGCGCACCCGCTCGTCCTTGGTGATGCCCGACTTGGTGTTGAAGCGCAGGGCGTCCACGCCCGGGCCGGGCACCGCGGCGATGGCGAGCTTGGGGTTGGACTCGATGGTGGAGATCATGCCGATCGGGATGGTCGGCGGAATCACCAGGTCCACCCGGCCCGCCTGCAACTCGGCCACCGCGGTGGCCGGTTCGGCGATGAAGCGGTACTCCAGCCGGTCGAGCTTGGGCGCGCCGCCCCAGTGCTGCGCGTAGGCCTCGAGCTTGATGCCGATCTTGGGTTCGTAGGAGACGAACTTGAACGGCCCCGTGCCCACCGGGTGGGCGTTGAAGAAGTCGTCGCCCTTCTCCTGGACGTATTTCGGCGGCACGATCATCGCGCCGTAACCGGCGAGTTTCACCAGCAGCACCGGGTCGGGGGCGGAGAGGCGGAAATCGACGGTGAAGTCGTCCACGATCTCGACCGCCTCGATCACGGTGTAGTTGGAGCGCTGCGGCCCCTTCTTGCCCTCGTCGCCCAGCAGGCGGTCGAAGGTGAACTTCACCGCCTTCGCGTCGAACGGCTCGCCGTTGTGGAAGCTGACGCCCTTGCGCAGGGTGAAGCGCACCCGCTTGCCGTCGTCCAGCTCCTGCCACGCGGTGGCGAGGCCGGGGACGAGCTTGCCGTCCGGCCCGCGATAGGTGAGGCCGTCGTAGATGTTGGTGGCCACCGACGCCCAGTTGATGAGGAAGGTGTCGATCGGGTCCCAGCTCCCCGGGTCCTGCGGCGAGGAGACGGTGAGGGTGCCCGCCGCCTGGGCGGGGGCGGCGGCGAACCAGCCGCCGACCACGGCGACCGAAGCCAGAAGCGATGTCATCAGCACGCGTTTCATGAAGGTCTCCTAGGGATGCGGGGCGGCACCGGCGACCAGGTGCCCGGGGGCGATCTCCCGATGCGCGAGGATGCGGGGCGGGTCCCCGGCGGGGCGGATCGGGCTCGGAATTTCCCCTTCCAGGGGAACGTGGGGTCGGCGGCGCGCCGGGTCGGCGCTCGGCACCGCCGACAGCAGACGGCGGGTGTAGGGATGGGCCGGGCTTTCGAACACCTGGGCGCGGCTGCCCAGCTCGACCACCTGGCCGAGATAGAGCACCGCCACCCGGTGGCTGATCCGCTCCACCACCGACATGTCGTGGGAAATGAACAGGTAGGAGAGGCCGTGCCGCTCCTGCAGTTCCATGAACAGGTTGACGATCTGCGCCTGCACCGAGACGTCGAGGGCGGAGAGCGCCTCGTCGGCGACGATCAGGCGCGGATTGCAGGCGAGCGCCCGGGCGATGCAGATGCGCTGGCGCTGCCCGCCCGAGAACTCGTGGGGATAGCGCGCCGCGTGCTCGGGCAGCAGGCCGACGCTCTCCAGCAGCTCCGCCACCCGCCGCGCCACCGCCGCGCCGTGGAGCAGGCGGTGGACGCGGATCGGCTCGGCGATGGAAAAGCCCACCGTCTTGCGCGGGTCGAGGGAGGCGTAAGGGTCCTGGAAGATGTACTGGATCTGCTGGCGCAGGGCGTGGCGCTCGGCGGCGGTCATCTCCGACACCTTGCGGCCGTCGAAGATCACCTCCCCCGCCGAGGCGGGCTGAAGCTGCTGGATCGTCCGCCCGATGGTGGACTTGCCCGAGCCGCTTTCGCCCACCAGCGCCAGGGTCTCGCCGCGGCGGATGTCGAAGCTCACCGTCTCCACCGCGTGGACGCGGTGGGTGACGCCGCCGAGCCAGGTGCGCCGCACGTCGAAGCGCACCGCGAGGTCGCGCACCGAGAGCAGCGGCGGCGCGTCGGTCCGCGCGGTGTCCTGGGCCGCCGGGGCGGCGATCTCGGCGCCGGTCTCGGGCGAGAGCAGCGGCAGGCGGCGCGGCAGCGGCTCGCCCGCCATGCTGCCGAGCTTGGGCACCGCCGCCAGCAGGGCGCGGGTGTAGGGGTGCCTGGGCGCGGCGAAGATCTCCGCCACCGGCCCGTCCTCCACCTTCCGGCCGTGGCGCATCACCACCACGTCGTCGGCGATCTCGGCCACCACGCCCATGTCGTGGGTGATGAACACCACCGCCATGCCGAACTGCCGCTGGAGATCGGCGATCAGCCCGAGGATCTGCGCCTGGATGGTGACGTCGAGGGCGGTGGTGGGTTCGTCGGCGATCAGCAGCCGGGGGCGGCAGGCGAGCGCCATGGCGATCATCACCCGCTGCCGCATGCCGCCCGAAAGCTGGTGCGGATAGCGGCCGAGCAGTTCCCGCGCGTCGGGCATGCGCACGGTTTCGAGCAGCCGCTCCGCCTCGGCGAGGGCCTCGGCGCGGCGCATCCCCTCGTGCAGCATCAGCGCCTCGGCGATCTGCTCGCCCACCGTGAACACCGGGTCGAGGCTGGTCATCGGCTCCTGGAAGATCATCGCCACGTCCTTGCCGCGAACGCGGCGCATGCGCGCCTGCGACAACGCCAGCAGGTCCACGGTGCCGTCGCGGCCCGCGAAGGTCATCCGTCCGGTGGCGGTGGCGCCCAGGCCCTCGGCCAGGCGCATGGCGGTGAGCGCGGTGATCGACTTGCCCGAGCCGCTTTCGCCGACGATCGCGAGGGTGCGGCCGGGGCGCACCGCGAAGCTCAGGTCCTCGACCACGGCGCGGCCGCCGAAGGCGACGGTGAGGCCCTCGACCGACAGCAGAGCGGGGGCGGGATCTTCGAGCGGCGACACCCGGGCGGAACCTCCAAGTCGATGATTTGCGGGCCGAAGCCCAGGTCCGGTGCGCACGATGGCACCACTTCGGGGCGGCTTTGTCAACGCGCGCGGCGGGATGGAGCCGTTCGGAAATGTTCAAATGTGGGAAGTGCGCGTGAAAACCTGTGGTGATAGGGTCAAAAATGTGATGATATGTGAAAAACGAACACACCAACGGGAGGTCGGACGATGGCGCAGGCGCGCGGGTACCGGGTGTGCGTGGTCGGTCTGGGGTCGATGGGGATGGGCGCGGCGCTCTCGTGCCTGCGCGCGGGCCTCGCGGTCTCGGGCGTGGAGCCGGATGCGGAGCGGCGCCGCCGCTTTCTCGACGCGGGCGGTGCCGCCGCCGCCGCGTCCTCCGCCGATCTCGACTGCGGCTTCGACGCGGCGGTGGTGCTGGTGGTGAACGCCGCCCAGGCGCGCGCCGCCCTGCTCGGGCCGGACGGCCTCGCCCCCCGCCTGCCCCGGGGCGCGGCGGTGATGCTGAGCTGCACCCAGTCCGCCGCCGACGCCCAGGCCCTGGCGGCGGAACTCGAAGCCCTCGGCCTGCTGGTGCTGGACGCGCCGGTCTCCGGCGGCCCGGTCAAGGCCGAGGCGGGGGAGATGACGGTGATGGCCTCGGGGCCGGAGGCGGCGTTCGAGCGCCTCGCGCCGGTGCTCGACGCCACCGCCGCCAAGGTCTACCGCATCGGCGCCGACATCGGCCTCGGCGCCACCGTCAAGGTGATCCACCAGCTGCTCGCCGGGGTCCACATCGCCGCCGGGGCGGAGGCGATGGCCCTGGCCGCCCGCGCCGGGATTCCCCTCGACCTGATGTACGACGTGGTCACCCACGCGGCGGGCAATTCCTGGATGTTCGAGAACCGCATGAAGCACGTGGTCGAGGGCGACTATGCGCCGCGCTCGGCGGTGGATATCTTCGTCAAGGATCTCGGCCTCGTCACCGAGACCGGCCGCGCCCTCAAGTTCCCCCTGCCGCTCGCCTCCGCCGCGTTCGCGATGTTCCTCAACGCCAGCAACGCGGGCTTCGGCCGCGAGGACGATTGCGCGGTGATCAAAACCTTCGCGGGGATCTCCCTGCCCGGAACGGAGTAACGCCCATGCTGATCGGCGTGATTGCTGACGATTTCACCGGCGCCACCGACATCGCCGGGTTCCTGGTGTCGTGCGGCGTGGCCACCACGCAGCTGATCGGGGTGCCGCCCGCCGACCTTGCGGTGGAGGCGGAGGCGGTGGTGATTTCGCTCAAGTCCCGCTCCTGCCCCGCCGACGAGGCGGTGGCCGACAGCCTCGCCGCCCTCGCCTGGCTGCGGGCGCGGGATTGCCCGCGCATCTACCAGAAGTATTGCTCCACCTTCGATTCCACCCGCAAGGGCAACATCGGCCCGGTGGCCGACGCCCTGCTCGACGCCCTCGGCGCCGATTTCACGGTGATCTGCCCGGCGCTGCCGGTCAACGGCCGCACCATCTACAACGGCTACCTGTTCGTGGGCGACGTGCTGCTGGAGGATTCCGGCATGCGCGACCACCCGATCAACCCGATGACCGACAGCAGCCTGGTGCGGCTGATGGAATCCCAGTCGATCGGCCGCGCCGGAGTGGTGACGGCGGCGGTGGTGGCGCGCGGCCCGGCGGCGGTGAAGGCGGAGCTGGACGCCTTGCGCGCGGCGGGCAAGCGCTACGCGGTGCTCGATGCCCTCACCGACGCCCACCTCGACACCCTCGGCGCGGCGGTGGCCGACATGCCGCTCGTCACCGGCGGCTCGGGCCTCGCGGCGGGGATGGCGAAGGCGTGGCGTCGCCGCAACCAGGACCCCTCGCGCGCGGCGGCGGCGGGCGCGCCGCAGCCCGGGCGCGGCGTGGTGATCTCCGGCTCCGCCTCGCAGATGACCAACCGGCAGGTGGCGGAATACAAGGCCAAGGCGCCGTCGTTCCCGGTGGACCCGGTGCGCTGCCTCGCCGACCAGGCGGGCTACGCGCGGGAGATGGCGGCGTGGGTGCAGGCGCAGCCCCGGGCGGGCCTGGCGCCGCTGCTCTACGCCACCACCGACGCGGCGACCCTGAAGGACATCCAGGCGCGCTTCGGCGCGGCGGCGTCGATGGCGATCGAGGCGACCTTCGCCGCGCTCGCCCGCCAGCTCGCCGAGGCCGGGTTCACCCGCTTCGTGGTGGCGGGGGGCGAAACCTCGGGCGCGGTGGTGCAGGCGCTCGGCGTTTCGGGCTTCCACATCGGGCCGCAGATCGCGCCGGGCGTGCCGTGGGTGCGCGCGGTCGACAAGCCGTATTCGCTGGCGCTCAAATCCGGCAACTTCGGCGCGCCGAGCTTCTTCTTCGACTGCCAGCCGGAACGGGTGGCGGGATGAGCGCGGCGGCGCGCGAGAGCCTGGTGCGGCTCTGCAAGGTGCTCTACGACCGCGGCCTCGCGGTCGGGGGCGCGGGCAACGTGTCGCTCAAACTGCCGGACGGCGGCTTCCTGGTGACGCCGACCGGCGGCTGCCTCGGCCGCCTCGCGCCCTCGGACCTCGCGGTGATCGACGCGGCGGGCACGCCGAAGCCGGGGCCGAAGCCCTCGAAGGAGTTCGCCTTCCACCACGCGCTCTATGCCGCGCGGCCCGGGGCGGGGGCGGTGGTGCATCTGCACTCCACCTATCTCACCGCGCTTTCCTGCCGCGAGGGGCTGGACGCGGACAACGCGATCCGCGCCTTCACCCCCTATTACGTGATGCGGGTCGGCTGCCTGCCGGTGATCCCCTACTACCGCCCCGGCGACGCCCGCATCGCCCGCGACCTGGTGGCCGCGGCGGCGAAATACGACACCCAGGCGTTCCTGCTCGCCAACCACGGGCCGGTGGTGCTGGGGGCCGACATCGAGGACGCGGTCAACAACGCCGAGGAGCTGGAGGAGACCGCGAAGCTGGTGTTCCTGCTGAAGGGCGACCCGGTGCGCTTTCTTTCCGCCGACGAAATCCGCGAACTCAGGAGCTGAACCATGGTCAAATTCGCCGCCAACCTGACGATGATGTTCAAGGAGGTGGAGTTTCTCGACCGCATCGACCGCGCCGCGGCGTGCGGCTTCGAGGCGGTGGAGTTCCTGTTCCCCTACGATTACCCCGCCGCCGAGATCAAGTCGCGGCTCGACCGCCACGGCCTGACGCTGGCGCTGTTCAACATGTTCGCCGGGGATTGGGCGGGCGGCGAGCGCGGCTTCGCGGCGCGGCCGGGCAAGCGCGCCGAGTTCCGCGCCTCGGTGGAGCAGGCGCTGGAGTACGCCCGCGCCCTCGGCTGCGCCCGCCTCCACACCATGTCGGGCGTCACCGCGCAGGAGCCGGATCGCGCCGCCTGCGAGGCCGCGTGGGTGGAAAACCTCGCCTGGGCCGCCGACCGCGCCGCCGAGGCGGGGGTGACGCTGCTGATCGAGCCGCTCAACACCCGCGACATGCCCGGCTACTTCGTCAGCCGCCAGGACGAGACCCTGGCGCTGATCGACCGCGTCGGCCGCGCCAACGTGAAGCTGCAGTTCGACGTCTACCACGCGCAGATCATGGACGGCGACATCACCCGCCGCATCGAGCGCCTGGCGGGCCGATACGCCCACGTGCAGATCGCCTCGGTGCCCGACCGCCACGAGCCGGACGAGGGCGAGCTGGCCTACGACCACGTCTTCGCGGCGTTCGACCGGGTCGGCTACGACGGCTGGATCGGCTGCGAATACAACCCGCGCGGCGCCACCGAGGCGGGCCTCGGCTGGTTCGCCGCCCACCGGCCGGAGCGGGCGCGATGATACCGGCGGAGCGGCAGCACTTCATCCTGAGCTGCCTCGCCGACCGCGACGTGATGAGCATCGCCGAGCTGACCGAACGGCTCGGCGTGTCGCACATGACGGTGCGGCGCGACATCCAGAAGCTCGAGGAAAGCGGCCGGGTGATGTCGGTCTCGGGCGGGGTGAAGCTGCCCGAGCGCATCGAGTTCGAGCCGTCGCACCACGTCAAGGCCGAGATCCGCGCCGCCGACAAGCAGGCGATCGGCCGCGCCGCCGCCGCGACGGTGCGCGACGGCGCGGTGATCTACCTCGACGCCGGAACCACCACTCTGCAGGTGGCCCACGGCGTCGCCGAGCGCCACGACCTCACCGTCGTCACCAACGACTTCGTGATCGCCGCCTATCTCTCCGCCAACTCCCGCTGCGCCCTCTATCACACCGGCGGGCTGGTGGAGCGGGCCAACCAGTCGTGCGTCGGCGACGCCACCGCCGACGCCATCGCGCGCTTCAATTTCGACGTCGCCTTCATCTCCGCGTCGTCGTGGTCGATCGCGGGGATCACCTCGCCGTCGGAATCCAAGCGCCCGGTCAAGCGCGCGGCGGTGCGCACCGCCCGCCGCGCGGTGTTCGTCACCGATTCGTCGAAATACGGCGTGGTCGGCGCATTCAACATCCTGCCGCTCGACATCTTCGACACCGTCATCACCGACGCGGGTCTGGAGGCGAGCGTGGTTGCCGCCATCGAGCACCTCGGCGTCGCGGTGACCATCGCCGGGCGGGACAACGGAGGGAGGAAACCATGAAAGTTCTCGTCACCGGCGGCGCCGGGTTTCTCGGCGTCCGCCTGATCCGCGCGCTGCTGGCGGGCGACGGGCCGATGGGCCGGGTGGACGCGGTGGTCGCCGCCGACATGGCCCCCTGCCCGGTGGACGACCCGCGCGTCACCAGCCGCGTCGGCTCGGTGGCCGACGCCGCCTTCGTCGCCGCGGCGGTGGAGCCGGACGTGGACGTGGTCTACCACCTGGCGGCGGTGCTCTCCGGCCAGTCGGAGGCCGAGTTCGACATCGGCATGCGGGTCAACGTCGACGCCACGCGCCTGCTGCTCGAAGCCTGCCGCAAGCTGCCGAAGCCGCCGCGCTTCGTCTTCACCAGTTCGCTCGCGGTGTTCGGCGGGCCGATGCCCGAGGTGGTGCCCGAGGACATGGTGCTGATGCCCCAGTCCTCCTACGGCGCGGAAAAGGCGATCGGCGAGCTGATGGTGTGCGAATACGGCCGCAAGGGGTTCGTCGACGGCGTCGTCTGCCGCCTGCCGACGATCACGGTGCGGCCCGGCAAGCCCAACTCGGCGGCGTCGTCGTTCGTCTCCGGCATCATCCGCGAGCCGCTCAACGGCGAGGCGTCGGAGTGCCCGGTGCCGCTCGACACCCGCCTGTGGATCTCCTCGCCCGACGCCGCCGTCGCCAACCTGGTGCGCGCCGGGGCGATCCCGGCGGAGCGCCTCGGCGGCCGCCCGGTGCTCAACCTGCCGGGCATCACCGTCACCGCCGCCGAGATGCTCGACAGCCTGGAGCGCCTGGGCGGCAAGGCGGCGCGGGAGCGGGTGGCGCTCACCGACGTGGAGCGGATCAAGGCGATCGTGTGCAGCTGGCCCGGCGCCTTCGACGTTTCCCGCCCGCTTGCGCTGGGCTTCGCCGCCGACGCCGATTTCGACGGCATCGTGCGCCAATACATGGACGGCCTCGCGCACGCGCGGGGCTGAAGGGTCAACCACAAGAAACCGGCACTGTGAGCGAGGGTCTAAGCCAAACGTAGGGCAACAAAAACGATAGAACGAGGAGGACGGTCCATGACCCAGCCAGGCATGGAGTTTCAGTTGATATTCGGCCTTGCGTTGGCCATTTTCATTCTGATTTTTCTGGTCGTCAAAACCAAGGTCCACGCGGTGGTGGCGCTGGTCATCGCCGCGTCCATCGCCGGTCTGATCGGCGGCATGCTGCCGGGCGACGTGATCGCCTCGATCACCAAGGGCTTCGGCGCCACGCTTTCCACCATCGGCCTGGTGATCGGCTTCGGCGTGATGATGGGCCGCATCCTCGAGGTTTCGGGCGCGGCCGAGCGCATGGCCTACACCCTGATCCGCTGGCTCGGCGAAAAGCGCGAGGACTGGGCGCTGGTGGTCACCGGCTACGTCGTCTCGATCCCGATCTTCTGCGATTCCGCGTTCGTGATCCTGTCGCCGCTGGTCAAGGCGCTCGCCCGCACCACCGGCAAGTCGGTGCTGACCCTCGGCATCTGCCTCGCGGGCGGGCTGATGCTCACCCACCACGCGGTGCCGCCCACGCCCGGGCCGCTCGGCGTCGCGGGCATCTACAACGTCGACGTCGGGCTGATGATCCTGTGGGGCGTGATCCTCACCGTTCCCGGCATGTTCGTGATCGTCGCCTACGCCCGGCGCATGGGGCCGAAGATCGAGGGGATGATCCGGACCGACACCGGCGAGGACCTCTCCGCCGCCTACCGCGAGTTCAAGGACGCGGCGGCCAAGCGCGAGGCCGACCTGCCGCCCCTCGGCATCTCGGTGGCGCCGATCGTGGTGCCGATCCTGCTGATCCTGCTCAACACCGTCTCCGCCTTCGTGGTCAAGGCGTCGGGCGACGCGGCGCTGGCCAAGTCCCTCGGCGTGCAGATCGCGAGCTTCGTCGGCAACCCGGTGATCGCGGTGGCGATCGGCGTGCTGCTGGCGGTCTACACCCTGGTGCCGCGCAAGCCCCGCGACGAAGTGATCGCCGACCTCGAAAAGGGCGTCGAGAGCGCGGGCATCATCCTGCTCGTCACCGGCGCGGGCGGCGCCCTCGGCGCGGTGCTGCGCGATTCCGGCGCGGGCACGGTGATCGGCAACTCGGTGGCGAGCCTGCCGATGCCGGCGATCCTGATCCCGTTCGTGATCGCCACCCTGGTGCGCCTGATCCAGGGGTCGGGCACGGTGGCGATGATCACCGGCGCCTCGATCTCGGCGCCGATCCTCGCGGCGATCCCGGGGGTGGACATGGTGTTCGCGGCCCAGGCGGCGGCGATCGGCTCGATGTGCTGCGGCTACTTCAACGACAGCTACTTCTGGGTGATCAACCGCATTCTCGGGGTCAAGACCGCCAAGCACCAGATGCTGGTGTGGTCGGTGCCCACCACCCTGGGCTGGGCCACCTCGCTGGTGGCGCTGCTGGTCGCCAACGCGATCTTCGGCTAGGGAGCCGGAAAACCGGTACGGGGGTCCGCCGCGGCGGACCCCCGTTGATGTTTCAGGCGGCGCGCGCCGCCGCCACCGCGACGCGGCAGGCGTCGAGGTCCACCGCGTCGATCTGCCCGGGCGCCAGATAGGCGCGGGCGTAATCGGCATAGGCGCCGCTCTCCACGAACAGTTCGAACAGGTCGGCATCCAGCTCGTGCCGCTCCACCATCCGCGCCAGGATCGCCATCGCCTCCGACAGCGGCTTGCCGCTCTTGTAGGGGCGGTCGGCGGCGGTGAGCGCCTCGAACACGTCGGCGATCGCCATCATCCGCGCCTCCACGCTCATCTCCGCGCCGGTGAGGCGGCGGGGGTAGCCGGTGCCGTCGACCTTCTCGTGGTGGCCGCCCGCGATCTCGGGCACCGCGCGCAGGTGGCGGGGGAAGGGGATCGCCGAGAGCATGGCGATGGTCTGCACGATGTGGTCGTTGATCTTGTAGCGCTCCTCGGCCGTCAGGGTGCCGCGCGCGACGGTGAGGTTGTGCAGCTCGCCCCGGTCGTAGAGCAGCTCCGGCACCGCCATGTGGAAGCCGAAGCGCGCGTCGGCGGCGAGCCGGTCCGCCGGGCCGCGCGGAATCCGGTGCTCCGGCTTGTCGGCCAGCAGCGGCTCGGTGGCGGGCAGCGCGGGCGGCGGCCCGGCGTGGCGGGCGGCCTCCTCGGGGGAGACGCCGAGGCGGTCGTCGAGGGTGCGGGTCCAGGTGCGCGCGCCGATCTCCCGCAGCCGCGCGATTGCGGCGTCGCCCAGGGATTCGCCGCCGATGTTGCACGCCGCCACGAACGCGAAGTCGGCGTCGAGGTCGGCCCAGGCGCGGTTGCGCGCGGCTTGCGCCTCGCCCGCGTCGACCCCCGCCAGCACCGCCTTCAGCCGGGCGATCTCGGCGTCGCGCTTCAGCACCTCGAAGCGGGTGCGCACCTCGTGGATGCGGTCGTGCAGGGTTTCGAGCTTGGTGGCCTTGTCCACCACGTATTCGGGGGTGGTCACCTTGCCGCAGTCGTGCAGCCACGCCGCCACGTGCAGCGCCTCCCACCCCTCGGCGTCGAGGGCGTAATCGGCGAAGCGGCCGGAGCGGGCGTCGCAGGCGGCGCGCGCCAGCCGCTTGGCGATCTCCGGCACCCGCGCGCAGTGGCCGCCGGTGTAGGGGCTTTTGGCGTCGATCGCGCCCGCCAGCAGCCGCACCAGGGATTCGAACATCTCGCGCTGCGCCTTCAGCAGCTCGCGCGCCTCGAGGGAGCTGGTGGCGGCGCCCGAGAGGGCGCTCACGAACGCCACCTGGCTTTCGGCGAACGGCGCGGTGCGCAGCAGCAGCAGCGCGCCGACCAGGGCGTGCTGGCGGTTGCGCAGCGGCACCGCCAGGGCGTGGCGCGCCGTCGCGCCGAGGCCGAGGGCGGCGCGGGCGTCGTCGTCGAGGGTTTCGACGCGGGGTTCGCCGGAGGCGAGGGCGTCGCCCAGGGGCGGCCCCGGCTCGGCGGGCAGCGGCCGCGCCGCCAGCCCCCGGCTCGCGGCGGCGGGGGTGAGGGCGTCGCCGTCCACCAGGTAGAGCACGCCCGCGTCGGCCCCGGCGATGCGGCGGGTCTCGCCCAGCAGGGTTGGCAGCAGGCGGTCGAAATCCGCCTCCGCCGCTACCACCGCGTTGATGTGGAGGAAGCGGCGGATGGTGCGCTTCATCGCCGACACCGTCACCGCCAGGTCGAACACTTCGCGCACCCGGGTGCGCACCCGCGTCGGCCGCTCGAAATCGAAGTTGCGGATCGCCGCCGTCTCCTCCGCCAGTTGGCGCAGCGGCCGGGCGACGGCGTGGGCGGCGGCCCAGGCGGCGCACACCGTCAGCACCACGATCGCGGCGGTGATCCAGGCGGCGGTGCGCCGCAGCGCGAAGGCGTCGGCCAGGAGTTCGTCGTCCGGCACCGCCGAGACCAGGCGCAGACCGGCGGGCTGGGCGGGCAGCGGCAGAACCTGGGCGCGCCAGGTGCGGCCGCCCGCGCGCACCTCGGTCTGCCCGGCGATCGCCGCCGCCAGCACCGGCGAAGGCTCGGCCTCCAGGGGCGCGGCGGCGCGCAGCGGCCCGGAGTCGTCGCCGCTGGTGGCGAGCGGTCGGCCTTCGCCGTCCACCAGCGCGAGACCGGCGCCGGGGGTAATCTTCTGCGCCCGCAGGGTTTCGCGCAGGGTGCGCAGCACGATGTCGCCGCCGATCACCGCCTGCCCGCCGGGGGAGCGCGCGGCGAGGGTGATGCCCACCTCGCCGGAGGAGAAGAAGACGTAAGGCGCGGTGCGGATCGGCCGGGCGGACTCCTGCGCCTGGGCGAACCAGTCGCGGGCGCGGGGGTCGAAGGTGCTGGCGTAGTCGGGGGCGTCGTCCTCGCGCAGCACCTCGAGGTCGGCGTCGAGGAACACCCGCCGCCCGGTGCGCCCGGCGACGTTGACGTCGATGCTCTGCACCAGATAGGCCGCCCCCTCCGGCGCACCGGAACGGGCGCCGGTGCGCGGCAGCTTGCCGACCATGAAGAAGTCGCCGTCGGCATACCCGGCGTAGAGCGCGGCGGCGGCGGCGGAACGGGCGAGGGATTCGCGGATCGCGGGCAGGGCGCGCATGCGCTCGGCGTGGGTGGCGGCGAGCGCCAGCGGGCCGCGGGTGGCGATGCCGATGGCCATTTCCACCGGCGCGATGGTGGCCTCGATGCGCGCGCCGATCTGCTGCGCGGCGCGGCGGCCGATCTCGTCGGCGGAGCTTTCGAGAATATGGCGGGTGGAGAGGTAGCCGATGCCGCCCAGCAGGCCGCCCGCCAGCAGGATCAGCGTCAGGAACAGCGTCGAGATGTGGACGTGCAGGGGAAAACGCAGCTTCACCACAACCTCCCGCGAAAAGAGAGACGCTCCGATACTCTGCCACGAATGCGCTCGCCGCGCAGTGACGGCGAGCGGAATTGCCACGGGGGCAATAAAGCCCGCCGCCGCGCCGCCGGGATTGGCTATCATCCCTTTCCCAACGATTTCAGGAGTCGATCCCGTGTCCGCCGTCGAAGCCGCCGCGTCTCCCGCCCCCTCCGAATGGCGCCGCGCCGCGCGCGACACCCTGCCGATGCTGCTCGGCTTCGTGCCGATCGCGCTGGTGCTGGGCGCGCAGGCGGCGCAGAAGGGCCTCGCCGCCGGGGAACTGGTGCTGATGACCGGCCTCAACTTCGCGGGCGGGTCGGAGTTCGTCGCCGTCGATCTGTGGGCCTCGCCGCCGCCGGTGCTGCTGATCGTGGCGATGACCCTGCTGGTCAACTCCCGCCATGTGCTGATGGGGGCGGCGCTGGCGCCGTTCCTCGCCCACCTGCCGCTGCGCCGGGCGCTGCCCGCGCTCTATCTGATGTGCGACGAGGCGTGGGCGCTCGGCATCGCCGACGCGCGCCGCCGCCGCGCCGCCGGGCTGGGGTTCTCGTTGTCCTATTATTTGAGCGCGGCGGCGATGATGTGGAGCACCTGGGTGGCGTTCACCGGCCTCGGCGCCCTGTTCGGCCCCGCCGTCGGCGATCTCCGCCCGTGGGGCTTCGACATGGCGTTCGCGGCGATCTTCCTGGTGCTGCTGCGCGGCATGTGGACCGGCGTGCGCGCCGCCCAGCCCTGGCTGGTGAGCCTGGTGGCGGCGGGGAGCACCTATCTGATGGTGCCGGGCGGCTGGTACGTGCTGGTGGGCGCGGTGTCGGGCGTCGCGGCGGCGTGGGCGCTGGGGGGCCGGTCATGATCGACCCGCTCGTCCTCCTCACCGTGCTCGGCATGGCGGCGGCCACCTATTCCACCCGCGCCGTCGGCTTCCTCGCGTTGCGCAACCGCACCCTGTCGCGCCGCGCCACCCGGGTGCTGGAGGCGGTGCCCGGCTGCGTGCTGATTTCGGTGATCGCGCCGCGCTTCGTTTCCTCTGACCCGCGCGAGCTGGTCGCCATCGCCGTTACCCTGGTGGCCGCCGCGCGCCTGCCGCTGTTGCCGACGGTGCTGATCTCGGTGGCGGTCACCGCGCTGACGCGGCACCTCTGAGGCTTGCCTTTCCGCCCGGGGGTTGATAGTCTCCCCGCCTTGCCGGACGGCGCGAATGCGCCGTTCGGATTTTTCGTCCCCACTGCCGGATTCGACCGCCGATGCGCATGCCCCGTTTCATCATCGTTTCCGGTGCGGGAACCCCCGCCTCCGCCCGCCGAGGGCCGAGGTAGCGTTCGATCTTTTCACGGTTTCGCCGTCCGCCCGGTCAGCCTCCGCTGCCGGGTTTTTCGTTTTTGGAGTGTATTTCATGTCTGCCCCGCGTTCCGCCGCCTTCGCTTCCCCCGCGCGCCGCTGGCGTGCCGAGGCGCGCGCGGTGTTCGCCCTCGCCTGGCCGATCGTGCTCGGCAACCTCACCCACATGGCGATCTTCGCCACCGACACCGCGTTCATCGGCCATTACGCGCCCCATGCGCTGGCCGCCGCGGCGCTCGCCACCAACCTCATGCACATGCTGATGTCGGTGGGCTTCGGCCTCGCCATGGCCTCGGCGCCGATGATGGCCAACGCCCTCGGGCGCGGCCTGCACACGGTGCGCGACATCCGCCGCACCGTGCGTCAGGCGCTGTGGGTGGTGTGGGCGTATTCGGCGGTGGCGGTGGCGGTGCTGTGGCACGGCGAGGCGATCTTCCGCCTGTTCGGGCAGGAGGCGGACCTGGCGCGGGAGGCGGCGGCCTACCTCGGCATCATCAAGTGGATGATCTTTCCGCTGCTGGGGTTCTGGGTGCTGCGGTTCTTCGTCCTCACCCTCAACCGGCCGCGCGTCACCCTCGTCGTCACCGCCGCCGGGATCCTCGTCAACGCGCTCGGCAACTACGCCCTGGTGTTCGGCCGCCTCGGCGCGCCGGAAATGGGGCTGGTGGGGTCGGGCGTCGCCTCGTTCCTCGCCAGCCTGTTCCTGTTCGGCGCCCTCGCGCTGGTGTGCATGACCGACCGGCGCTTCCGCCGCTATGCGCTGTTCGGCCGCTTCTGGCGCGCCGACTGGCCCCGCTTCGCCGAGCTGTGGCGGCTCGGCCTGCCGATCGGCGTGACCTCGGCGATGGAGGGGCTGTTGTTCGGCGGCGGCGCCTTCGTCGTCGGCCATTTCGGCGCCACCAGCCTTGCCGCCCACGCCGTCGTGATGCAGTTGAGCGCCTTCGCCTTCATGATCCCGCTCGGCCTCAGCGAGGCGGCGACGATCCGCGTCGGCCTGTGGGCGGGCAAGGGCGACGACAACGGCGTCACCGTGGCGGGGAACGCGTCGCTCGCCCTCGCCGCCGCCTGCGCCCTCGTCACCGCTTCGGCGATGGTGTTCGCGCCGGGGCTGCTGATCGCGCCGTTCCTCGACGCCGACGCCCCGGGCGCGGCGGCGATCGCCGATCTCGCCACGCGCTTTCTGCTGTTCGCCGCCCTGTTCCAGGTGGCGGACTGCGTGCAGATGGTCGGCGCCGGGGCGCTGCGCGGCCTCAAGGACGCGCGGGTGCATATGGCGTTCATCCTCGTCGGCCACCTGCTGTTGGCCGCGCCGGTGGGCATCGCGCTCGCCTTCGCGGGCGGCATGGGCGGCCTCGGGGTGTGGGCCGGGTTCGCGGTCGGGCTGTTCTGCGTCGCCGCCCTGGTGCTGCGGCGCTGGCGCGCCCGCCGCCGCCTCGGCCTGCTCCGGCGCTGCATGCGCATGACCGAGGCGGCGGCGTGAGTCACGCCGGGGGCAGCAGGTCCGGGTTCCACGCCACCTCCCACAGGTGGCCGTCCGGGTCCTGGAAATATCCGGCGTAGCCGCCCCAGGCGGTGTCGGCGGCGGCCTTCACCGGCCGCGCGCCCGCGTTCAGGGCTTCCGCCAGCACCGCGTCCACCGCCGCGCGGGAGGCGACGTTGTGGGCGAGGCAGAAGGCGGTGGGCGCCTCGCCCCCGGCGGGCAGGCCGGTGTCGTGGGCGAGGCTGGCGCGCGGCCAGAGCGCCAGCCGCAGCCCGCCCGCCAGCTCGAAGAACGCCACCGCGCCGAAGGGAATGTCGGCGCCGACGATTCCCGCCGTGGCGAGGCCGAGGCCGTCGCGATAGAACCGCACGGCGCGCTCAAGGTCATCGACGCCGAGGGTGACGAGGGTGATGCGGGGGTTCATGGCGCGTCTCCCGAATAACGGTGATCTGGGGAAGATGGGGCGGGGGATGGGAGGATCAAATCGGGGGCGGAGCGTGGGGTGCGGCTCGTCGCGCCGATGCAACGGCGGCTCGGACCGGCCATATTGAACTGGGGTGGCGCGTCGATGGCGGACCGCCCCGGCTTCGTCTTTCGGAACATGAAGGAGCGACGATGATGTCCGAGAAGGAGGTTTTGTCGGTTATCCGCGCCCAGGAAGACGCAATTGCCGAGGGGGACGCGCGGGCCACCGCCGATGCCATGGACGCGGATATCGTGGTTTTCGATCTGCCGCCGCCGCTCGTCTATCGCGGCGAACAGGCGCGCGACATCGAAGGGATAAAGGCCTGGTTCGCAACGTGGCGCGACGGCGTCACCGTCCGCATGGCGGACCCGCAGGTCATCGTCGACGGCGATCTCGCGGTGGTCTTCGGGCTGTCGCGCATGACCGGCACGAAGACCGACGGCACAAGGATCGACTCCTGGAGTCGGCGAACCCTCGTGCTGAGGCGCCTCGCCGGGTCTTGGAAAATCGTCCACGAACATGCCAGTTTCCCGATGGCGATGGACGGAAGCGAGCGCGCCGTGACGGATCTCTTGCCGTAGGCCGCGAGGACACGGCCAGCAAACCAAAACCAGGGCGGAGCGTGGGGCGGCGGCGCCCGGCGGGATAGTGAAATCCATGCGTAAGCGCACGGATTTCATCCTTGGGGCTTCGCCCCTGCGGACCGCGGCTGGCGCCGCGTCGTTCCGGCCGCGTTGCGGCCGGAACCGAACCGGTGGGTTCGAAGGCCGCGCCCGGCAAACCAAAACCAGGGCGGAGCATGGGGGCGGCGGCGCCCGGCGGGATAGTGAAATCCATGCGTAAGCGCATGGATTTCATCCTTGGGGCTTCGCCCCTGCGGACCGCGGCTGGCGCCGCGTCGTTCCGGCCGCGTTGCGGCCGGAACCGAACCGGTGGGTTCGAAGACCGCACCCGGCAAACCAAAACTCCAGGAAGCACGATGTGCTTCCTGGAGTTTTGGTGCGCCCGGCGGGATTCGAACCCACGACCTTCGGCTTCGGAGGCCGACACTCTATCCATCTGAGCTACGGGCGCGCAGAGGGGCGGACTTTAGCAATCCGCCCGGCCGGGAACAACAGTTAAATCGTCACCACCCGCGGGCGCTCCGGCGGCGTCGGCGCGGCGTCGTCGCGGGTGAGGCGGAGGAACACCTCCTCGAGGTCCGGCTCGACGGTGGAAATGTCGCGGATCTTCAGGCCCGCGCCGGGCAGGGCGTCGAGCAGCGCCGGGATTCCGCCGTCCTCGCGGTTGACGCGGAAGGCCATGGTGTCGGGCGCGGCGATCTCGGGCATGAAGGGGGCGAGGTTCTCGGGCACCTGGGCGAACGCCTCGGCGAAGCGCACCACCACCACCTTGTCCTTGAGGCGCGAGAGCAGGCCCTCGCGGCTTTCGTAGGCCACCACCTCGCCCTGGCGCAGAATCGCCACCGTCGAGCAGTTTTCCTGCGCTTCCTCGAGGTAGTGGGTGGTGAGCACGATGGTGCGGCCGAGGGCGTTGAGTTCGTGGATGGTGCGCCAGAGGTGCTGGCGCAGTTCCACGTCCACCCCGGCGGTGGGTTCGTCCAGCACCAGGATCTGCGGGTTGTGGACCATCGCCTTGGCGATCAGCAGGCGGCGGCGCATGCCGCCCGAGAGGGTGCGGGCGTGGGCGTGGGCCTTGTCGGCGAGGCCGACGGTTTCGAGAATCTCGTCGGTGCGGCGCTCGGCCTTGGGGATGCCGTAATACCCGGCCTGCACGTCGAGGGTCTCGCGCGGGGTGAAGAACGGGTCGAGGTTCAGCTCCTGCGGTACCACGCCGATGGCGCGGCGCGCCTGGCGCGGGTCGACGTCGATGTCGTAGCCCCAGATCGTCACCCGCCCGGCGCTCTTGTTCACCAGCCCGGCCATGATGTTGATGAGGGTGGACTTGCCCGCGCCGTTCGGCCCCAGCAGCGCGAACATCGCGCCCTTGGGCACGTCGAGGGACACCGACTTCAGCGCCACCTTGAGGCTTTGGCTGTCGCGCGGGCGGTAGGTCTTGGACACGCCGTCGATGACGACGGCGGAGGCGGGCGGAGAGGACATCGAAACCCCATTCATCATGCGCCTAACAGAAAGGCGCCCCGGCGGCGGAAGTCAAGTGCGGCGGAGATTGACCGGAAGTGCTTCCGGGTTGTGGGCCTGTGGAGGAATGGAGTTAATCTTCCCGGAGAGGAAATCCCCAAGAGAGCGAAGATGCTTCAGTATCCGCCCAAGCCCGGCACCCTGGTGATCTGCGACTACTGCACCGGCTTTCGCGAGCCGGAGATGGTGAAGAAGCGTCTCGCGGTGGTGGTTTCGCCGCGCCTGCCGCATCGCGACCGGCTGTGCACGGTGGTGCCGCTCAGCACCACGCCGCCCGCGCACCGGGTCGCTTACCAGTGCAAGATCACGCTGCCGGTGTCGCCGCCGAAGCCTTTCGAGGGCGCGGACAAGTGGGCGAAGGCGGACATGCTGTTCACGGCGGCCTACGGCCCGGGCGGCAGGCTCGACCTGCCCCACACCGAGCGGGACAAGGCCACCGGCAGACGCCGATATCTCTCGATCGTGCTGGACGACGAGATGCTGCACCGGGTGCGGATGGCGGTTCTGGCCGGGTTGGGACTGGCGGATTACGGCCCCCGACCTTGACGAATCGGCCGGTTTCCGATACATTGATCCTTGTCAGCGTCGGCCTTGCGCCGTACGCCTCAAGTCCACCGCAAGGTGGCGGGCACCGGAGCGATACCAAGCCCGAGGTGCCGACACCCCGCCTTCCGAGGCGGGGTTTCGTTTTTTTGCGGCCTCGGTTTCCGCACGGCGCGGACTATCTGATACCATACGCCGATTTCACCCGACATCGAGAAACGCCCATGACCAATCCCGCTCCCGTTCCGCTTTCCGGCCATGCCCGTTCGGTTCCCTGCGATGGCGGGGGCGGCGCGCTCGGGCATCCGCGGGTGTTCCTGGAGCTGGACCGCGACGGCAAGGTGTGCTGCCCCTATTGCAGCCGCCGCTACGCCATGGACGCCCAGGGGCACGTGGTGGAGGTGAGCGCGTGAGCCGGATTCTCCATCTCGTCGACGGCTCCGGCTACATTTTCCGCGCCTATCACGCCCTGCCGCCGATGACGCGGCCCGACGGCACCCCGGTCAACGCCATCTACGGCTTCACCGCGATGCTGCTGAAGCTGATCGCGGACTTGAAGGCCGACCATCTGGCGGTGGTGTTCGATTCCAAGCGCGAGACCTTCCGCAACGCCATCTACCCCGCCTACAAGGCGCAGCGCCCGCCGCCGCCCGAGGACCTGGTGCCGCAGTTCCCGCTGATCCGCGAGGCGGTGGCGGCGTGCCAGGTGGCGTGCCTGGAGAAGGAGGGGTTCGAGGCCGACGACCTGATCGCCACCCTCGCCACCCGCGCCGCCGCCGACGGCTGGGAGGTGGTGGTGGTCTCGGCGGACAAGGACCTGATGCAGCTGGTCCGCCCCGGCATCCAGCTGTTCGACCCGATGAAGAACCGTCCCATCGACGCCGACGCGGTGCGCGAGAAGTTCGGCGTCGGGCCGGAGAAGGTGATCGACGTGCAGGCGCTCGCGGGGGATTCCTCCGACAACGTGCCGGGGGTGCCGGGCATCGGCGTGAAGACCGCGGCGCAGCTGATCGAAACCTACGGCGACCTCGAAACCCTGCTGGAGCGGGCGGGCGAGATTTCCCAGCCGAAGCGCCGCCAGAGCCTGATCGACTTCGCCGAGCAGGCGCGGGTGTCGAAGCGCCTCGTCACCCTCGCCTGCGACGCGCCGGTGGAGGTCGGCCCCGACGATCTCAAGGTGCCGGAGTTCGACCTCGAAAAGCTGCGCGCCTTCCTCGAGTCCTACGGCTTCAAGAGCCTGCTGGCGCGCCTGCCCGGCATGCGCCGCGGCGACGCCGCCCCCGCCCCCGCGGCGGAGCCGGTGGCGGAGGGGTTCGACCCGGCGGCCTATGGGCTCCTCACCGACGCCCTCGCCCTCGAACGCTTCCTCGCCCGCGCGGCGGAGGCGGCGCGGCTGGTGGTGTCGGCGGAAACCGAGAGCCGCCGCCTCGTCGGCCTCGGCCTCGCGATCGGCCCGGGGGAGGCGGCGTACCTGCCGCTGCGCCACGGCCTGCTGGCCGACGCGGCGCCCGCCGGAACCCTCGATTTCGGCGTCGCGCCCGCCGACGCGCCGGAGCAGGTGGCGGTGGCGAGGGCGGTGGAACTGTTGCGGCCGGTGCTGGCCGAGCCGGGGGTGCTGGTGGTCGGCCACGACGTCAAGGCGGCGCTGCACGCGCTCGCCGCCGAGGGGCTGACGGTGGCCTCCGCCGACGACGTGATGGTGCTGTCCTACGCCCTCGACGGCGCCGCCCACGGCCACGGGCTGGACGAATTGGCGCTGCTGCACTTCGGCCACCGCGTGGTGTCGCGCGAGGAGCTGTGCGGCAAGGGCAGGGCGCGCACCGGCTGGGACGCCCTCGCCCCCGAGGCGGTGCGCATCTGCGCCGCCGAGACCGCCGACGCGATCGGCCGCCTGCACGCGGCGCTGAAGCGGCGCCTGCTGGAGGAGCGGCGCGTCGGCGTCTACGAGCGTTTCGACCGGCCGCTGGTGAAGATTCTCCACGCCATGGAGGCGGCGGGCGTCGCCATCGACAGCGCGGCGCTGGCGGCGATGAGCCGCGATTTCGGCGGCCGCATGGCGACCCTGGAGGCCGAGTGCCACCGCCTCGCCGGGGAGGCGTTCAACGTCGGCTCGCCCAAGCAGCTGGGGGAGATCCTGTTCGAGCGCCTGTCGCTGCCCGGCGGCCGCAAGAGCGGCAAGAGCGGCGCCTGGACCACCGACGCGGACACCCTGGAGGAACTGGCGGCGCAGGGGCACGACCTGCCGGCGCGGATCCTCGACTGGCGGCAGTTGCAGAAGCTGAAATCCACCTACGCCGACGCCCTGGTGGAGCAGATTTCCCCCGCCGACGGGCGGGTCCATACCACCTTCGCCCTCACCGTCACCACCACCGGACGGCTGTCGTCGGTGGACCCCAACCTTCAGAACATCCCGATCCGCAGCGAGGAGGGCCGCCGCATCCGCGAGGCGTTCGTGGCGGCGCCGGGCAACGTGCTGGTCTCCGCCGACTATTCGCAGATCGAGCTGCGGCTGATGGCCCACGTCGGCGAGGTGGCGGCGCTCAAGGCGGCGTTCGCCTCGGGCGAGGACATCCACGCCGCCACCGCGAGCCAGGTGTTCGGCGTGCCGATCGACGGCATGGACCCGATGCTGCGCCGCCGCGCCAAGGCGATCAACTTCGGCATCATCTACGGGATCTCGGCGTTCGGCCTCGCCCGCCAGCTCGGCATCGCCAACGGCGAGGCGAAAACCTACATCGCCGCCTACTTCGACAAGTATCCGGAAATCCGCCACTACATGGAGACCACCAAGGAGTTCGCGCGTGCCCACGGCTACGTGCGCACGCCGTTCGGGCGGATCTGCGCCACCCCCGGCATCAACGCCAAGATCCCGGCGCAGCGCGGCTTCGCCGAGCGGGCGGCGATCAACGCGCCGATCCAGGGCGGCGCGGCCGACATCATCAAGCGCGCGATGATCAGGGTGGACGCGGCGCTGGCGGCGGCGAACCTGCGCGCCAAGCCGGTGCTTCAGGTGCACGACGAACTGGTGTTCGAGGTGGCGGCGGACGACGCCGAGGCGCTGATCGCGCTGATCCGCCCCGAGATGGAGGCGGCCGCCGCGCTCTCGGTGCCGCTGGTGGTGGACGCCCGCCAGGGCGGCACCTGGGCGGCGGCCCACTGAGCGGCTTCGCGGGGCCGGGGGTGGTCTCCGGCCCCGTCGGGTTTTCTCACGCGTCCACGGCGAGCACGGTGAGGCGCTGGCTGCGGCCGTCGCGGGCGGTCCAGCCGATCGACTGGCCGACGCGCAGGCCGATCAGCGCCGTGCCCACCGGCGTCAGCACCGAAATCCGCCCGGAGGCGATGTCGGCGTCGGCCGGGTAGACCAGGGTGACGCGGCGGGTCTGCCCGGCGTCGGTCTCGAAGGTGACGGTGGACCCCATCCGCACCACGTCGGCGGGGAGACGGGCGAGGGGGACGATGCGGCCGCGCTCCAGTTCGGCGCGCAGTTCCTCGGCGACGTCGAGGTCCCAGTCGCACCCGGCCTCGGCGAGGCGGGCGAGGCGGTCGAAATCCGGCTCGGCGAGGACGATGGCGGGCCGGGAAGGGGGCTTGTTCAATCGGGGCATGGAAAACGCTCCTGCGTTTCGGCGCGCGTGCGGGGCGCGGCGATGGTCGAAACTCTCTGGGGAAATGCGCCGGAAGAAGAGGCCTGACCGCGGTGGGCGGCGTCGGCGGATCACCCCCGAAGCCCGGGGGCGCGAGGCCGGGCTCGGGGCTAGCTGCTTGCCAGAATGCGGCAGAGCCGGATCAGAACGGAGCGAGTCGTTTCCATATCCCCAGGGTCGCAAATCCCCAGGGAAAGTCAAGCCGAACCGGCGGAAATCCGGGGAAATCGGGCCTCAGCCGCCCGCCTTGGAGAAGTTCAGGGTTTTCATCAGCGCATAGAGGGTGGGGCGGCTGACGCCGAGCAGGCGCGACGCCTCCTGGATGTTGTTGTTGGTGAGCGCGAGGGTGCGGGAGAGCAGCCGCCGCTCCGCCTCCTCGCGCACCTCGCGCAGGGTGGGGAGGGTGTCGGCCGGGTCCTGGGGGGCGGCGCATTCGAGGTCGAGGTCGGCGACGCCGATCAGGCCCTGGTCGGCCATCACCACCGCGCGCTTGATGCGGTTTTCCAGCTCCCGCACGTTGCCGGGCCAGGCGTAGGCGTCGATGCACTCCAGCGCCTCGCGGCTGAAGCCCTTGACCGCCTTGTCCATGGCGACCTGGGCCTTTTTCAGCAGGTGGGTGGCGATCAGCACCGCGTCGCCGGGGCGCTCGCGCAGCGGCGGAATGGAAATCGCCACCTCGTTGAGGCGGAAGTAGAGGTCCTCGCGGAAGGTGCCCTCCTTCATCATCTGCCCGAGGTCCTGGTTGGTGGCGGCGATCACCCGCACGTCCACCGGAATCGCCTTGCGGCCGCCGATCCGCTCCACCAGCCGCTCCTGCAGGAAGCGCAGCAGCTTGGCCTGGAGCATCAGCGGCATGTCGCCGATCTCGTCGAGGAACAGGGTGCCCTTGTGGGCCTGCTCGACCTTGCCCGCCACCTGGGCGTGGGCGCCGGTGAAGGCGCCCTTCTCGTGGCCGAACAGCTCGCTTTCCAGCAGGTTCTGCGGGATCGCCGCGCAGTTGATGGCGACGAACGGCCCGGCGGCGCGGGCGCTGGCGGCGTGGAGGGCGCGGGCCATCACGTCCTTGCCGGTGCCGGTCTCGCCGGTGATCACCACCGAGACGTTGGAGGCCGCCACCTTTTCCGCCAGGGCGCAGACCTTCTGCATCGCCGGGCAGGCGCTCACCACGCCGAAGAACGAGTTCTCGGGGCGCAGGCCGCTTTTCAGCTGCATCAGCTCGGCCTCGAGCTGGAAGCCGTTCCACGCGCGGTCGAGGATCACCCGCAGCACGTCCTCGTCCACCGGCTTGGGGTAGAAGTCGTAGGCCCCGGCGCGGATCGCCTCGATGGCGTTGGCGCGCTCGTCGTTGCCGGAGGAGACGATCACCTTGGTGGCGGGGCGGTGGGCGAGGAGCGCGCGCAGGGTCTCGAGGCCCTCGGTCACGCCGCCCGGGTCCGGCGGCAGGCCGAGGTCGAGGATCACCACCGGCGGCTCCTCCTTGCGGAACAGGGCGACGGCCCCGGCGCGGTCCTCCGCGAACAGCAGGGGGAAATCCCCCAGCGCCCATTGCAGTTGCTTGCGCAAGCCCGGGTCGTCCTCGACGATCAGGAGCTTCGGCTTATCGGGAGACGCTGGAGGCATGCACACGCTCTTCGGTGGGAGCCAGGACGCGCGGGGCGGCTCGGCGGAGAATCACCCGCATCGTCGTACCCTGGCCGAAATTGCTGTCCACGTCCAGCCGCCCGCCCATGTCGCGCACGGTCTTGAGCGCCTGGAACGCGCCGATGCCCGAGCCGGTGGGCTTGCTGGTGCCGAGCGGGCGGAACAGGTGGTCGCAGATGAACTGGGGCGTCATCCCCGGGCCGTTGTCGATCACCTCGACGACGCTCTCGGTGGCGGTGGCGGAGACCGCGACGCGGATCGCGCCGTTCTCCCCCACCGCCTCGACGGCGTTCTGGATCAGGTGGTCGAGCACGGTGACGAGGCCGGTCTCGGTGCCGATGGCGCGCACCTCCTCGGACGAGGTGACGATGCTGAGCTGGGGAAAGGCGCCGCGCCAGCGTTCCACCACGTGGGTCACCACCGGCATCAGCGCGATGTCCTGCTGGGTGGCGGCGGCCTCGGCCGCGGCCTCGGAGCGCGGGTCGGCGGACAGCTGGGCGAGCATGCCGCGCAGCCGGTCCACCGCGTGGCCCACGGATTCGATCATGTCCTTCTGGAATTCCGGGTTGTCGCCGTAGCGGGCGGCGTTCTGGCGCAGCAGGCTCATCTGCCCGACGACGTTCTTGATGTCGTGCATCACGAAGGCGAAGCGGCGGTTGATGTCGGCGAACTTCTGCGCGTCCACCAGCTCGCGCGAGGCGCGTTCCTCGGCGAGGAACGAGGCCGCCTGGGCGCCCACCGTCTTCAGCAGGTCGAAGTCCTCCCACCCCAGGGCGCGGCGGCCGCCGGGGGGCGGCGACAGGACGATGAACGCCTCGAGGCAGTGGTTGTGGATCAGCGGCACGACGATCCACGCCTGCTCGGCGCGGTCGAGGTCGGCGAGCCAGCCGGGCACGGCGAGGCCGCCGTAGAACGCCGGATCCCGCAGGCACTGGCGGATGTCGACGATCCAGGTGGTGTCCAGCATGTAGCAGGGCAGTTCGTCCTCCACCCCGACGATCGGGTGGCGGCCCTCGGTCACGTTCAGCATCGCCATCGGCACGTAGGCGGCGGTGGGGCGTTGCAGCGCCCACAGGGTGCCGGAGCGGCAGCCGAGCGCCCCCGCCACCGCGCGCAGGGTGCGCGAGTGCAGGTTCTCCCGCGCGTCGCGCCCCGCCATGGTGCCGATGAACTCGAGCCACACCGTGCGGTAGTCGTATTTGAGGCGGAAGAAGTGCTTGGAGATGAACACGCTCGCCCGTGCGCGCACCGAGGCGGATTCCAGCAGCACCACCAGGATCACCAGCGCGGTGACGAGGAAGGCGATCTCGAACGCCGGACCCCAACTGCCCGAGTGCAGGCGCAGGTATTCCCCCGCCACCGAGGTGGTGACGAGGTAGAAGCCCGAGCCGGTGAGCGCCGCCGAGTGGAACACCACGGTGCGCGACAGGGTGACGTCGCCGCGCCACTTGCGGCCGCCCACCATCGCCGCGAGGATCAGCACCGCGCCCGCGCCCGCCACGTAGCCGCGCGCGGCGATGAACAGCGGGTCGATGCGGGTGCTGGCGAGCAGGCTGGCGTAGAAGAACAGGTCGTAGACCACCACCAGGCCGATGCCGAGGCAGATCGTCTGCACCCGGCCGCGGCTGCGGTCGTCGGCGTTGCGCAGCAGGTTCTCGAGCAGCAGCAGGGTGGCGATCGCCACCGCGATCTGCCAGAAGCCGATCAGCGCGCTGGGGCCGAAGCCGGTGCCCACCAGCACGCCGAAGCCGGTGAGGCACAGGCCGCCGCACAGCAGCCAGAAGCGCTCGCGCGCGCGGTTCTTGAGGTTGAGGCGCTGCCAGAACCCGGCCGAGGAGCCGAGCGAGACGCAGAAGAACATCAGCCAGGAGATCGAGCGCGCGGTTTCGGCGATCGCGGCGACCACGCCCGCGCCCGCGGAGACTTGCGCCAGGGCCAGCGCCCCCGACCACAGGGCGGTGACGCCGCAGGAGATCGCCATCGCCTGCTTGCGCGGCCGGGCGAAACCGCTGCGGGCCACGGCGAGGGCGGCCAGCGCATAGGCGACGGTGCAGAAGAAATATCCCACGGTCCGCGCATCGGCTTCAGACCAGTCACCGACCATCGTCGACCCCCTGAAGATCATCGAAGCGCGGAAAACCCACCGCGCTGCAAACGCAGGTCTCGCGAAAATGTTCCGGACGGCGTGTCCGCGTTGACCTCTCTGAGCCCGACCTGACGCGGTCGATGACGACGCTCCTGCCCACACGCTTGCGTCACCTGCCCGAAACGCCGCCGCCGACCCGCGACACGTGTGAACGTCTTACACCTAGGAATGGCGCAGGACGGTTGCAATGACTCCTTCTGCGTATCGGATTATGGGGGTGGGGTTGAAATATGATGAATAAGAAACCACCCTGATGCAGGCGTAGGCAGTTCCGTGCCCGCACCGCCCGCCGGGGTTCGTCCGGCATCCGGATCAACGCCCTGAAATCTGGAAACATTCCGGTTTTGTCGGCGAATGGCACGGGGATTGCGCCGGATCGTGCGGCTCCGGCGACGACGTTGCCTTTGCGTTCGGGGAGCCGAATGGGGGGTAGGTTCCATTCTGAGAGAAGGGAGAACCCTCGTGAAAAAGCCATCTCACTGGAAAATTCTGGTGCTCGGATTTTCGGTATCCGCCGCCGCCGTCGCGGCGGTGCCCGAGGTCCTGGCGCGTCCGCAACCGTCCACCTTCGCCGCCATCGACCCGGCGGTGCCGCTCACGCCCGCGGCGGCGCCCGGGTCGGTGGCCCCCGACGCCACTCCGGCGGTGGCGGTGCGGCGTCAGGCGGCTTCGGAGCCGCCGCTCCGCCTCGCCCGCGCCGGGCAGTCCCGTTCCGACGCGGCGGCCGACGCCGCCACCACCCGGTTCGAGCTGCCGGTGCCCGGCGCCCTGGCGCTGTTCGGCTCGGGGCTTCTCGGCCTGCTGGGGGTTGCGGTGTCGCGCCGCCGCCGCCCGCAACGCCGCGCCGCCTGAGGTCGGCCCGGCCGATTTCCGCCCGCTCCGGCGCAGCCGGGGCGGGCGTTTTTTTGCGTCCGCTGCGGCGATGTCGGGAAATTTTACAGCCGCGCCGGAGTCGCATGTACGCATGGACTCGGCGCCGACAGGAGTATGCGCGCAAGACCCCAAGGTTTCCTCGGGGATTCCAGGTACATGGGTACGTCGGCCCCGGCGGCGGCGACCTGTCGTAAACTTTTACACGGCGGCATTTTTTGTGAAAATATCCGTTTAGAATCAATGAGTAACTATGATGGCACGGCGATTGCTGTACTGGGGGTCGGAGTTTCTTGCGAACGGACCAGAACCCAGGAGAAACGTGATGAAAAAGGTGCTTGCAGCTCTCGCCGCAATGTCGGCCGTCGGCTTCGCCTCCGCCCCGGCGCATGCCGTCGGCGTCACCTTCGGCGAAGGCTTCATTCCCGGCAGCGCGGTGATGGAAGACTTCTCGTCGGGCGTGGACGGCGTGGGCACGTGGTCGCCGAGCGTCGGCTACGCGTTCTCCGACCTCACCGGCGAACACGTGCTGCCGTTCTCGGTGGACACCGGGCGGTATGCCTTCGTCACCGCGGGCCTCAGCCCGGTGACCCTCACCCTCGCCGGCGACATGCAGTACTTCGGGCTGCTGTGGGGCACGGTGGACAGCTACAACACCATCTCGTTCTACAACGACGGGGTGCTCGTGGCGTCCTACACCGGCACCCAGATCGCCGGTCTCGCGGGCATTTCCGACGGCGGCACGGCGGTGGTCTACGCCAACTTCTGGGCCGGCGCGGGCGAGGTGTTCGACACCGTGGTGTTCGCCAGCTCGTCGAACTCCTTCGAGTTCGACAACGTCCGCGTCGCCCCGACGCCGCTGCCGGCCGCTCTCGGCCTGTTCGGCTCGGCGATCGCCGGAATGGGCGCGTTGGGCCTGCGGCGCCGCCGCCAGTCCTGATCGCTCCCGCCGTCCCACGACCGGCGCCGATGCAGGGCGGCGCCGGTCCGGGACGGCAAGCCGCACCGGCCTTGGCGGGCGCACCCCCCCCCTCCGCGCGCGCAAGGCCGGTGCCGGTAGATTTGACAGCATCCGGCCTCGGGGGATTTTTCCGGAATTATTCTATTTCAGTGGATTGACCGGCGACGCTCATCCTCCGTGCGCGTCCCGCCGTCGTTTCGGGTGTCGGCAATTTTGACCATGCGATGGCATGACGCCCGATTTTTGCCCCAATTTCAATCCGTTACGAGAGTGGCACGGGCATTGCTCAACCGTCGGGCGAGTTAGGCTCGTTGTTTTCATGGAGGACAAGATGAAATTCCGTTACCTGCTGGCCGCGCTTCCCCTCCTCGGGTTCGCCGCCGCCCCTGCACAGGCAACCAGCATCAGTTTCATTCCCGGCGTCCTCAACGCCCCCGGCGACGCGATCTATCAGGGCTTCGATTCCTACGCCCCCGGCGTCTACGATTCCCTGAGCTGGGGTCCGGTGAAGCTGGCCACCGACCCGCTGGTGGTCAACGACGCCACCGGCATCTACGTGCTCGGCACCGGCGAACCGGGCAACGAATACGTCGCGATCCAGGGCGGTTCCTCGCTCACCTTCTCCTTCGCCGGTCCGGCCACCTATTTCGGCCTGCTGTGGGGCACGGTGGACGACTTCAACACCGCCACCTTCTATGACGGCGACACCGTGGTCGCCACCTTCACCGGCAGCGACATTCTCGACCCGCCGGACGGCGTGTCGGCGATCTACGCCAACTTCTTCGCCGTGGACGGCACCTTCACCTCGGTGGTGCTGACCTCGGGCGGCAACTCCTTCGAGTTCGACAACGTGCGCGTCGCCGCCACTCCGCTTCCGGCCGCCCTCGGCCTGTTCGGCGTGGCGGTGGCGGGCATGGGCGTGTTCGGCGTGCGCCGCCGCCGCGCCGCCGCCTGATCCCCCGGAGGAGCGGCGCCCGCCGCTCCTCCTCCCTTCCGGTGTCGGATTTCTTGACACCGGCCGCTGCCCCGCCCGAATAACCGTGTATCCGTCAAAATCTTACCGATTGGCGCAAGCGTTGCCTTTCCCCATGCGCGTTTCCGGATGGAGGACCACGTGCGCCGACGGCGGGCATGAAAAAACCGGGCGGAGTCGCCTCCGCCCGGCCGGGTTGGGATGTCGTGCCTCAGGCGTTCGGCGTGCGCCAGATGCGGGCCTTCAGCAGCTCCCGCTCGAGCACGAATTCCTTGGGCAGGCGGTCGTAGAACTTGTCGAAGTGGACCTCGTGGTCGCGCACTTCGTCCAGACCCGAGTCCCGCTCCACCGCCATCACATCGGCGAACTTGTCGGCCGGGAAGTCGAGGCCGTTCCACTCCAGGTCTTCATAGCGCGGCATCAGGCCGAGCGGCCCTTCCTCGGCGAAGGCGCGACCGTGGACGCGGTCGACGATCCACTTCAGCACCCGCATGTTGTCGCCGAAGCCGGGCCAGATGAACTTGCCCTCGGCGTTCTTGCGGAACCAGTTGACGCGGAAGATCGCGGGCGGGTTCTTCAAGGTGCGGCCGACGCTCAGCCAATGGCTCCAGTAATCCGCCATGTGGTAGCCGCAGAACGGCAGCATCGCCATCGGATCGCGGCGGATGGCGGCCTGGCCCACCGCCGCGGCGGTGGCTTCCGACCCCATGCTGGCGCCCATGTAGACGCCGTGCTCCCAATTGAACGCCTGGAACACCAGCGGCATGTTCTTCGACAGGCGGCCGCCGAACAGGAACGCCGAGATCGGCACGCCCGCCGGGTTTTCCCAATCCGGGTCGATGGTCGGGCACTGGCCCGCCGGAGCGGTGAAGCGGCTGTTGGGGTGGGCGGCCGGTTCCGGGCTCGCCGGGGTCCAGTCGCGGCCCTTCCAGTCGATCAGATGGGCGGGCTTCTCGTCGGTCAGGCCCTCCCACCAGATGTCGCCGTCGTCGGTGAGCGCCACGTTGGTGAAGATGCTGTTGGCGCGGCACGACTGGATGGCGTTGTAGTTGGTCTTGACGCCGGTGCCGGGGGCGACGCCGAAGAACCCGGCCTCCGGATTGATGGCGTAGAGGCGGCCGTCCTTGCCGGGCTTGATCCAGGCGATGTCGTCGCCGACGGTCCAGATCTTCCAGCCCTCGAAGCCCGCGGGCGGCACCAGCATCGCGAAGTTGGTCTTGCCGCAGGCGGAGGGGAAGGCGGCGGCGACGTAGGTCTTCTCGCCCTGGGGGTTCTCGACGCCGACGATCAGCATGTGCTCGGCCAGCCAGCCCTCGTCGCGCGCCATCACCGAGGCGATGCGCAGCGCCAGACACTTCTTGCCGAGCAGGGCGTTGCCGCCGTAGCCCGAGCCGAACGACCAGATCTCGCGGGTCTCGGGGAAGTGGGTGATGTAGATGTTCTTCGGGTTGCAGGGCCAGGCGACGTCGGTCTCGCCCTTGCCGAGGGGCTTGCCCACCGAGTGGACGCAGGGGACGAAATCGCCGTCGGCGCCCAGCACGTCGAGCACCGCCTGGCCCATGCGGGTCATGATCCGCATGTTGACGGCGACGTAGGGGCTGTCGGTGATCTCGACGCCGATCTGCGCGATCGGGCTGCCGAGCGGACCCATGGAGAACGGCACGACGTAGAGGGTGCGCCCCTTCATGCAGCCGTCGAACAGGCCGTTGAGGGTCGCCTTCATCTCGCGCGGGTCCATCCAGTTGTTGGTGGGGCCGGCGTCGTTGCGGTTCTGCGAGCAGATGAAGGTGCGGTCCTCGACGCGGGCGACGTCCTGCGGATCGGAGCGGCAGAGGTAGCTGTTCGGGCGCTTTTCGGCATTGAGGCGGATGAACGCTCCGGCATCGACCAGCAGCTGGCACAAGCTGTCGTATTCTTCCTGCGACCCGTCGCACCAGTAGATGCTGTCGGGCTTCGTCAAACGCGCAATCTCATCCACCCACGCCAGCAGCTTCGGATTGGTAGAGGTGCCATGCTTACCGATCACCGGACCCAGATTTTCCACGGTCGTGTTCTCCCGTTTCGGTGTGTTGAGAGCGGCACGCGATGAACGCGCCGCGCGAAGAACGTTGGACTTCCTCGCCTTGTCGCGGAGCGGAGATCCAGACCCCCAGATCCGCTCGCGACAAGCGTTAGAATAGCGCGTCGCCCCCCCGACCGAAACCGCTTGTTGGAAGTGTTGCGAAATGCGGTGCAGGTTTTTCTGCCCGGCCGTAAGATGGTCGCGGGGAGTTTCCAAAAACCGAGGATTTCTGCCAATGAGAGAAGGGTTTTTCGGGGCGCTCGCGGCGCTCGTCTTCGGAGTCGCCGGGGCCTTCGCCGCGCCGCACGCGGACGCGGGGGAGGGGATCGCCGTCCGCGCCGCCTGGGCGCGCGCGACTCCGGCGGGCGCACCCGCCGGAGCGGCGTTTCTGACCCTCGAGAATCCGGCCGCGGAGGGCGACGCGCTGGTGGCCGCGGCGGCGCCGGTGGCCGACGCGGTGGAGCTGCACACCCACGCCATGGACGGCGGGGTGATGAAGATGCGCAAGGTCGAGCGCATCGAGATTCCCGCCCACGGCGCGGTGGAGCTGAAGCCCGGCGGCCTGCACGTGATGCTGATCGGCCTCAGGGCGCCGCTGGCCGAGGGCGCCACCTTCCCGCTCACCCTCAGCTTCGCCCGCGGCGGCACGGTCGAGGTTCCGGTGACGGTGCGGCCGATCGGCGCCCGCGCGGCGGACGCCCCCCACGCCATGCCGGGCCACGCCATGCCCGGGCATGGCGCCTCCGGCAGTCCGTGACGCGGAGCGCGATTTTCGCCACAATCGCACGGTACCGGAGAGCGCCGGTTTGGGACCTAGGGGGAGGACGACTGTGAGCTACGCGATTACGCTGGTGGACGACGACCGCAACATCCTCGCGTCGGTGTCGATGGCGCTGGAGGCGGAGGGCTTCAAGGTGGCGATGTATCACGACGGCGCCGAGGGCCTCGCCGGGATCGCCGCGCAGCCCCCGGATTTGATCGTTCTCGACATCAAGATGCCGCGCATGGACGGCATGGAAATGCTGCTGGAGCTGCGCAAGACCTCGGCGGTGCCGGTGATCCTGCTGACCTCCAAGGACGAGGAGGTGGACGAGGTTCTCGGCCTGCGCATGGGCGCCGACGACTACATCAAGAAGCCGTTCTCGCAGCGCCTCCTGATCGAGCGCATCCGCAGCCTGCTGCGCCGCGGCGAGGTGTCGCGCCAGCGCCGCGCCTCGGGCGGCGATCCGGACGCGGTGTCGGTGGAGGCGCTGGTGCGCGGCGACCTAGTGCTCGACCCGGCGCGCCACATGTGCTCGTGGAAGGGCAAGCCGGTGGACCTCACCGTCACCGAATTCCTGATCGTGCAGGCGCTCGCGGTGCGGCCCGGCCATGTGAAGAGCCGCGACCAGCTGATCGACGTGGCCTACGGCGAGCACATCTACGTCGACGACCGCACCATCGACAGCCACATCAAGCGCATCCGCAAGAAGTTCCGCGACGAGGACGACAGTTTCGCCAACATCGAAACCCTCTACGGCGTCGGCTACCGGTATCGCGAGAAGATCGAGTAATGCCGGAGGACGTCCTCCCGAGCGAACCCCCGAAGTGGCGCGAGCGGCGGATTTCGCCGCTCACGCGCAAGATTCTCGCGGTCAACCTGCTGGCGCCGGTGCTGCTGGTGCTGGGCGCCCTCTACCTCGACACCTACGAGCAGGGGCTGCTGCGCTCCGAACTCGAATCCTTGCGCGCCCAGGGCGAGATGGTCGCCGCCGCGGTGGCCGAGAGCGCGGTCTCCGGCGACGCCTGGAGCGGCCGCGCCACCCTCGGCGGCCGCAGCCCCCCGGCCCTCGAACGCGGCCACGGCTACCGCCTCCTGCCCGAGCAGGCGCGCCACATGGTGCGCCGCCTCTCCGCCCACGCCGGGCGGCGGGTGCGGCTGTTCGACGAGCGCGGCGAACTGCTGGCCGACAGCCGCTACATGTTCGTCTCGGGCGGCATGGTGGAGGTCTCCGACCTGCCGCCGCCGCGCCTCTACCCCGCCGCCGACCGCCTGCTGCGCGAGTTCAACGACCGACTGGTGCGCCTGCTCGGCCGGGTGAGCGAGGCCGAGCTGGCGATTCCGCCCTATGCCGAAACCCCCCTCGACCCCCTCGACGCCTACGACGAGCTGGGCGTGGCGCTGCGCTTCGGCGAGACCACCGAGGCGGTGCGGCGCGGCGAGCACGGCAAGATTCTCGGCGTCGCGGTGCCGGTGCAATACTACAAGCAGGTGGTGGGCGCGGTGCTCATCAACGACAGCACGGACTCGGTGGACGCCAACGTCTTCCAGGTGCGCAAGGCGATCCTGCGGCTGTTCCTCTCCACCCTCGGCGTCACCATCCTGCTGTCGTGGTATCAGGCGGGCACCATCATCCATCCGGTGCGGCGCCTCGCCCGCGCCGCGATCCTGGTGCAGGGCGGCCGGGGCGGCCGCACCCGCATCCCCGATCTCTCCCGCCGCGACGACGAGATCGGCGACCTCTCGGTGGCGCTCGGGCAGATGACCGAAAGCCTGTGGGACCGCATCGAGGCCACCGAACGCTTCGCCGCCGACGTCGCCCACGAGATCAAGAACCCGCTCACCTCGATGCGCAGCGCGGTGGAGACGGTGAGCCGCATCGAGGACGCCGACAACCGCCGCCGCCTGCTCGCGATCATCGCCGAGGACGTGCAGCGCATCGACCGCCTGATTTCCGACGTCGCCGACATGTCGCGGGTGGACGCGGAACTGATGAAGGCGACGGCGGTGCCGCTCAACCTCGCCGCCATGCTCTCGGCGCTGATCGAGGTGGAAACCCTTTCGGGCGACGCCGAGGGCGTGCGCCTGAGCCTCCAGGTGCAGGAGGACGAGGGCCTGTGGGTGCTGGGGGCGGAGGGCCGACTGGTGCAGGTGTTCCGCAACCTGATCCGCAACGCGGTGTCGTTCAGCCCGCCCGACGGCGCCATCGTGGTGCGGGTGCGCGCCGCCGAAACCCTGCAAGGCCCGGTGGTGGTGGTGGAAATCGACGACGAGGGGCCGGGCATCCCGGAGGGCAAGGAGGAGGCGATCTTCGACCGCTTCTACTCCGAGCGCCCGGCGGGCGAGAAGTTCGGCACCCATTCGGGCCTCGGCCTCGCGATCTCGCGGCAGATCGTCCAGGGCCTCGGCGGCCGCATCGGCGCGGTCAACCGCCGCGACGTGGAGGAGCCGGACACCCCCGGCGCCCGCTTCGTCCTCACCCTGCCGCGCCTGCTGCCGCCCTATCCCTACTGACGCGAAAAAGCCCGCGCCTTGGGGGGAGGCGCGGGCGGACGGACGGGCGTTCCGGGGGGACGGAAGGGGGTGCCCGTCCGCAGGGGTTCCTGCGTTACTTGACGACCAGATCGTTCTCCACCGCGGTCACGCCCTCGACGGTGCGCACCACCTGGGTGGCGCGGGCCTTGGTGGCGGCGTTGTCGACGAAGCCGGAGAGCTGAACCTTGCCGTTGTAGGTGGTGACGCCGATCTGCAGCACCTTGAGCTGCTCGTCCTGCAGAATCTTCGCCTTCACCTTGCTGGTGATGGCGGTGTCGTCGAGATACTGGCCGGTGCTCTGGGTGTTGGAGGTTTCGGCGCACGCCCCGAGGGCGAGCATCGAGCCGAGGGCGAGAGCGGCGGCGAAGGGTTTGAAGGACAGTCGCATCGCGATCTTTCTCCGAACGGTTGGCGGTCCGCGTCAGGCGCGAGGCCGGATTTCGAGAGCGTAACGCGGCGATCCCGTCAAAGGTTCCAGCCGCTCCCGCGCGCTGCGACGTTGACAGGCGGGGCGCCCCGCGCGAGGGTGGCAGCATGAACGCGCATGCATCCGCCCCCGTCGTCGAGCACGCCTCGGCCGTCGCCATCGACGGCCGCGCGGTGCTGATCTACGGCCCCTCGGGCAGCGGCAAATCCGACTTGGCGCTCCGGCTGATCGACCGCGGCGCCCGCCTCATCGCCGACGACCGCACGGTGCTGCGGCGGGAGGGCGACGGCCTGTTCGCCGCGCCGCCCGAAACCATCGCCGGGCTGATCGAGGTGCGCGGCCTTGGCGTGGTCGCCGCCCCCGGCGCCGCCACCGCGTCCGACGCGTTTCCCGTCGCCCTGGCGGTGCGGCTGGTGGCCGCGCCCGCCGAGGTGGTGCGCATGCCCGACCCGCAAAGCCGCGAGATCGCGGGGGTCGCGGTGCCCGAGGTGACGCTGTGGGGCTTCGCCGCCTCCGCCGTCGCGGTGGTGGCGGTGGCGCTCGACGCCGCGCTCGACCGCCGCGAGGTGCGCCGATGACCGCCCCCGTCGCAGCCCCCCAGCCGCGCGACGTGGTGGTGATCACCGGCATGTCGGGCGCGGGCAAATCCACCACCCTGAAGGCGTTCGAGGACCTGGGCTACGAGGCGGTGGACAACGTGCCGCTGTTCCTGCTGCGCCACATGGTGGGCGAGGAGGCCAACGCCTGGGCCGAATACCAGAACGTGCGGCGGCCGATGGCGATCGGCGTCGACATCCGCACCCGCGATTTCGACGTGCGCGGCATCCGCCGCCTGCTGCGCGACGTCGAGAAGATCGCCGCGATTCGCCCGCGCATCCTGTTCCTCGAGTGCGACGACGAGGCGCTCCAGCGCCGCTACACCGAGACCCGCCGCCGCCACCCGCTCGCCCTCGACCGGCCGCTGGTGGACGGCATCGCCCTCGAACGCCAGATCCTCGCGCCGCTCAAGCTCTCGGCCGACGACGTCATCGACACCACCGACCTGCCCGCCGGGTCGCTCAAGACCATGCTCACCAGCCGCTACGCCCCGGCGCGCACCGGGCTGCACGTGTTCGTCACCTCGTTCTCGTTCCGCCGCGGCCTGCCGCGCGAGGCGGACCTGGTGTTCGACGTGCGCTTCCTGCGCAATCCGCATTACGTTCCGGCCCTCAAGGACCAGACCGGCGCGGACGCGGCGGTGCAGGCCTATATCGCGGAAGACCCGGATTTCGCCGAATTCGAGGCGCGCCTCAAGGCGCTGATCGCGCCGCTCCTGCCGCGCTACGTCACCGAGGGCAAGAGCTACCTCACCATCGCGGTGGGCTGCACCGGCGGCCGCCACCGCTCGGTCTACGTCGCCGAGCGGCTGGCCGAATGGCTGGGACAGGCGGGATACGGCTTCTCGCTGCGGCACCGCGAGCTTCAGCGCGCCGACGGATGAACGGCAAACGGTTGCATCGGACGACGGAAGCAGGCTCAATAGGGGGCCGCCTCGGGGGAGGCTGCCAACGGGGGAAGGAACGAACACGACAATGATCGGCTTGGTACTCGTCACCCACGGCCGCCTGGCCGTCGAACTGATCGCCGCCCTCGAACACGTGGTCGGCCATCAGGAGCGGATTCTGGCGGTCTGCATCGGCCCCGACGACGACATGGAGCAGCGCCGCCAGGACATCATGGACAGCGTCGCCGCCGTGGACGACGGCTCGGGCGCGGTGGTGCTCACCGACATGTTCGGCGGCACCCCCTCCAATCTCGCGATCTCGATCATGGACCGCACCCGCATCGAGGTGATCGCGGGCGTCAACCTGCCGATGCTGATCAAGCTCGCCTCGGTGCGCGGCACCGAGTCCCTGAGCGAAGCGGTGATCAGCGCCCAGGAGGCCGGGCGCAAATACATCAACGTGGCCTCGAAGCTGCTGTCCCAGTCGTGAATCTGGGCGTTTCGGTGAGGAGCACGTGGTGAGCGTCAAGTCCCGCGAAGTGACGATCTGCAACATGCGCGGGCTGCACGCCCGCGCCGCCGCCAAGTTCGTCAAGCTGGCGGGCGGCTTCGACGCGCGCGTCGAGGTGTCCAAGAACGGCCAGACAGTTTCGGGCGAGTCGATCATGGGCCTGATGATGCTGGCCGCCGGGCCCGGCTGCGCGATCCACGTCGCCGCCGAGGGCAACGAGGCCGAGGCCGCCCTGACCGCGCTGTGCGATCTGGTGGAAGCCAAGTTTCATGAAGATTGACGACCAGCCGATTCCGGACCTGCCGACGCGGGTGATGACCGGCACGCCGGTCAGCCCCGGCATCGCGCTCGGCATCGCCTACGTCCACGAAACCGGCGGCCTGTCGGTGATCGAGTATTGCGTCGCGCCGGAGAAGGTGGCGGCGGAGCTGGAACGCTTCCGCACCGCGGTGCGCCACGTGGCGCAGGAGCTGAAGACCATCGCCGAGGAGGCGCGCGGCCTGCCCGAGCAGGCGGCCGAGGAAATCTCCTACATCCTCGACGCCCACGCCCACATGCTGCGCCGCTCGCGCCTCACCCGCGGCGTCGAGACGCTGATCGCCGAAAAGGGTATCAACGCCGAGGCGGCGGTGAAGCGCCAGATCGACGAACTGGTGGCGGCGTTCGCGGCGATGGAGGATCTCTACCTCGCCGCCCGCGCCGACGACGTGCGCGACCTCGGCCAGCGGCTGGTGCGCCGCCTCGGCCACGAGGAGGCGACCGCGTTCGCCGACCTGCCGCGCCAGACCATCATCCTCGCCGACGAACTCACCCCCGCCGACACCGCGCAGATGGACCCGCACCGCATCGCCGGGTTCGCCACCGAGCTGGGCGGCGTCGCCAGCCACACCGCGATCATGGCGCGCTCCCTCGGCATTCCCGCGGTGGTGGGCGTCGCCGGGCTGACCAAGGCGCTCGCCCCCGGCTGCACCGTGATCGTCGACGGCACCCACGGCCGGGTGATCCTCAACCCCACGCCCGACCAGATGGAGGAGTACCGCAAGGGCCGCGCCGCCGCGCTGCGCCGGGCGCGGGTGCTGCACCGCCTGCGCGGCCTGCCCGCCGTCACCCGCGACGGCCGCCGCGTCACCCTGATGGCGAACATCGAGCGCCCGGAGGAGACCAACGCGGCGGTGATCGCCGGGGCGGAGGGCATCGGCCTGTTCCGCTCCGAATTCCTCTACATGAACCGCGACACCCTGCCTTCGGCGGACGAGCAGTACGAAACCCTGAAGGCGGTGGTCGAGCGCATGGACGGCCACCCGGTGACCTTCCGCACCCTCGACGTCGGCGGCGACAAGCTCACCCGGCTGTTCGACCTCGGCACCGCGCCCAACCCGGCGATGGGCCTGCGCGCGGTGCGGCTGTCGCTGGCGCGGCCGGAGCTGCTGCGCGCCCAGTTCGCGGCGGCGATCCGCGCCGCCGTGCACGGACCGGTGCGGGTGCTGCTGCCGATGATCGGCTCGGTGGGCGAGCTGCGCGAGTGCCGCGCCCACTTCCGCGAGGTGTACGAGGAGTTGCGCCGCCGCGGCGTCAAGATGCCCGAGACGCCGCCGCCGCTCGGCGTGATGATCGAGGTGCCGGGCGCCGCCCTGTGCGCCGACGCGCTGGCGCGGGAGGCCGGGTTCCTCTCCATCGGCACCAACGATCTCACCCAATACACCCTCGCCATCGACCGTTCCGACGAGCAGGTGGCCCACCTCTACGACGGCATGCACCCAGCGGTGCTGCGCCTGATCCACTTCACCGCCGAGGCGGCGCGGCGGGCGCGGGTGCCGGTTTCGGTGTGCGGCGAGGTGGCGGGCGACCCGCGCTTCACCGGCCTGCTGGTGGGCATGGGCATGGCCGAACTGTCGATGGCGCCCGCCAACCTGCCGCTGGTCAAGGACGCGGTGCGCCACATGCTCGCCCCGGCGGCGGAGGAACTGGCGATTCAGGTGATGCGCCGCGCCGACGTGCTCGACGTGCGCCGCCTGGTGGCCGACTTCAACGGCGAAAGCATCTAGACATGGCCGACTGGGGCGCGGCGGTGGACATCTACTGCGAGCGCCTCGGCCCCGGCTTCTGGGCCGAGCCGGTCAACGCCCTCACCAACCTCGCCTTCCTCGCCGCCGCCGCGTGGGGCTGGCGCCTCGCGGGAAAGCGCGGCGCGCGCTCTCCCGCCGTCGCGCTGATCGCCGCCCTCGCCGCGTTGGTGGGTCTCGGCTCGTTCCTGTTCCACACCTTCGCTACCCGCTGGGCCGGGCTGGCGGATGTGGCGCCGATCGGGGTGTTCTGTCTCGCCTATCTGTTCGTCGGGCTGCGGCGGTTCTTCGGCCTCTCGCCGCTGCAGGTGGCGGGGCTGGCGGTGGCGGCCGGGGCGCTGCTGTGGGTGACGCCGGGCCTGCTGCCGCCGTGGCTGCGCGGCAGCGCGATGTATCTGCCCGCCCTCGCGGCGCTGGTCCTCACCGCCGTGGCGCTGGCGGCGGCGCGCCACCCGGCGTTCGTGCCGGTGGCGGCGGCCACGGTGACGCTGGTCGCCTCCCTCGGCTTCCGCATCGCCGACCCGCTGGTGTGCGGGGCGCTGCCGCTCGGCACCCATTTCCTCTGGCACCTGCTGAACGGCGTGGTGTTCGCCCTGCTGCTGGACGCCCTCACGCGCCGCCGAGCGCGGTGACCTTGGCGGCGGTGCGCGCCATCAGCCGGTCGATCTCCGCCATGTCCACCGGTGCGAGCCTCGGCCCCGGCGCGCGCAGGGCGGCGCAGGCGATGACGCCGCGCCGCATCAGGATGTGCTTGCGGATCGCGAGGCCCGCGCCGAGCTGCGCCTCCATCCGCAGGATCGGCAGGTAGCAGTCGTAGAGGTCCTCCGCCGCGTCCGCCTGGCCCGCGCGGAACAGCTTCACCGTGCCTACCAGCGCCTCGGCGTAGGCGAAGCCGGTCATCGCGCCGTCGGCGCCGCGCGCCAGCTCCTGCGGCAGGTGCAGGCCGCCGTTGCCGCACAGGATCGAGAGCCGGGGCGCGCCGTTCGCCTCCGCCGCGCGGATCGCGGTGATCTTCGCGAGGCCCGGGCTGTCCTCGTGCTTGAGCATGACGATCTGCGGGCAGTCGCGCGCGAGTTCGAGGATGCCGCGGGTGGAGATCGGCACGCCGGTGGTCTGGGGGAAATCCTGGTACACCACCGGGATGTCCGGCCCCAGGGCCTCGCACACCTGATGGAAGTAGCCGAGCACCCGGTCCTCGCGCGGCGTGCCCCGGGCGGGCGCCACCATCACCCCGGCGGCGCCGATGTCCATGGCGTGGCGGGCGAGGTCGGCGAGGTTGCCGAGGCCCGAGTCGGAAACGCCGACGATCACCGGCAGGGCGGTGCGGTCGAGGATCCGCGCCAGCACCGCGCGGCGTTCCTCCGGGGTCAGCTTGTCGGCCTCGCCCATGATGCCGAGGGCGGTGATGCCGGTGACGCCCGCCTCGGCGTAGTGGTCGACCAGCCGGTCGAGGCTGGGCCAGTCGACCGCGCCGGTGGGGGTGAAGGGCGTGGCGCAGATGATGTACACGCCCGAGGTGTCGCGGTCGATGCGCATGGCGTCCTCCCCTGGTCCGAGGGAGGAAGCGTCGCGCCGGTCCCGGCCGCTGTCAAAGGCTTTGTCGGCCGAAGACGTAGAGCACCAGCGGCAGGGTCACCGCCGAGGCGACGGTGGTGACGAACACCGTCATCGCCGCGCGGCGGATGTAGACGCCGTAACGCTGCGCCAGGATGAAGGCGTTCTTGGGCGAGGGCAGGGCGGCGACGAACACCAGCGACCCCAGCTGCGCCGCGTCGAGCGCGAACACGAACTTGCCGACCACGAACGCCACCAGCGGGATCAGCACCAGCTTGATCGCCGAGGCGGCGGCGATCTCGCGGCGGTCGCCGCCGGAGGCCGCGTCCTCCACGTCCTTTTCCGCGAGCGTCAGGCCGAGGGTGAACACCGCCGCCGGAATCGCGCCGTGGCCCAGCAGGTCGCAGGTGCGGAGGATGGTCTCGGGAATCTCGATGCGCGCCGCCGCCACGCCGACGCCGAGGAAGTTGGCGAGCAGCAGCGGGTTCTTCAGCACCACCAGGAACACCTGTCCCACCTTCGCCACCACCGAGGTGGCGGGCGCCCCGGCCTTGCGCGCGAGGTCCAGCTCGATCCATGTGATCAGCACCGGGTAGACGCACATCATGTGCACCAGGGTGGCGAGGATCGCGGGCAGCGGCGTGCCGAAGGCGTAGAGGCAGATCGGGATGCCGATGTATCCGGCGTTGCCGTTGATCGCGGTGAAGATGCCGAGGGCGAGCTTGGCGCCGCTCTCCTTGAACACCCGCCGACCCAGCGCCAGGAACACCACGGCGCCCACGAGAATGGCGATGGCGTAGGTGGCGAGGTAGCCCCAGTGGGCGATCTCGGCGAAATCCCGCCGCGCCAGGGTGCCGAAGAACAGCGGCGGCATGGCGACGAAGAACACGAAGCGCGACAGCACCGTCGCCCCCGCCGGGCCGAGGAAATGCGCCCGGCCGCAGCCGTAGCCCGCCAGGGTGATGAGGAAGATCGGGGCGAACACGCCCAAAATTTGAACCATGATGCCAGCCGTGATGAATCGGAAGGCACCCGGTATAGGCGCCCCGCCGGTTGCGCGCAAGGCGGAACCCCCGATATAGGGTTGGCACGCACCCCGGGTGTGGATATGATCCGCGCGCTTTTCACGCCGCGCGCGCGGGGTCGCGCCGTGGTTATCAGGAGGGTCGAAATGGCCGAGTTCACCGATTACAAGATCGCCGACATCAAGCTGGCCGACTGGGGCCGCAAGGAGATCGCGATCGCCGAAACCGAGATGCCGGGCCTGATGGCGCTGCGCGCCGAGTTCGGCCCGAGCCAGCCGCTGAAGGGCGCCCGCATCGCCGGCTGCCTGCACATGACGATCCAGACCGCGGTGCTGATCGAGACCCTGGTGGCGCTGGGCGCCACGGTGCGCTGGTCGTCGTGCAACATCTTCTCGACCCAGGACCACGCGGCGGCGGCGATCGCGGCGGCGGGCATCCCGGTGTTCGCCTGGAAGGGCGAAACCCAGGAGGAGGCCGACTGGTGCATCGTCCAGACCATCCTCGGTCCGGACGGCTGGCGCCCCAACATGATCCTCGACGACGGCGGCGACCTCACCCTGATGATGCACGAGCAGTATCCCGAGCTGCTGAAGGACGTGCGCGGCCTGTCGGAGGAGACCACCACCGGCGTCCACCGCCTGCACGAGATGGTGAAGTCGGGCAAGCTGATGGTCCCGGCGATCAACGTCAACGACAGCGTCACCAAGTCGAAGTTCGACAACAAGTACGGCTGCCGCGAATCGCTGGTGGACGGCATCCGCCGCGCCACCGACGTGATGATGGCGGGCAAGGTGGCGGTGGTGGCCGGGTTCGGCGACGTCGGCAAGGGTTCGGCGGACAGCTTGAGCCGCGCGGGCTGCCGCGTCATCGTCACCGAGGCGGACCCGATCTGCGCGCTGCAGGCTGCGATGGAGGGCTTCGAGGTCACCACCATGGCCGAGGCGGCGCCGCGCGGCGACATCTTCGTCACCTGCACCGGCAACATCGACGTCATCACCGTGGACCACATGCGGGCGATGAAGGACCGGGCGATCGTCTGCAACATCGGCCACTTCGACAGCGAGATCCAGATCGCCGGGCTGCGCAACTTCAAGTGGCTGCCGGTCAAGCCGCAGGTGGACGAAGTGGAGTTTCCCGACGGCAAGCGCATCGTCGTCCTGGCGGAGGGCCGCCTCGTCAACCTCGGCTGCGCCACCGGCCACCCGAGCTTCGTGATGTCCGCCTCGTTCACCAACCAGGTGCTGGCGCAGATCGAGCTGTGGAACCACGCCGACAAGTACGAGAAGAAGGTCTACGTGCTGCCCAAGTCCCTCGACGAGAAGGTGGCGGCGCTGCACCTCGGCAAGCTCGGCGTGAAGCTCGAGAAACTCTCCCCGGCGCAGGCGGCGTACATCGGCGTGTCCGTTGACGGGCCGTTCAAGCCGGAGGAATATCGCTACTGACGGATGTGCGCCGCCCGCGCGGCGCGCATCGAAAATTGCAGATCGGGGGGAGGGCGAGAATGGTTCCGGCGTTGACCGAGCTTCTGCCCTTCGCCGCACCCGCCGCCACCGGCTTCGCCGTGGCGGCGGTCGCGTTGGGGGGGGTGGGGGCGTTCGCCGCCCGCGCCCGCCGCCGCCGCGATGCCGCCCTGGCCGAGGAGGCGCGCCGGCTCGAGGGCATCCTCGCCCACGCGGGCGACGGCGCGCTGCTGCTGTTCCACGACGCCGAGGCCGAGGCCCCGGAGGCTTGTACGGTGCGGTGCAGCCGCCGCCTCGCGGTGCTGCTGGCGCTGCCGGAGGGGGAGGCGGCGGGCTTCGCCGCGGTGCGCGCCGCCCTCGACGACGACGACGGCGAGGCGCTGCTGGCGCCGCTGGCGCTGCTGCTGCAACAGGGGGAAACCTTCATCCGCACCGCCGCCGCGCCCGGCTGCGGCCGGGTGCTGCGCATCACCGGCGTGCGGGCGGACGAGGCCGGGGGCCGCTTCACCTCGGTGCTGTGGTTCTCCGACATCACCCGCGAGGTGGAGGCCCAGGCGGCGGCCCGGCGCGAGCTCGAAATCCTGCGCCGCGACCGCAGCCGCTACCGCGCCGCCCTCGACGCCCTGCCGCTGCCGATCTGGCTGCGCGACGACGGCCTCGACATGAGCTTCTGCAACATGGCGTTCGCCCGCGCGGTGGGCGCGCGCGACCCGATGACCGCGCGCCGCCAGGGCGCGGAGCTGATCCAGGGCGCCTCGGGCCGCGAGGGCCGCGCGCTCGCCGCCCGCGCCCGCGCCGCCGGAGACAGCCGCCAGGAGCACGAGGTGCTGGCGATGAACGGCGCGCTGCGCCACCTCGAGATCCGCGAGACGCCGCTGATGCCCCACGGCCAGATGGCGGTGATGCCCAACGAGGTGAAGGACCTGGGCGGCACCGTCGGCATCGCGCTCGACATGACCGAGCAGCAGGACGCGCGCGCCGAGCTGGCCCGCCACGACGAAGCCCACGCCCTGGTGCTGGAGCGCCTCGGCACCGCCATCGCGGTGTTCGGCGCCGACCAGCGCCTGCGCTTCTACAACACCGCGTTCGTGCGCCTGTGGCTGCTGGACGACGCCTGGCTCGACAGCGAGCCGGATTACGGCACCGTGCTCGAGGTGCTGCGCGACCGCCGCCTGCTGCCCGAGGCGGCCAACTTCCCCGCCTACAAGGCGGAGGAGATCGCGCTGTTCACCGATCTTCTGGAGCCGGTGGAGGCGCTGATGCACCTGCCCGGCGGCAAGACCCTGCGGCGCGTCGTGGCGCCGCACCCGCTGGGCGGCCTGCTGCTCACCTACGAGGACGTCACCGACACCCTGGCGCTGGAGCGCTCCTACAACACCCTCATCGACGTGCAGGTGGAAACCCTCAACCACCTGCGCGAGGCGGTGGCGGTGTTCGACCTCGCCGGGCGGCTCAAGCTCTCCAACACCGCGTTCGCGCTGCTGTGGGACCTGCCCGAGGTGCGCCCCCTGCCGGGCGGGGTGGACGCGGCGGGCAGCCTGCGCTTCAGCGAGATTATCGATTTTCAGGCGCGCCTGATCGCCGATCCGGCGGAGCGCCCGGCGTTCGCGACGCTGATGAGCCGGGTGTTCCACGACCGCGAGGCGCGCGACGGCACCCTCGCCCACGCCGCGCGCGGCCTGCTGCGCTGGCAGGCGGCGCCGCTGGTGGACGGCGGCATGGTGCTGGCCTACGATTCGGTGCCGATGCAGGCGGACGTGGCCGATCTCGCGGCGGTGCTGGCGGGCGGCGTGCGCTCCATCGCCGGGTGGGCGGAAATCCTCGCCCATGGCCATTACGGCGTGCTCAACCCGCGCCAGCAGGCGTATGTGGACAGCGTCCGCGACGCCGCCGCCGCCGCCGACCGCCTGCTGGCGGCGGTGGACGACCTGCGCGCCCACCCGCCGCGCCGCGAGGTGCCCGAGGCGGTGGACGTGCACGCCGCGCTCTCGGAGGTGCTGAACATGGTGCGCGAGCGCGCCCAGCGCCGCGAGATCGACCTGCACTTCGACTGCCTGCCCGAGATCGGCGCCGAACGCCTGGTGCTGACGCCGTTCGAGCGGCTGATGGGGCTGATCTTCGACATGGCGCTGCTGGGCGCCCAGACCGGCGACGCGGTGTCGCTGGCGGCGCAGCGGGAGCCGGGCGGCCCGCTCACCCTCACCGTCGCCGACACCGGCTCGGGCTGGAACGTCGAGCCGGGCGGCGACCGTGCCGCCCGCGCCCGCTTCGCGGTGATTCGTGCCTACGCCGAATCCCAGGGCTGGACCTTCCGCCTCGTCACCGTGCCCGAGGAAGGCACCACGGTGACGCTGGCCCGCTGACACCCGCGAGTCTCAGGCGGTCTGCGGCACGCCCTGGGTGGTGGAGTAGGCGAAGTGGACGACCTCGCCGGGCCGCGCCACGCCGCGCGCGCCGTGGGCCGCCTGGGCCGCCTCGGCGAAGCCGCAGAGGATCAGCTTGAGCTTGCCCGGGTAGTAGGCGATGTCGCCCGCGGCGAACACCCCGGGCGCCGAGGTGGCGCAGGTGGCGGGGTCCACCGTCACCGTCTGGCCCTCCATCGTCAGGCCCCACGCGGCGATCGGCCCGAGGTTGGCGGCCAGGCCGAAGAACGGCAGCAGCACGTCGGCCTCGATGTCGCGGGCGTTGCCTTCGAGATCGGCGACGGTGACGGTATGGAGCATGCCGTTCTCGCCCGCGATCGCCTTGAGCTGGTAGGGCGTCACCAGGTCCACGGCGCCCGATTTCGCCAGCTCGGCGAGGCGGGCCTCGCTTTCCGGCGCGGCGCGGAACTTGGCGCGGCGGTGGACGATCGACACCTTGGCCGCCAGCTCGGCGAGGGAGAGCGCCCAATCCACGGCGGAATCGCCGCCGCCCGCGATCACCACCCGCTTGCCGCGGAAGTCCTCGCGGCGGCGCACCATGTAGAACACGCTCTTGCCCTCGAAGGCGTCGAGGCCCTTGAGCGGCGGACGGTTGGGGCCGAACGCGCCCGACCCGGCGGCGAGAATCACCGCCGCCGCGTCGATCACAGTGCCCGCCGAGGTGGTGACCCGCCAGCGGCCGGTGTCGAGGTCGCGCTCGAGGCCGGTGACCTGCTGGTTGAGGTGGAAGGTGGGCTTGAACGGCGCCGCCTGCTGGCAGAGCTTGTCCACCAGCTCCTGCCCGGTGATCGCCGGGTGGGCGGGAATGTCGTAGATCGGTTTTTCGGGGTAGAGGGCGGCGCACTGCCCGCCGACCGCTTCGAGCGTGTCGACCACATGGCAGGAGAGCTTCTCCATGCCGCATTCAAAAACCGCGAACAGGCCGATCGGCCCGGCGCCGACGATGACGACATCGGTGGTGTGCTGAGCCATGCCGATGGGTTCCTCCGAAGTGTTTTTGTCGCCGGAACTCTGCGACGTTTGCGAGACATTGGCAACCGTCCCGTGGGGCGGCGATTGCCCTTCCGGTTGCGGCCAGCTAATACTAAAGGGATGAGCACGAACGCAACCGATATTCCGCCCTGCCCGCACGCCGTCGGCGCCGACGACGCGGAGTGGCGCCTGACCCTGGCCGAGGCGGCGGAGACCGAGGCGCTCGCCGCCCGCCTCGCCGAGCTGGTGGGCGCGGGCGACGTGGTGGCGCTGTGGGGCGACCTGGGGGTCGGCAAGACCGCCTTCGCGCGCGGGCTGATCCACGCCGCGGGCGATCCGGCGGAGGAGGTGCCCAGCCCCACCTTCACCCTGGTGCAGATCTACGAGGGCGCCGCCGCGCCGGTCTGGCATTTCGACCTCTACCGCCTCACCGGGCCGGAGGAGATCTGGGAGCTGGGCTTCGACGACGCGCTGGAAGAGGCGGTGTCGCTGATCGAGTGGCCGGAGCGCCTCGGCCGCCAGCTGCCGCTGCGGCGGCTGGACGTGGAGCTGACCTTCGCCCCCGAGCGCGGCGCCACCGTCCGCTGCGCGCGGCTGATCGGCCGCGGGCCGGACTGGGCGCGCCGGGTGGCGCGGCTGGAAGCCGAGCACGGAGGCGGGGCGTGAACCTGATCTCCCGCGCCGACGCCCGCGCCGCGTTTCTCGGCGTGTGCGGCTGGGGGGCGGCCCGGGTGTCGCCGCTGGCCGCCGACGCCTCGTTCCGCAGCTATCATCGCGTGACGGCGGAGGACCGCGTCGCGGTGCTGATGGACGCGCCGCCGCCGATGGAGGACGTGCGGCCGTTCCGCGCCGTGGACGCGCGGCTGCGGGCGCTCGGCCTCTCGGCGCCCGAGATTCTCGCCGAGGACGTGCCCCACGGCTTCCTGCTGCTGGAGGATTTCGGCGACGGCACCTTCACCCGCCTGCTGAAGGCGGGGGCGGACGAAGCCGCGCTCTACGACCTCGCCGTCGACGCCCTCGTCGCCCTGCACCGCGCCCCCGGCGCGGCGGAAGGTTTCGCCGACTACGCCCTGCCGGTCTACGACCGCGCCCGCTACCTCGCCGAGGCGGCGCTGCTGCCCGAGTGGTTCCTGCCCGCCGTCGGCGTGGCGTTGACTGCCGAGGCCCGCGCCGGATACGACGCCGCCTGGGCCGGGGCGCTCGCCGCCCTCGACGGCCAGCCGCACACCCTGGTGCTGCGCGATTTCCACGTCGACAACCTGATGCGCCTGCCCGGCCGCGCGGGCGTCGCCGCCTGCGGCCTGCTGGATTTCCAGGACGCGGTGCGCGGCCCCACGGTCTACGACCTGATGTCGCTGCTGGAGGACGCCCGCCGCGACCTCGCCCCCGAGCTGGCGGCGCGGGGCCGGGCGCGCTATCTCGAAGCCTTCCCCGATCTCGACCGGGAGGCGTTCGCCGCCGCCTGGGCGGTGCTGGCGGCGCAGCGCCACGCCAAGGTGATCGGCATCTTCACCCGGCTGTGCGTGCGCGACGCCAAGCCGCAGTATCTGGTTCACATTCCCCGCGTCTGGCGGCTGCTGGAGGCCGCGCTGGCGCATCCGGCGCTCGCGGCGGTCGCGGCGTGGTTCGCCGCCCACGTGCCGCCCGACGCCCGCAGGAGTCCGCCGTGCCCGTCCGTCTGAAGGAACCCACCAACCCCCGCTGCCCGCGCCCGCACCGGGCGATGATCCTCGCCGCCGGTCTCGGCGTGCGGATGCGCCCGCTCACCCTGGCGACGCCCAAGCCGCTGATCCAGGTGGCCGGGGAAACCCTGCTCGACCGCCATCTCGACCGCCTCGCCGAGTGGGGCATCGACGAGGCGGTGGTGAACATCCACCACCTCGGCGAGCAGATCGCCGAGCACGTGAAAAAGCGCACCCGGCCGCAGGTGACGATTTCCGACGAGCGCGACGCCCTGCTCGACACCGGCGGCGGCGTCGCCCGCGCCCTGCCGCTCTTGGGCGAGGACCCGTTCCTCGTGCTGAATTCCGACGTGATCTGGGGCGACGGCCCGCACCCCACCTTCTCCCGCCTGTGGGCGGCGTGCGAGCCGGAAACCGCCGACATCGTGCTGCTGCTGCAGCCCACCGCCAAGGCCCACGGCTACGACGGCCCCGGCGACTTCTCGCTGGATGCGGACAGCCGCCCGGTGCGGCGCGGCGAGGCGCGCATCGCGCCCTACGTGTTCGCGGGCGTGTCGCTGATCCACCCGCGCGTCTTCGCCGCGGCGCCGGAGGGGGCGTTCTCCCTCAACCGGCTGTTCGACGCGGCGCTGGAAGCCGGGCGCCTGCGCGGCGTGGCGCACGACGGCGCGTGGTATCACGTCGGCACGCCCGAGGCGATCGCCGCCACCGAACGCCTGCTCGACCGGCCCCAGTATCCTTAAGACTCCTGCCCGAGGGAGGCGCGCCATGCGCCCGGTGTTCACCGTCGCTCCCGACCTGGGGTTCGCCGACGCCCTGGCGGCGGGCATCCTCGACCGCCACGGCGCCGAACCCATCGGCCTCGCGGCGGTGACGGTGCTGCTGCCCACCCGCCGCGCCTGCCGCAGCCTGCGCGAGGCGTTCCTGCGCCTCGGGCGCGGCGCGCCGATGATCCTGCCGCGCATGCTGCCGCTGGGCGACGTGGACGAGGACGAACTGGCGTTCGTGGACGCCGCCCTCGACCTCGCGCCCGCCGTCTCGCCCCTGGCGCGGCGGGCGATGCTGGCGCGCCTGATCGCGGCGGCGGCGGACCCCGCGACCGGCGCGCCGCCGTCGGTGGACCAGGCCCTCGACCTCGCCGAGGCGCTGGCGCTGCTGCTCGACCAGGTGCAGGCGGAGGAACTCGGGTTCGACCGCCTGGAGCGCATCGGCCGCGACCTGCCCGCCCACTGGCAGCGGGTGGTGGCGGTGCTCGACACCATCACCCGCCACTGGCCGCCGATTCTTGCCGAGCTGGGGCGGCTCGACCCGATGGCCCGCCGTGTCGCGCTGATGCGCCGCCAGGCGGAGGCGTGGACGGCGCAACCGCCCGACGGCCCGGTGATCGCCGCCGGGTCCACCGGCAGCCACCCGGCGACGGCGCGGCTGATGGTGGCGGTGGCGGCCCTGCCCGGCGGCGCGGTGGTGCTGCCGGGCCTCGACCGCGAGATCGACGACGCCAGTTGGGACGCCCTCGAACCCACCCACCCGCAGCATGGCCTCAAGCGCCTGCTCGCCACCCTCGGCGTGGCGCGCGCCGAGGTGGGCGACTGGGTGGCCGCGCCGCCCGCGCCGCCGCGCCGCGCCCTGCTGCGCGAGGCGTTCCGCCCCGCCGCCACCGCCGAGGCGTGGACCCGCGCGGCGGTGCCGCCGGAGGCGCTGGCGGGCCTTCATCGCGTCGACTGCGCCACCCCGCGCGAGGAGGCGGCGACGATCGCGCTGATCCTGCGCGAGGCCCTGGAAACCCCCGGCCGCACCGCCGCGTTGGTGACGCCCGACCGCGACCTCGGCCAGCGGGTTGCCGCCGAACTGCGGCGCTGGGGCGTGGAGATCGACGATTCCGCGGGCGTGCCGCTGGGGCAGACGCCGGTGGGCCGGTTCCTGCGGCTGGTGGCCGAGGCGGCGCACCGGGGGTTCTCGCCGGTGGCGCTGCTGGCGCTGCTGCGCCACCCGCTGTGCGCCCTCAATCGCGGCGTCAACGCCGAGGCGGTGGCGGATTTCGACCGCCTGCTGGCGCGCGGCGCCAAGCCCGCGCCGGGCTGGGGCGACTATCGCCGCCGTCTCGACGCGCTCGACCGGGAGGGGACGATTTCGCCGCGCGTCTCCCTCGGCCTCAACTGGCTGGTGGAAACCCTGGCGGCGACGACGCGGCCGTTCGCGGCGCTTCTGGCGGGCGGCGACGCGCCCCTGCCGGAGCTGCTGCGCGCCCACCTCGCCTGCGCCGAGGCGCTGGCGGGCGACGTCGAGACCGAGGGATGGGAGGCGCTGTGGCGCGGCGACGACGGCGCGGCGATGCAGGCCTTCGCCGCCGAGGCGCTGGAGGCGACCGCGCCGCTCGGCCCGGTGCCGCCGCGCCTCTACGCGCCGGTGTTCGAAAGCCTGATCGCGCCGGTGGCGGTGCGGCCGCGCTTCGGCAGCCATCCGCGCGTCCACATCCTCGGCCCGATGGAGGCGCGCATGCAGGCCGCCGACGTGGTGGTGCTGGGCGGCATGAACGAGGGCCAGTGGCCGCGCCAGCCCGCCCCCGACCCGTGGATGAGCCGCCGGATGCGCGAGGAGTTCGGCCTGCCCGCGCCGGAACGGCGGATCGGGCTCGCCGCCCACGACGTGTGGATGGCGTGCGGCGCGGCGGAGGTGGTGTTCACCCGCGCCGCCAAGGCGGGCGGCGCCCCCACCGAGCCGTCGCGCTGGCTGCGGCGGCTGGATGCGGTGCTGGCGGCGGCGGCGCCGGGCCTCGCGCTGGCCGCCGGGCCGTGGCTGGCGTGGGCGCGGGCGCTCGACGCCGCGCCCGCGGTGGTGCCGCCGCCCGCGCCGCCGACCCCCTGCCCGCCGGTGGCGGCGCGGCCCCGGCGGCTTTCGGCCACCCACGTGGAAATGCTGCGGCGCGACGCCTACGGCGTCTACGCCAAATACGTGCTCGCCTTGCGCAAGCTGCGCGAGCGGGAGGAGGAAGCCTCGCCCGCCCAGCTCGGCACCCTGATGCACGGCATCCTCGAACGTTTCGCCCGTTCCGGCGGCAGCAGCCTCGACCCGGACGCGCGGCAGCGCCTCCAGGCGCTGGCCGACGACGCCCTCGGCGGCCACGACGTGCCGCCCGAGCTGGCGCCGTTCTGGCGGGCGCGGATCGGCCGGGCGCTCGACTGGTTCGTCGCCACCGACGCGGCGCGGCGCCCCGGCATCGCCGCCACGGTGGTGGAGAGCAAGGGCGCGTGGGCGTTCACCCCGCCCTCGGGCGAGCCGTTCGAGGTGTTCGCCATCGCCGACCGCATCGACGTGGACCGGGACGGCGGTGCCACGGTGATCGACTACAAGACCGGCACCCTGCCGACCCAGACGGCGGTGGCGGCGGGCTATTCGCCGCAGTTGCCGCTGGAGGCGCTGATCGTGCGCGAACACGGCTTCGCAGGGGTGCGCGCCGCGCATCTGGCGGGCCTGGAATACTGGCGGATCAACGGCGCGGGCGCGGGCGGCACCCTGCTGGCGCTGAAAGACGTGGAGGCCCTGGTGGACGAGGCGGAGGCGGGCATCCGCGCCCTGGTGGCGCACTACGACCGGCCCGAGACCAGATACATCCCCCGCGCCGCCGAGGGCCAGGCGCCCACCTATTCCGACTACCTGCTGCTGGAGCGCCTCGCCGAATGGAAGGCGGCGGCGACGGAGGGCGAACCGTGAGCGCCGCCAACGCCGAACTGCTGCGCGCCGCCGAGGCCGCCCAGCGCCGCGCCTCCGACCCCCGGGCGTCGGTGTGGGTGGAGGCGAGCGCCGGGTCGGGCAAGACCAAGGTGCTCACCGACCGGGTGCTGCGGCTGCTGCTGGCGGGGGTGGCGCCGGGGCGGATTCTCTGCCTCACCTTCACCAAGGCGGCGGCGGCGGAAATGTCCAACCGCCTGTTCGCGCGCCTCGCCCGCTGGGCGGCGCTGGCGGAGGCGGACCTGGACGCCGAGCTGGCGGCGCTCACCGGCCGCGCTCCCGGCGCCCCCGCCCGCGACGCGGCGCGGCGGCTGTTCGCGGCGGTGCTGGACGCGGCGGACGGCCTGCGCATCGAAACCCTGCACGGCTTCTGCCAGGGGCTGCTGCGGCGCTTCCCGGTGGAGGCCGGGGTGTCGCCCACCTTCGACGTGCTGGACGAGCGCCGCGCCGCCGAAATGCTGCGCCAGGCCCGCGAGACGGTGTTCCGCGCAGCACCCCCCGGCTCGGAGCTGGACCGGGCGGTGGCGGCGATCACCGACCTCTGCTCCGACGCCACCTTCCCCGACCTGATCGCGGCGGTGACCGCCGCGCGCGGGCGGATCGTGCGGGCGATGCGCGCCTGGGGCGGGCGCGACGCGCTGCTGGAGGGCCTCTCCCGCCACCTCGGCCTCGACCCGGCGGCGGATGCGGAGGCGATCCTCGCCGCCGCCTGCGCCGACGACGCCTGCGACCTTGCCGCCCTGCGCGCCCTGTGCCGGGCGCTGGCGGAGTGCGGCGGCAAGACCGACGGCAAGCACGCGGCGGCGATGGCGGGCTGGCTCGCCGCCGCCCCGGCGGCGCGCCCGGCGCTGTGGGCGGAGTACGTCTCCGCCTTCCTCACCAAGGAGGGCGACCCCCGCAGCACCAAGACCTATCCCTGCAAGGCGGCGCTGGCGCTGCTGCCCGGGGCGGCGGAAATCCTCTCCGCCGAGCAGGACCGCCTGCTGCGGGCGTGCGAACCCCTGGCCGCCGCGCGCCTGCGCGACGCCACCCGCCACCTGATGGTGCTGGCCGACGCGGTGTTCGCCACCTACGCGCGGCAGAAGGCGGCGGGCGGCTGGCTCGACTACGACGATTTGATCCAGAAGGCGCGCGACCTGCTGGGCCGGGCGGAGGCGCGGCCGTGGGTGCTCTACAAGCTCGACGGCGGCCTCGACCACATCCTGGTGGACGAGGCGCAGGATACCTCCCCCGACCAGTGGGAGGTGGCGGACGCCCTCTCCTCCGAGTTCTTCGCGGGCGAGGGGGCGCGGACGGCGGTGCGCACCCTGTTCGCGGTGGGCGACCCGAAGCAGTCGATCTACCGCTTCCAGGGCGCGGATCCGGAGATGTTCCGCTGCCAGCGCGAGCGCGTCTCGCGCGCGGCGGCGGAGGCGGACCTTCCCTTCGCGCGGGTGCCGCTGGCGATCTCGTTCCGCTCGGTGCAGGCGGTGCTGGACGCGGTGGACGCCACCTTCGACGACCCGGAGGCGGGCGACGGCGTGCGCGAGCCGGGGGCGGACCCGGTGGAGGCGCGCCACCTCGCCGCCCGCGCGGGCGAGCCGGGGCTGGTGGAGCTGTGGCCGCTGCTGCCGACCCCCGAGGCCGCCCCCGAAACCCCGTGGAACCCGCCGGTGGAGCGGCTGACGGTGGATTCCGCCGCCACCCGTTGCGCCCGACTGGTGGCGGAGCGCATCGCCGCGATGGTGGGGGTGGGCGGCGCGCCCGAGATCCTCGCGTCGCGCGGGCGGCCGATCCGCCCCGGCGACATCATGGTGCTGGTGCAGAAGCGCGACGCCTTCCAGACCGACCTGATCCGCGCGCTCAAGACCAAGGGCGTGGCGGTGGCGGGCGCCGACCGGCTCGACCTCGCCCAGCACATGGCGGTGCAGGACCTGCTCGCCGCCGCCGAGGCGGCGCTGCTGCCCGACGACGACCTCACCCTGGCGGCGGTGCTGAAGGGACCGTTCCTCGGCTGGAGCGAGGACGAGCTGTTCGACCTCTGCCACCGCCGTGCCGGATCGGTGCGCGCGGCGCTGCTGGCGCGGCGCGACGACCGCG
>JAUVUZ010000040.1 GCA_030604885.1 Alphaproteobacteria bacterium | reverse complement strand
TCGTCGCGGCCGTCGTCGGTTTCGCCCAGCTCCTTCTGGATCGCCTTGAGCTGTTCGTTGAGGTAGTACTCGCGCTGGGTCTTCTCCATCTGGCGCTTGACCCGGCTGCGGATCTTCTTCTCCACCTGGAGCACGCCGATCTCGGACTCCATGAACGCGTAGACGCGCTCGAGCCGCTCCTGCACCGAGGCGACCTCCAGCAGCTCCTGCTTTTCCGAAATCTTGATCTGCAGGTGCGAGGCGACGGTGTCGGCGAGCTTCGAGGGGTCGTCGATCTGGTTGATCGACACCATCACCTCGGGCGGAATCTTCTTGTTGAGCTTGATGTACTGGTCGAACTGCGAGACCACCGAACGCGCCAGCGCCTCGATCTCCTGCGCGTCGCCCAGGGTGTCCTCGATGCTTTCGGCGGCGGCCTCGAAATAGGGCTTGTCCTCGCCGAAGCGGGTGAGCTTGGCGCGCTTGCTCCCCTCCACCAGCACCTTCACCGTGCCGTCGGGGAGCTTCAAGAGCTGCAGCACCGTCGACAGGGTGCCGACGCCGTAGATGTCCTCGGCCCCCGGGTCGTCCTGCGTCGCGTCCTTCTGGGCGACCAGCAGGATCTGCTTGTCGTCGCGCATCACCTCTTCCAGGGCCAGGACCGACTTCTCGCGGCCGACGAAGAGCGGCACGATCATGTGGGGGAACACCACGATGTCGCGAAGCGGCAGGACGGGAAAGGTGTTTCCGCTGGATTCAGTCAACATGTGTCCTCTTGGGGTACAGGGCTGGCGCGGCCGCCAGGAACGCGCCGGTGGCGCGTTCCTGCAAGAGCTATGGGGCCGCCGCGATCCGGTCAACCCCTTCGGACGAACGAGGGCGCCCGGTCAGGCGCTGGTGCCGACCTCGTCCTTGCGCTCGCCGTAGATGTAAAGCGGCTTCGCGGCGCCGTCGACGGCATCCTTGTTGACGACGATCTCGTCCACGCCGTTCTGGCCCGGCAGGTCGAACATCGTGTCGAGCAGGATGCCCTCCATGATCGAGCGCAGGCCGCGCGCGCCGGTCTTGCGCGCGATCGCCTTGTGGGCGATCGAGGTGAGCGCGTCGTCCTGGAACGACAGGGCGACGTTCTCCATCTCGAACAGGCGCTGGTACTGCTTGACGAGCGCGTTCTTCGGCTTGGTGAGGATCTCGATCAGCGCCGCCTCGTCCAGGTCCTCGAGGGTGGCGATCACCGGCAGGCGACCGACGAACTCGGGGATCAGGCCGTACTTCAGCAGGTCCTCCGGCTCCACGCCCTTGAGGATCTCGCCCGAGCGGCGCTCGTCGGGACCCTTGACGTCGGCGCCGAAGCCGATCGAGGTGCCCTGGTTGCGCTGGCCGATCACCTTCTCCAGCCCCGCGAACGCACCGCCGCAGATGAACAGGATGTTGGTGGTGTCCACCTGCAGGAACTCCTGCTGCGGATGCTTGCGCCCGCCCTGCGGCGGCACCGAGGCGACCGTGCCCTCCATGATCTTGAGCAGTGCCTGCTGCACGCCCTCGCCCGACACGTCGCGGGTGATCGAGGGGTTGTCGGACTTGCGGCTGATCTTGTCGATCTCGTCGATGTAGACGATGCCGCGCTGCGCCCGCTCGACGTTGTAGTCGGCGGCCTGGAGCAGCTTGAGGATGATGTTCTCGACGTCCTCGCCGACGTAGCCCGCCTCGGTGAGGGTGGTGGCGTCGGCCATGGTGAACGGCACGTCGAGGATGCGCGCGAGGGTCTGGGCCAGCAGGGTCTTGCCGCAGCCGGTCGGGCCGATCAGCAGGATGTTGGACTTCGACAGCTCGACGTCGTTGTTCTTCGCGGCGTGGGCGAGGCGCTTGTAGTGATTGTGCACCGCCACCGCGAGAACCTTCTTCGCGTGCATCTGGCCGATCACGTAGTCGTCCAGCACCGCCATGATGTCCTGCGGCGTGGGCACCCCGTCGCGGGAGCGCACCAGGCTCGACTTGTTCTCCTCGCGGATGATGTCCATGCAGAGTTCGACGCACTCGTCGCAAATGAACACCGTGGGTCCGGCGATGAGCTTGCGCACCTCGTGCTGGCTCTTGCCGCAGAACGAGCAATACAAGGTGTTCTTCGAATCGCCGCCAGAGGATTTAACCATCCGTTACTCCTGCCATCGCGGCCGCCCCGCCCCAGGGGTTCGGGAGGCCGAACTTCACGACACCCATCCTATCCGGACAGCGGCGCAACAAACAACCCGCAATTCCATCCGCCGCGCCCGCGGATCGCGGAGGCGCCGGGGGACGCCTCTCCGACCCAACGCCGCCGCCGCGCCCCGGGTTTCACCCGGGGGTCAGCCGGCGGGCTTGACGTCCGCCGCCTGCGGGCGTTCGGCGACCACTTCGTCCACCAGGCCGAACGCCTTGGCGGCCACCGCGGTCATGTAGTTGTCGCGGTCCATCGCGCGTTCGATCGCGGCGATGTCCTGCCCGGTGAACTCGGCGTAGAGCTTGTTCAGGCGGGCGCGCAGCTCGAGGATTTCCCGCGCCTGGATCTCGATGTCCGCCGCCTGGCCCTGGAAGCCGCCGGACGGCTGGTGGATCATGATCCGCGAGTTCGGCAGCGCGAACCGCTTGCCCTTCGCGCCCGCGCACAGCAGGAACGACCCCATCGACGCCGCCTGCCCCAGGCACACCGTCGACACATCCGCACGGATATAGGTCATGGTGTCGTAGATCGCGAGTCCCGAGGTCACCACGCCGCCCGGCGAGTTGATGTAGAACGAGATGTCCTTGGTCGGATTCTCGGACTCGAGGAACAGCAGCTGCGCGCAGATCAGGCTCGCCACGTCGTCGTTGACCGGCCCGGTGAGGAAGATGATCCGCTCCTTGAGAAGGCGCGAGTAGATGTCGTAGGACCGCTCGCCGCGGCTGGTCTGCTCCACCACCATCGGCACGAGGGTGTTGTTGTAGACTTCGATGGGGTCACGATCGCGCATGGAGTCCTCTCAGTCAGGGGGGAATTCGGAGGGTTGTTAATGGTCATATCCGCATTCCCGCGCCCCTTGCAAGGCTTGAAAAACGCGCCCCCGAAAACAAGGACGCCCGGAGGGGAACTCCGGGCGTCCGTCTCTCAACCGTGCGTTCAGAAGACTTATTCCTCGGCGGCGGTCTTCTTCTTCGCGGCCTTCTTCGGCTTCTCGGCGGCGGCTTCCGCCTCATCGGCCTTGGCCTTCTTCTTCGCGGCCTTCTTCGGCTTGTCCGCCTCGGCCTCGGCCGGGGCGTCCGGATCGGCCATCAGCTCCTGCGGCGTCACTTCGCGGTCTTCGAGCTTCACCAGCTCGAGGATGAAGTCGACGGTCTTCTCCTCGAACAGCGGCGCGTGGAACTGCTCCATCGCCTGCGGGTTCTTGGTGAAGTATTCGAACACCTGGCGCTCCTGCCCCGGGAAGTTGCGGGCCTGCTGGAACATCGCGCGCTGCAGGTCTTCCTTGGTCACCTGGATGTTGTTGACGCGGCCGATTTCCGCCAGCAGCAGGCCGAGGCGCACGCGGCGCTCGGCGATCGCGCGGTATTCGTCCTTGAGCGCGTCTTCCGACTTCGCGACGTCGGCCGGGTCGAGGGTGCCGTTGGCCTTGGCCTCCTCGATGGTCTTCCAGATCGCCTCGAACTCGTTGTCGAGCATCGCCGGCGGAATCTCGAACTTGTGGCTTTCGTCGAGGGCGTCGAGCAGCGCGCGCTTCAGGCGCTGGCGCGACACCTGCTGGAACTCCGCCTCGATGCGGCCCTTGACCGCCTCGCGCAGCGCCGCGACGTTCTCGAGGCCCTCGTGCTTGGCCAGCTCGTCGTCGATGGCGTGCTTGTGGACTTCCTTGATCTCCTTGACGGTGACGTCGAAGGTGGTCTCCTTGCCCGCCAGGTCCTTGGCGTGGTACTCGGCCGGGAAGGTCACCTTGACCTCGACCGCCGCGCCCTTCTTGGCGCCGATCAGCTGGTCCTCGAAGCCCGGAATGAACATGCCGGAGCCGAGTTCGAGGTCGAAGCCGTTGCCCGCGCCGCCCTCGAACGGCACGCCGTCGAGCTTGCCGACGAAATCGATCTCGACCACGTCGCCCTTGGCCGCCGGGCGATCCTCGTGGATCGGATGGGCGTGGGCGTGCTGGGCGGCGAGGTTTTCCATCGCCTTCTCGACGTCTTCCGCCGGGGCGGTGGCCTTGAGGCGCTCGAGGGTGATCTTGCCGAGGTCGCCGACGGCGATCTCCGGCAGGATTTCCATCGCCACCGAGAACTCGAGGTCCTTGCCGTCGTCGAACGAGACGATCTCGACCTTCGGCTGCAGCGCCGGGCGCAGGTCGCGCTCCTTCACCGCCTGGGCGGTGGCGTCGTTGACCGTGCGCTCCAGCACCTCGCCCATCACCGCGCTGCGATAGCGCTCGGCGATCACCTTCATCGGCACCTTGCCGGGGCGGAACCCGGGCAGCGACGCGTTCTTGCCGAGTTCGACAAGACGGGCGTTGACTTTGTCCTCGATGGTGGCGGCCGGCACGAGAATGTTGAACTCGCGCTTCAGGCCTTCCGTCTTCGTTTCGGTAACCTGCATGGGGTGAAGCTCTGTTATCCTTGGGAATGACCAAACGACGCCGTCCGACGTACCCGGAGCGGGCGAACGACGGACGCGTCGCGCGAAACCTGTCCCTGGCGACGCCGCCGTGCGGGGGAGCGGGTTCGTGGCGCGGCTGGTGCGGGCGAAGGGACTCGAACCCCCACGGCTTTCGCCACCAGAACCTAAATCTGGCGTGTCTACCAATTCCACCACGCCCGCAATCGCCCCGTGCCGGGTGCACGACGAAATCGCCGGAGCGGGGTTCTATAGCACGCCCCCGCCGCGACGACACCTATATTTTCATTCACGACTCCGGCCTTGCGGCGAGTTCCTCGGCGACCTCGTTGCCGGGGACTTCGTTCTCGGGCGAGACGTCGTAACCGATGCTCGCAACCTGGGTATTGATCCAGCGGATGTCGAGAATCAGGTCGAGATTGACGGCGCTCGTTTCCGTCGCGTTGGGTTCGTCCTCGCTCAGGCGGTCGATGTGGCGGCGCAGGCGGTCGTTGCACATCGCCTTGAAGTCGCGCTTGCGCTGCACCAGCACCGTGGCGGCGGCGTCGTTCCAGCCCATGATCACCTCGGCGGCCAGTTGGGCGTTGCCGATCAGGTAGGTGAACAGCGCGTCGAGGTCGTCCCGCCCCTGCTTGGAGAAGGTCTTGCCGTCTTTGCGCATCGACTTCGGCACGCCGATCATGGTCTTCGAGACCACGTCGCCCGCGTTCTCGAGGCTGGCGGCGTAGCGCAGCAGCGCCATCACCTTGGCCTGGTCGCCCCGCCCCTTGCGGGTGAGGTCGACGGCGTAGAGCCGCACCGCCTTGAACAGCACGTCGACCTTGTTCTCCTGGCGGCGGATTTCCTCGGCGTTGTCGGCCTTGCCGTCCACCAGCATCTCGCGGGTCAGCTCGAGCATGTACTGCACCGTGCCGAGGATGCGCAGCACCTCGCGGGACAGCGCGGTGACCGGGAACGGCTCGGACTTGGGCGAGGGATCGTCGGCGGCGGGGATGTATTTCGGCCCCACCTGGTCGACCGGCTTGATCGGATCGGCGAAGAAGCGTTCGAGGATCCGCGCCGTCGGCCGCACCAGACCGGAGAACACCACGATCAGGCCGATGTTGAAGAGGATGTGGAGGATCACCACGCGGAAGCCCGGCAGCCCCGGCAGCAGATGATAGATCTCGGAAATCCAGCGGATGCCGAGGAGGCACAGCAGCACGCCGCAGAGCTTGAACGCGGCGTTGCCCCAGACGATGCGGCGCGCCGCCGCGGGCTGGCGCCAGGTCATCACGATCGGCGGCGCGGCGTTGCCGATGTTGATGCCGAGCAGCCCGGCGAGAATCAGGCTCGGGTCGGTGGTGATGCCCGCCTGCACCAACGACGCCCAGAACAGCAGGATCGCGATCGACGAATGGGCGAGCCAGGTGAGGATGGCGAACAGCAGCAACGCCAGCACCAGCTCGCTGCCGAGCGAGGAGATGATGATGCGGATCAGCTCGCTGTCGGCGAGGCCGTGGGAGACCTGCCCCATGAAGGTGAGCGCGATCAGGATCATCGCGACGCCGAGGAAGATGCGTCCGAGCTGCTTGAGCGGCGATTCCGTCTCGCTGAAGAAGGCGTGCAGCAGATAGCCGACGAACATCAGCAGCGGCCAGATCGCCTTGAGGTCGAGGGTGAGCAGCGCCGCCACCACCGCCGAACCGGCGTCGGCGCCGAGCAGCAGCAGCAGACCCTCGGCCACCGGGATCACCCCGGCGCCCGCGAGGCTCGAGGTGAACACCGCCACCGCGATCGAACTTTGCAGCGCCGTCGCCGCGCCGACGCCGATGGCGAGCGCGACCAGGAAGTTGCCGAGCGCGCGCGGCAGCAGCTTGCGGATCTGCGCGCCGTAGGTGCGCATCACCCCGGTGCGCACCATCCGCACGCCCCACAGCAGCAGCGTCGCCGCGCCGAGAATCATCGTGAGTTCGTAGGTTCCCGAAGTCTGCATGGCCCTCTACTCAGAAAGCGCCCAGGTCTTCGACGACCAGGGCGGGCTGGTGCGCCAGGCGCGGCAGGTCCGCGCGCGTCGCCTCGCCGGACAGGACGAGGATGAAATCGATGCCCGCGTTTTCCGCAAGCCGAAAATCGGTGGACAGGCGGTCCCCCACCATCACCGTGGCGTCGCGCCCGTGGCGGCGGAGCACCCCTTCCAGCACCCGCGGGTCGGGCTTGCCGAAGACGATCTCCGGCACCCGCCCGGTGGCCGCCTCGTAAAGCTTGAGGAAGCTGCCGACGTCGGGCAGCGGCCCCCGCGGGCTGGGGCAGACGAGATCCGGATGGGTGGCGAAAAACCGCACCTCCGGCCGCTGCAGCAGCAGCGCCGAGGCGGCGAGCTTGGCGTAGGTGAGTTCGGTGTCGTAGGCGAGCACCACCGCCTCGCAGTCGTCGCCCTCGGTGAAGACGAGGTCGGGCAGGCGTTCCTTGAGATAATCGCGGAAGGCGGCGTTGCCCACCGGGCAGATCCGCCGGATGCCCTCCGCCTCCAGGTGCTCGACGAGCGGCAGCAGCGGCGAGAGGATGCGCGGCAGATCCACCGCGATCCCCAGCCGGTCGAGCTTGCGGGCGTAATCCCGCAAGCTCTTCGAGGTGTTGTTGGTGAGGAAGTAGATGTCCTTCCCCGCAAGATTACGGCGGATGAACGCCACCGTCCCGGGGATGGGATCGTCGCCGAGGTAGACGGTCCCATCCAGGTCGAAGACGAAGCAGCGTTTCGCGCCGATATCCATCACATCAGCCATTTCAGCGGCGTCAGCGACAACGCCGGGAAGAACAGCAGCAGGAACAGCATCGCCACTTCCATCAGGAAGAACGGCGCCATCTTGCGCACCAGATAGCCGAGGTTGATGCCGCCCGACCCGGCGACCACGAACAGCACCGTGCCCACCGGCGGCGTGATCACCCCCAGGCCGACGTTCAGCACGAACAGCAGGCCGAAGAAGTACGGGTCGATGCCCGCCTGGAGGATCAGCGGATAGAACACCGGCGCGAACAGCAGGATGTTCGGCGTCAGGTCCATCACCATGCCCGCGGCGAACAGGAACAGCATGATCGCCACCAGCAGCAGGCGCGGGCTGTCCACCAGCGGGCCGAAGAACTGGGCCATCTGGTCGGGAATCTGCGCCGAGGTGATGAACCACCCCACCGCCGTGGCGGTGCCGACGATGAACATCACCACCGCGGTGGTGCGCGCCGCCGTGGTGCTGACCCGCAACAGGTCGCGCAGGCTGAGTTCGCGGTAGTAGAAGCAGCACACGACGATGGCGTAGACCGCGGCGAAGGCGCCGCCCTCGGTGGGGGTGAAGACGCCGAAGCGGATGCCGCCCAGCAGGATCACCGGCAGCATGAACGCGGGCATCGACCCCTTGAGGATGTCCACCGCCTCGGACCGGGTGAAGGTGATGGTCTCGGTGTAGCCGTCGACGCGCACGATCACGAACCACGCGGCCAGCAGCATCAGGCCGATCATCAGGCCGGGGATCAGGCCGATCATGAACAGCTTGGTGATCGACAGGCTCATGGTGGCGCCGAGCAGGATGAAGTTGGCCGAGGGCGGGATGATCGGCCCGAGGATCGCGCCCGAGGCGATCACGCCGCCGGCGCGGCCGGGGTCGTAGCCCGCCTGCTTCATCATCGGGAAGAGGATGCCCATCAGCGCCGCCGCCTCGCCCACCGAGCTGCCCATCAGCCCGGCGAAGATCACGCTGGCGACGATGGTGGCGTAGCCGAGGCCGCCCTTGACCCGGCCGATGATGAGCTGGGAGAGCAGCACGACGCGCTGCGACAACCCGCCCTTGGCCATGATCTCGCCCGCGAAGACGAAGAACGGGATCGCCATCAGCGGGTAGTTGTTGACGCCGTCCACCATCGCCTGGGGGATGATCATGAAGTCGCCGTCGCCGGAGAAGATCATCAGGGTGATGGCGCACAGCACCAGGCCGAGGGAAATCGGGATGCCGAGGAACAGGAACACGAACAGGCTGGAGAGGAAGACCACGAGTTCCATTATTCGATCCCCTTCGCCAGGCGCTTGAAGTCGGACGCGGGCCTGCGGATCGTCTCCACCAGCTTGCGCACGTACATCAGGAACACCACGCCCGCCATCACCGGCAGGGTGCCGTTCACCACCGTCATGTTGAGGTTGGTGGCGACGGTGTAGGTATCCATGGTCTGCATCACCAGGCTGACGCCGCCGATCGCCAGAAGCCCGAGGGCGCCGAGCGACAAGAGCTGCGCGACGATGTCCACGGTCTTGCGGGCGACGCCCTGGAGCAGGTTGGTGACCATGTCCACGGCGATGTGGCGGCCGCGATAGAACGCCTCGATCGAACCGAAGAAGGTGATGTAGATGAACAGGATGCGCGCCCATTCCTCGCTCGGCGCGAAGCTCGAGCGGAAGACGTAGCGCAGCATCGCGTTGTAGAACACCAACCCGATCATGCCGAGGAACACCGCAGCGCAAAACAGTTGGAAGGCCAAGGCGGCTGCGGATTCCTTAGGCTCTTCGGTGGGAAGCTGTTCGCTCATTCCCTCTCTCCTGGCAGTCAAGCGACGACGGCGGCGATGACGGCGGAGGGCGCTCGGCCCTCCGCCGCCCGGGCATGGCCCGGAGGTTCAGCCGCCGTCAGCGGTACTGATCGACGCTGGCAAGGATTTCCTTGGCGTTCGGAACCGTGTCGTAGAACAGCTTCCAGGTGCCCTTGCCGGCCTTGACCAGGGCTTCGTGGAACGCCGGGTCGGGGGTGTTGATGGTGCCGCCGCCGGCCTTGATGGTGGCGATCGCCTTCTCCTCGCCTTCCTTGGCGAGCTTCCAGACGTCTTCCGCCGAGCGGTGCGCGGCGTCCACGAAGATCTTCTTGTCCTCGGGCGGCAGCGAGTTGAAGAAGTCGTTGTTGATGTAGAGGGAATGGATCACGAGGATGTGGCCGGAGAGGGTGATCTGCGGCGCGATTTCGTACATCTTGAGCGCGACGATGTCGGAGAACGGGCTGTCGCCGCCGTCGATGGTGCCCTGGTCGAGGGCCGACGGCACCTCGGCGAACGGCATCGGCTGGCCCGACTGGCCGAGCTGCTTGGCGAACTCGATGTAGAGCGGGATGTTCGGCACCCGCATGCGCAGGCCCTTGAGGTCGTCCACGGTCTTGATCGGCTTCTTGGTGTAGAAGTGGCGGAAGCCGAGCGGGAACGCGTTGAGGGTGGTGAGGCCCGACTTCTCCGAGAAGCCCTCGTTGATGAGCTTGAAGGTCTCGCCGTTCATCGCGCGGTGCGCGTGGTCGAGGCTGTCGTAGAGCATCGGGGTTTCGAGCATCGCCATCGCCGGGAACAGCGAGCCGGTCTGGGTGCCGGTGGCGCACATCTGGATGATGCCCTTGCGGGTCTGGGCGATGTAGGCATCTTCCTTGCCGAGTTGGCTGTTGGGGAACACCCGCACGTCATACTTGCCGTTGGTCGCCTCCATCACGTATTTGGCGAACAGCTTCATGCCGACGGTTTCCGGCTCGCCCTCGGGCTTCATGCCGGCGATCTTGACGACGATCTTTTCGGCGGCGTAAACGGGCGATACCGCTGCGCCAAGGATGCCCGCCGCCAGAACCGAGGCGAGCACGAACAGCTTACCCTTCATCAGAACCTCCCTGTTGAGCCGCCCCTTCTCTTGATCTCGGACGGGGACGGCGGTCGTAACACCCGGTGGAATGACCGGAGCCGCGCCCCCTCCTTCAGGGGGTACGCGCGGGTCGAAACCTCTACACGATGTGTTACGGTTATATGACTCTTTTGTTACCGCCGTCACAAAAATCTATCGTGAATTGAAAAAAAACGAGCTAAATAGAACATATAACGAATTCGCGCATGTTCGGATCGCACGACGCGGGGAGCCAACGGCAGATGGACTCGGGCATACCCAATGGTGTGGGCGCCAAGCCCGGCCTCAACCGCCGCCAGGCGGAGATCGTGGAACTCGCGCGCGCCGCGGGCTACGTCAACATCGACAGCCTCGCCGCCCAGCTCGGCGTCACCCCGCAGACGGTGCGGCGCGACATCAACCGCCTGTGCGACGCGGGCATGCTGGCGCGCTACCACGGCGGCGCCAGCCTGCTGCCCAACACCCGCAACACCGATTACGACGCGCGCAAGCTCTCGATGCGCGCCGAAAAGGAACGAATCGGCCAGGCGGTGGCGCGCCACATTCCCGACGGCGCGTCGCTGTTCATCAACGTCGGCACCACCACCGAGGCGGTGGCCCACGCGCTGGTCAACCACCGCGGCCTGCGCGTCATCACCAACAACATCAACATCGCGATCCTGCTGCGCGACTGCCCGGATTTCGAGATCACCGTGGCGGGCGGGCGGCTGCGCGCCCACGATCTCGCGGTGGTGGGCGAGGCGACCATCGACTTCATCGACCAGTTCAAGGTGGATTTCGGCGTGATCGGGATATCCGGCATCGATCCGGACGGCACCCTGCTCGATTTCGACTACCGCGAGGTTCGGGTCGCGCAGGCGATCGTGCAGAACGCCCGCACCGTGTTCCTCGCCACCGACCGCAGCAAGTTCGGCCGCCGCGCGATGGTCAAGCTCGGCCACATCTCGATGGTGGACGGCCTGTTCCTCGACGCCCCGCCCCCCTCCCCGTTCCGCGAAATGCTGGTGGAGAGCCAGGTGCCGGTCCATTACGCCCCGCCCGACGCCCGATGACCGCACCCGGTGCCCCCACCGGTTGACACGGCAATTTTTTATCGATACCCACAAAAACTCATGGGCGGCTGCGGAACTTCGACGAACGGACGGTTTGACGCACGGACAATGGCGATTATCGTGAACCTCGACGTGATGCTGGCGAAACGCAAGATGCGCCTGATGGACCTGTCCGAGCGGGTCGGCGTCAACCTCAGCAACCTGTCGATCCTGAAGACCGGCAAGGCCAAGGCGATCCGCTTCAGCACCCTCGAAGCCATCTGCCAGGCGCTCGACTGCCAGCCCGGCGACATTCTCGAATACCGCCCCGACTGAGCGCCCTCAGCCGCCCTCCAGCGCCCGCAGCACGCCCGGCAGCATCTCCGGCAGATCCTCGGCGATCAGCCCGGGGCCGAAGGCGGCGGCGGCGCGGCCGTGCAGCCACACCGCCGCGCAAGCCGCCTCGAACGCCGCCATCCCCTGCCCCAGCAGCCCCGCCGCGATCCCGGCGAGCACGTCGCCGGTGCCGCCGGTGGCGAGCGTCGGCGGCGCGTCGGCGTTGATCGCGGCGCGGCCGTCGGGGGCGGCGATTACGGTGTCGGCGCCCTTCAGCACCACCACCGCGCGGCTGCGCGCGGCGGCGGCGCGGGCGGCGCCCAAGCGGTCTGCGGCGGCGTCGAGATCGGGGAACAGCCGGGCGAACTCGCCCGCGTGGGGGGTGAGGACGGCGGGCGCGCGGATCGCGTCGAACAGCGCCGAGGGCGCCTCGGCGAACGCGCCGAACACGTCGGCGTCGAGCACGCAGGCGCGTCCGGCGGCGAGGATCGCCGCCACCCGCCCGCGCAGCCGCTCCGCCTCGCCGTGGCCCGGGCCGATCAGTACGACGTTGCGGCGCGCGTCGGCGAGCGCGGCGGCGAAGGCGTCGTCGCCGCCCGGCAGCACGATCGCCCCCGGGTCCTGGGCGTAGGCGAGCGCGTCGGCGGCCTCGCACACCACGCTGGCGAGGCCCGCCCCGGCGCGGCGCGCGGCGCGCACCGCCAGGCGGATCGCCCCGGTCATCGGCCCGCCCACCGCCAGCAGATGGCCGCGCCGGTATTTGTGGGCGTCGGCGCCGAGGCGCGGCAGCCGCCACAGCCCGGGGCCGTTGCGCCAGCACCGCGCCCGGTTCGCCAACGCCGCCGCCTCGGGGATGCCGATGTCGACGATCGCGCACTCGCCGCAGAGATCCCGCCCCGGCAGCAGCAGGTGGCCGGGCTTGGCGCGGAAAAAGCTCACCGTCAGCGCCGCCCGGGGCGCGTAGCCCCGCACCGCGCCGGTGGCGCCGTCGAGGCCGCTCGGCACGTCCACCGCGACGATCGGCAGGCCGCGCGCCTCCGCCGCCCGCAACACCGCCGCCGCCGCGCCGTCGAGGGCGCGGTTGAGGCCCGCGCCGAACAGCGCGTCCACCACCAGCTGTGCGCCGTCGAGGGAAGCTTCCGAAAGCTCCGTTACCTCCCCCCAGTCCGCCGCGAACATCGCCGCGTCGCCGCGATAGGCCGAGACCGGCGCCAGGCTCGCCACCCGCACCGGCCAGCCCGCGTCGGCCAGCACCCGCGCCGCCACGAAGCCGTCGCCGCCGTTGTTGCCGGGGCCGCACAGCACCGCCACCGGGCGCGGCGACCAGCGCGCGAGGATCGCCTCGGCCACCGCACGCCCGGCGTTGGCCATCAGCGTCGCGCCCGGCACTCCGGCGGCGATGGCGAAGGCGTCGGCGGCGGCCATTTCCGAAGGCGAGAGCAGCAGCGCCCGGGCGAGGACGCGGGGATCGGCGGCGGGTTCGGTCATTTCGGCCTCGGCGGCTTGCGCGACGAAGGGGTTTGGGTCCAAATTACACCGCGTCGGCGGGGGCGGCAAAGCCTCCGCCCGGATCGGATTCGAGGTTTCTCATCATGCGCGCGATCGTTCTCGGGGCCGGCGTCGTCGGCGTCTCCACCGCCTACGCGCTGGCGAAGCGCGGCGTCGAGGTGACGGTGTTCGACCGTCAGCCCGGCCCGGCGCTCGAAACCAGCTTCGCCAACGGCGGGCAGATTTCCGCCTGCCACGTCACTCCCTGGGCCACCCCCAACACCCCGCGCCAGCTCGCCAAGTGGCTGGGGCGGCCCGAGGCGCCGCTCTACATGCCGCTGCTGCGCTGCGACCCGGCGCTGTGGCGCTGGGGCCTGCTGTTCCTGATGAACACGCCGCTGGCGAAAAGCCGCCGCAACCTCGAACGCTCGCTGCGGGTGGCGATGCACAGCCGCACCTTGGTCAAGGCGTGGCGCGCCGAGTTGGGGCTGGAGTACGACAGCAAGTCCCTCGGCATCCTCAACTTCTACCGCGACCCGCGCGAGTTCGAGGCGGCCTGCAACTCCAATCTCGCGATGAACGCCAAGGGCCTGGACCGGGAGGTGAAGACCCCCGACGAATGCCTCGCCCTCGAACCGGCGCTCGAAACCGTGCGGCCGCAGCTGGTGGGCGGCATCTATAGCCCGTCGGACGAAAGCGGCGACGCCTGGAAGTTTTCCGAAGGGCTGGCGGCGGCGGCGGCGAAGCTCGGCGTGCTGTTCCGCTACGGCACCGCGATCCGCGCCATCGAGGCCGAGAACGGCCGGATCAAGGGGGTGCTGCTGGCGCAGGGCGAACGCGTCGGCTGCGACGCGGCGGTGGTCTGCCTCGGCAGCTATTCGGGCAAGCTCACCGAAAGCGTCGGCTTCGGCCTGCCGATCTACCCGGCGAAGGGCTATTCCATCACCGTCTCCACCGAGGGCCACGCGGGCGCGCCCGAGGTGAGCCTGATCGACGACGAGCACAAGATGGTGTTCTCGCGCTTCGGCGAGCGCCTGCGCGCCGCCGGAACCGCCGAGATGAACGGCTGGAACGACGCCATCAACGCGCGCCGCGCCAACGTCATCCTCGCCAAGACCCGCGCCCTGTTCCCCCACGCCTCGGATTACGCCGAGCCGCATTTCTGGGCGGGGCTGCGGCCGACCACGCCGGATTCCGTGCCGATCATGGGCAAGACCCCGGTGCGGGGGCTGTGGCTCAACACCGGCCACGGCACGCTGGGGTGGACGATGGCGGCGGGCGCCGCCGACGCGGTGGCCGACGCGGTGGTCGGCGCACCCCCGGCGATCGACCTCGCCGGTCTCGGCATGGACCGCTTCGGCGAATAGGTTACGCCACGCCCCGGCCGTCGAGACCGCGCAGCAGGTCGCCGATCAGCGGATGGCGGGGGTCCACCTCCTGGGCGCGCTGCGCCACCCGCAGCGCCGCGCCGTCGCGCCCCAGCTCCGAGAGCAGGGTGGCGAAATCGTAGAGCGCGCCGAACACCCGGGTGCGGCAGGCGGTGGCGCGGCGATAGGCGCCCGCCGCCGCGGCGCGCCGCCCGCACGCCCGCAGGCGGTCGGCCAGCATCCACCACAGGCGCGGCTCGTCGGGGTGGGCGAACACCGCGTCGTCGAGCACCGCGATCGCCGCGTCGTCCCGCCCCAGCACCACCAGGAAGGTGGCGAAATCGAGGAAATGCCGCGCCGTGGCGTCGCGGCAGGAGACCGCGCGGGCGTAGGCCGAAACCGCCGCGTCGTGCTCCTCGGCGCGGCGCAGCGCCACCGCCAGGCGGGCATGGGGTTGGGCCGCGTCGGCCGCAGCCTCCGCCGCCAGACGCAGCACCGTCACCGCGTCGGCCACCCGGCCGCAGTCGAGATAGATCTCCCCCAGCACCCCGAGCGCCGCCGGATCGCGCGGGTCGAGCGCCAGCGCGCACTGGCACAGTTCGGCGGCCTCGTCGGCGTCGCCGCTTTCGAAGCACAATTCGGCGAGCAGGTTGAGCGCGCCCCGGTGCTCGGGTCGCGCGATCAGCACCGCGCGGCAGATCTGGCGGGCGGCGGCGGCATTGCCACCGGCCCGCATCCGCAGCGCGATGGCGAACTGTTCCTCCATGATTCCGGACTCCCCACGTCACGACCGTGGGGATACGCGGCGCGGCCGCCGATACTGGCGGAGATTTTTTTATGACGCCGGTTTGGCGAGCGGCAGCAGCCGGGATTCGAGGGCGGCGTGGTCCAGCGCGCCGTCCACCCGCTCGACGACGATGCCGCGGGAATCGATGAGGAAGTTGGCGGGCGCGCCGGTGACGCCGTAGCGCCGCGTGGTGATGCGCACCGAATCCCGCAGCACCGGCAGGTGTTCGAGGCCGAGGCGGCGGTAGGTGGCGCGGATCGTCGCCGCGTCGTCCACCATGTTGACCGGCAGGATCGCCACCCTCTCCGCCCCGTGTTCGCGCACGAACGCGTCCAGCACCGGCAGTTCGGCGGTGCACGGGCCGCAGCCGGTGAACCAGAAGCTCACCAGCACCGCCTTGCCGCGGTGGCGCGCCAGGTCCACGGCGTCGTCGGCGCCGTCGAGCACCGCGATCTCGGGGGCGATGCGGCCCCGCGCCGCGCCCTTGGGCACGTCGTCGCACCCGGCAAGCAGCGCCGCCAGCGCGAGGAGCGGCAGCAGCGCCCTCATCGGTCCGACTCCACGCGCCCGTGGGCGAGGCGGATGGTGCGCTCCGCCACCTCGCCGAACGCCGGGTTGTGGGTGACGAGCACGATCGTCCGCCCCTCGCGGTGGAGCTGGCGGAACAGGTCCATCACCACCGTCTCGTTGGCTTCGTCGAGGTTGCCGGTGGGTTCGTCGGCGAGGATCAGCGACGGCTCGTTGATCAGCGCCCGGGCGATGCACACCCGCTGCTGCTCGCCGCCCGAAAGCTGCGAGGGCCGGTGCCCGGCGCGGTGGCCGAGGCCGACCCGCTCCAGCGCCGCCCGCGCCGCCGCCGCATCCGCCACCGAATGGTAGTGCTGGGCGAGCATCAGGTTTTCGAGGGCGGTGAGATAGGGGATCAGGTGGAACTGCTGGAACACCAGGCCGATGCGCTCGCGGCGGATGCGCGCCTGCTCGGCCTCGCTCATGCCCGCGGTGGGAATGCCGTCCAGCAGGTATTCGCCCGCGGTCGGCCGGTCGAGGCACGAGAGCAGGTTGAGCAGCGTGGTCTTGCCCGAGCCGGACGGCCCCATGATCGCCACGAACGCGCCGGAGGGGATCGCGAAGCTCACCTCGCGCAGGGCCTCCACTGTGCCGAAGCTGCGGCCCAGGCCCCGGAGTTCGATCACCGGGCGCGCCGGTTCGACCGACGCCCGAAGGGAAACCGCGGCTGTCATCTCACTCTCCTCTCAGAACCCGGGCGGGCGCGACCTTCACCGCGCGCCGCACCGGCAGGATCGCCGCGGCGAGCGCCGTCGCCATCGCGGCGGCGAGCGTCACCGGCGGCACCAGCGGGCGGAACCCCACCCACGCGCCGAACACCGCCTGCCCCAGCAGCTGCGCCAGGCCGAAGCCGAGCACCAGGCCGAGCAGGGTTCCCGCCACCGAGATCAGCGCCGTCTCGCCGAGAAACTGGGCGACGATGGCGCGGTGGTCGGCCCCCAGGGCCTTGGCGAGGCCGATCTCGGGGGCGCGCTCGGCCACCATCGCGGTGAGGGTGGCGTTCACGCACAGGGTCGTCATCACCAGGATGAACGCCGCCACCACCGCCATCAGGCCGTCGATCTTGTCGAGGATCACCCCGTCGGACTCCGAAACCCGGCGGATCGGCTTTGCGGAGACGCCGGGCGCGGCGGCGTCGATGGCGGCGGCGAGGGCGTCGGCCGCCGCGCCGTCCACGGTGACGCTGAGCATGGCGAAGTCCGCCCGCCCCGGCCGCCCCAGCAGCCGCTGCGCCAGCGGCAGGGAGACGAACAGTTGGTCGTCCTCCGCGTCGCCGCTTTCGACCACGCCCTTGACCGTCACCTGCGCCTTGGCGCCGCCCGCCCCCAGCACCGCCAGGGTGTCGCCGGGGCGGACCTTCATCGCGTCGGCGAGCCTGCGGCCGACCATCGCGTTGCGCTCGTCGAAGGCCACGCCGATCCACGCGCCGGTCACCTGCCAATAGGGCGAGACCCGCCGCAGGCCGGGGAAATCCACCCCCGCCAGCACCGCGTTGCCCTGGTCCAGCCGCACCACGCCGTAGAGCGCCGGGCTGGCGCCCACCAGCCGTTCCGGCGGCACCGCCGCCACCGCGCGGGCGAGCGCCGCCGCGTCGAGGCCGTCGGCCGCCGGGTCGGCGGCGGCGATCACGAAATTGGCGCCGTAGGCCCGCAGTTCCTCGCCCATCTTCACCTTGATGTCGAGGTAGAGGGAGAGCAGCGCCGACACCACCGCCGCGCCCACCGCGAGGGCCGCCAGCGCCACCCCCACCCGCCCGGCGCGCACGCTCAACGAGCGCCACAGCAGCACCGCGAACATCCGCCTACCGCTTGCCATGCAACACCTCCACCGGCGCCAGCCGGGCGATGGCGCGGGCGGGCATCGCCGCCCCGGCGAGGGCCACCAGCACCGCCGCCAGCGTCACCAGCGGCACCGCGATCCACGGCACCGCCAGCCCCTGGCCGAACACCATCCGCCCGATCCCCTGCGCCAGCAGCGCGCCGAGGCCCGCCCCGGCGAGGCCGCCCGCCGCGCCGATCAGCGCCGCCTCGGCGAGGAACTGGCCGTTGATCTCGGCGAGGCGCGCGCCGAGGGCCTTCATCAGGCCGATCTCGCGGGCGCGCTCCACCACCGTCGCCGTCATCAGCGCCGAAACTCCCATGGCGGCGGAGGCGAACGCCGCCAGCGTCACCACCGCCAGCAGCACCTGCATCTTGCCGATCACCGCGCCCTCGCCCGCCGCCACCTTCCACACCGGCCGCGCCGAGGCGTTGACCACCGCCTCCTCGATCTGGTGCGCGATCGCCGAGACGTAGGCGGTGCAGTACCAGGTGTCGTATTCGGCGGTGGTGAGTTTGTCGGCGTCGTGCCGGGCGCGGGTGGAAAGCGCGTTCTCGGGCACCGTGAGCGCCGAAACCTCCACCGCGTGGACGCGCCCCGGCAGCCCGGCCACCGCCTGCGCCAACGCGAGGTCGGCAATGATCGCGGCGTCCTCGTCGCCGCCGGTCTCGACCACCCCGGCGACACGCAGCCGCCCCGCCGCCCCGGCGTCGAACGCCGCGCCGGGGCCGAGGCCGAGGCGCCGCGCCAGCGCCGCGCCCAGCAGCACCTCGTCGTCGGCCTCGGGCCACGCGCCGGCCACCGCCCAGTGGGCCGCCACGGTGCGCACGCCGACGGTGAAGGGGTCGCCGTCGGGCAGCTCGATGTCGCGCCGGAACCACGTGCCGACCAGCGGCACCCGCGCGCCGGAAACCTCCACCTCCGCATTCAGAAACGGCGCCAAGCCGATGATGTTGTTGCGCCAGAAGATGTCCTTGATCTGCGGCAGGTCGTCCTCGGCGAGGGTTTCGCGGCCCTTCAGCGGGTTGAGGCCGAGGCTGCCGAGGGACAGGCTCTCGCCCTTGGGGACGACGCGGATGTTGGCGCCGTACGACCGCAGCTCCTGCGCCATGCGATCGCCCACGCCCACCGACAGGGTGGCGAGGGCCATGCCGAGCGTCGCCGCGAGGCACACCGCCACCCCCGCCAGCACCTTGCGCCGCCGCCCCTCGAGAAACGATTGCCGCAGCACCCGCCAGAACATCGCCTCAGCCCTCCCGCCCCTGGAAGCCCTGCACCCGCCACAGCCGCCCCACCGTGTCCCCGGCGTAGGTCTCGGGCGCGGCGCGGAAGGCGTCGTAGCTCTCGCGGCTGTCGAAGAAGAAGGTACGGCCCTTGAACTCGTACTGGAACGGCGCCTTGGTGTTGGTGAGGGCGCGGCCGTTGACCGGGTCCCGCACCTCGATCTCCACCACCTCGGAAAAGTAGCGGGCGCCCCGCTCCAGGTCGGCGGCGCGGATGACGATGGCGTCGCCCCGCACCTCGTGGTCGAGGGGGATCGGGTTGCAGCCGCCCGCCTTGCCGATGGAGGGGCGGAACAGGTGGACGTTGCAGGCGATGCAGACGATCTCGTTGCCGTCCTGGATGTAGCCCTCGTCGCCGCAGATCATGCAGCTGTCGAACACCACGCCCATGCGCACGTGGCTGGCGTCGTAGCGGTTGATGAGGAAGAACCGCACGCGGTGGCCGTCGGAGGCGACGAAGGCGTAGCGGTGGAGGTTGCCGTCTGCCACCGGGGCGATCGGGATCACCACGTGGCCCTCCGCGTCGGGCGTCACCGCCTGGGCGGCGGAGAGGGTCGGCGGGCGCGACGCCCAGACCTCCTGATACCCCACCCCCAGCCCCAGCAGCGCCACGCACGCGAGGGCGAGATCGCGCACCCGTCGCGCGCCCACGCGATGGGCGCGGCGCAGGCGCTCGGCCACGGCGGCGGAGGGATGCGCGGCGGGCGGCGCCTCGCGGCGCAGGTAGCCGAGCGCCGCGAGCGCCAGGGCGAGGCCGAGCAGCACGTAGACCAGCGCGGGCGCGGCGGCGGTTGCCCAGGCGACGGCGCTCACCCGGGTCGCGGTGATGTCGAGGATGTCGCGCTGCAACGCCGCCAGCAGCAGCTCGCCCGCCCAGGCCAGCGCCGAGAGCGTGAGCGCCGCCGCCAGCGCCGCCCCGGCCCAGCGCCCGGCGCGGCGCGCGGCAAGCGCGAGGGCGGGCAGCGCCAGCCCAAGCAGGCCGAGCGCCAGCAGCATCCCGGCGGCGTGGAGGATCGCCTCGGTGTTGAGCACCCGGGTGGCGGAAAAGCTGATCTCGGCGGCGCGGCCCGCCGCCTCCGCCCCCGCCAGGGCGGCGACCGCAAGGCCGAGGACCGCCGCGAG
>JAUVUZ010000044.1 GCA_030604885.1 Alphaproteobacteria bacterium | reverse complement strand
GCCTTCTCGTCCTCCATGGGCGGCATGGCCACCCTGATCGGCACGCCGCCCAACGCGGTGATGGCGGGTCAGGTGCTGCAGATGACCGGCACCGCCGTGCCGTTCGCCAACTTCATGATGGTCGGCGGCCCGATCGGCATCGCCCTGATGGCGATCTGCTGGTGGCTGCTGCCGGCGATGTTCCCGATCAAGGCGCTCGACCTCACCGCCGCCGGTGCCATCGTCGACGAGGAGCTGGAGAAGCTCGGCCCGATGAGCCGGGGCGAAACCCTCACCACCATCCTGTTCGTCGCCACCGCCCTGTCGTGGATCCTGCGCCCGCAGCTGATGTCGCTGCTGCCCGCCGTGGAATTCGGCGGCAAGGTGACTCCGCTGTCGAAGTTCATCACCGATTCGACCATCGGCATGACCGCGCTGCTGCTCTGCTTCCTCGTCCCGGTCAACTTCAAGAAGGGCCGCATGCTGCTCGACAGCTCGCTGTTCTCGAAGGGCATTCCGTGGGACGCGATCCTGCTGTTCGGCGGCGGGTTCGCGCTCGGCGGCGCGCTCTCCAAGTCGGGCGTGACCGAATACGTGGCGCAGCAGATGCAGGGCCTCGCGGGCATGAGCTCGCTGGTGATCATGGCGGTCCTGGCGCTGGTGGCGATGCTGCTGACGCAGATGACCTCCAACACCGCGGTGGCCGCGACCTTCGTGCCGCTCTCGATCTCCATCGCCCAGGGCCTCGGCGTCTCGCCGCTCTTGATGGCGATCCCGGTGGCTCTCGGCGCCTCGCTCGCGTTCTCGCTGCCGGTGGCGACGCCGCCCAACGCCATCGTCTTCGGCTCGGGTCTGATCCGCGTGCCGGACATGTTCAAGTCGGGCATGACCCTCAACCTCATCGGCATCGTGATCTCGATCGCGGTGATGGCGGTGATGATGCCGATCGCCTTCGGCGTGAAGATGTAAGTCTCGAAAAGCCTCGCCCCCGTTCCCCAGACGGGGGGACCCGCCGGCAACCGCCGCCCCGATCCGGGGCGGCGGCTTTCGTTTGCGGGCATGAAAAAAGCCCGCCGGGAGCGGCGGGCGGGGCGCGGGGCGGCAGCCGGATCAGTCGACCGCGAAGCCGCCGGGGGCGAGGAGAATGCCCTTTTTCGACAGCGCCTGGCGCAGGAACTTGTTCTCCGCCTCGGTCATGTGACGGCTGGGCGAGGCGGTGCCCCCCAGCGGGTCGACCAGCTTGCCGCGCGCGAACACCTCGTAATACAGGTGGTTGCCGGTGGCGAGGCCCGAGCGGCCGACGTAGCCGATCACCTGCCCCTGGCTCACCTTGGCGCCCACCTTGAGGCCCTTGGCGTAATCCTGGAGGTGGGCGTAGCCGGTCACCACCTCGCTGCCGTGCTGGATACGGATGAGCTTGCCGTAGTTGCCGTTGCGGCCGACGAACGACACCGTGCCGGGCGCGGTGGCGAGCACCGGGGTGCCCGCCGGGGCGGAATAATCGACGCCCTTGTGGAACTGCGGGCGCTTCAGCACCGGATGCATGCGCCAGCCCCAGGGCGAGGTGAGCTTGCCGCCGGGCACCGGGTCGCCGGTGGGCATGCCCTCCACGGCGGCTTCCGCCATCGCCTGCTGGGCGCGTTCCACCTGCTGGGCGCGCTCGATGCGCTCGGCGCGGGCGGGCGGCGGCGCGTCGGCCACCGCCACCTCGATGACGCGGCGCACCGGGAAGGTGGCGAGGCGCTGCTCGGCCCCCGCGCCGGTGATCGAGAGGCTGACGAGGCGCGCCTCGGATTTGTCGGCGGCCACCTGGTAGACCAGCGAGAAGCGACCGCCCGGAGCGGGCTGGCCGTGCGGGAACCCGGCGGCGACGGTTTGCGCCACCGCTTCCGGCACGCCGAGGGACACCAGGAACGCCGGGAAATCCGGTCCCACGGTGCCGCGCACCGAACGGCGCAGCGGCGCGTCGATCTCGTCCTCCGGCGTCGCCACCAGCACCGCCTCGGCGTGATGGGGCAGGCCGCCGATCCGCAGCATCGCCAGGGTCTGGCGGCCGGGGCGCGGGATCTCGGTGCGAATGCTGAGCTTGGCGCCCGCCGTGGGGGCGACCCCGGCGTCCTTGAGCGCGGCGAGGGCGGCCTTGCGCTCGGCGGCTTCGATGCCGAGGCGGCGCAGCACCTGCTCGACGCTGTCGTTGGGCGCGAGGGTGAGGCTGCGGGTTTCCGAGGCGGAGACGGAGTGGGTGCCGTGGGCCGCGGGGGCCGGGCGGGTCGAATTGGCGAGTGCCGGGGTGGCGGCGAGGGCGGCCAGCGAAAGGGCGGTAAAGGCGAGGAGGGTGTGGCGCGCCCTCATCGGTTCACCGCGAACGTGGCGGCACCGGACGCGCAGGTCGGACAAGGAGATTGCCGACGGACCAAACTATTCCCCCCCGGGTCTGCTTTCGCGGTGCGACTGTGCGCGCCGTCATATTGTTTCAATTCCTCTAGTGATACCTTTCCTGTAGCGCTAGCGCAAGCTTTGAAACGCGGCCTTTTTCGGGCCGCGGCCGGACGATCACGGAACCATCAGTTCGAGGAACTCGCCGGAGGCCTCGACGCGCACCGGCAGCGCCGCCGCCAGGTCGCCATCCGCCTGCAACGGCCCGGCGCCGAGAATCTCCACCTCCCGCGCGGGCAACACCCGCGCGCCCGGGGCGCGGTGCAGGGCGCCGAGCATCAGCCGCGCCCCCTGCGCCAGCACCCGCGCGCCGCCCGCCTTTTCCAGCAGCACCACCTCGAACGCCGGGCGCGAGAGATCGGCGGCGGGGGCGAGTCGGTAGGGGCCGCCGTAGTGGCGGCCGTTGCACACCACCACGCTGGCGGCGCGGTGGGGGACGCCGTCGATTCGCACGTCGAGGAGGGGGAAGCCGCCCGCCGCCGCCAGCCGCAGGGTGTGCCAGAGATAGGCGCCCTTGCCGCAGCGGCGCTTGAGGCCCGGCGTCACCGCCGCCACCACCGCCGCGTCGAAGCCCGCGCCCGCCATCATCAGGAAGCGCCGCCCGTCGCCGCCCTCGGCGCGGATTCGCCCGGCGTGCAGGGGCATCGGCCGCCCCGCCAGCAGGGTGCGGACGATTTCCCCCGGGCGGCGCGGCAGGCCGATCTCGTGGGCCAGCACGTTGGCGGTGCCGAGCGGAATCAGCCCGAGTCGCAGGCGCCCGGCGGCGGGGTTGCGCAGCAGCCCGTCCGCCACCTCGGCGAGGGTGCCGTCGCCGCCCGCCGCCACCACCAGGCGGTCCGGCGGCTCGGCGGCGGCGGCGATGCGGATGGCGTCGCCCGCGCAGGCGGTGGGCCGCAGCTCCACCGGTGCGCCGAGGTCGCGCAGGCGCGCCAGCACCCGGTCGAGCAGCGCGCCGCGGCGCGGCCCGGCGGTGGGGTTGAAAATCACGATCATCGCCTGTCCGCACCCTTTCCCGAAGCGTTCGAACCGGCATAGCGGCGGCGTGTGACGGCGCGGTTAACATCCTGTGAAACAACCGTGAAATCATGAAAATCGGGTGTCGAAACGGTGGCGGAGGCGCGCGCCTTGGCTTAAGGAAGCGGGCAGCCCGAGAGGTTTGCCCGAGGTTCCGCATGACGATGGACAGCGCCCCCACCTACCGCTACCGCACCATCTGGATTTCCGACGTCCACCTCGGCACCCGGGGCGCCAAGGCCGAATACCTCCTCGATTTTCTCAAGCGGGTGGAGAGCGACACCCTCTACCTGGTGGGCGACATCATCGACGGCTGGCGGCTGAAGAAATCCTGGTACTGGCCGCAGACCCACAACGACGTGGTGCAGAAGCTGCTGCGCAAGGCGCGCAAGGGCACGCGAGTGGTGCTGATCCCCGGCAACCACGACGAGTTCCTGCGCGGCTTCACCGGCTTCGCCCTCGGCCACATTCCGATCCACAAGCACGCCATCCACGAGGCCGCCGACGGCCGCAAGTATCTGGTGGTCCACGGCGACGCCTTCGACGGCATCGTCACCTACGCGCGCTGGCTGGCGCTCCTGGGCGACACCGCCTACACCCTGGCGCTGGTGGCGAACCGCTGGTTCAACGCGCTGCGGCGGCGCCTCGGGTTCTCCTACTGGTCGCTCTCCGCCTATCTCAAGCACCGGGTCAAGAACGCGGTCGCCTTCATCGCCAACTTCGAGTCGGCGATGGCCGAGGTGGCCAACAAGCGCGGCCTCGCCGGGGTGATCTGCGGCCACATCCACCACGCCGAGATGCGCGCCATCGGCAACGTCCTCTACTGCAACGACGGCGACTGGGTGGAAAGCTGCACCGCCCTGGTGGAGCATTTCGACGGCCGCCTCGAAATCGTCCGCTGGCTCGAGGGCGGCGGACGGGCGATGGCGGTGCGCGACGGTCTGGTGGCCGCCACCCCGGCGTTGCCCGCCCCCGAACCCGAGGTTGCCTGAATGCGGATTCTCGTGGTGACCGACGCCTGGCTGCCCCAGGTCAACGGCGTGGTGCGGACGTATCAGACGGTGGCGCGCAGCCTGGCGGAGATGGGTCACGAGATGCGCTTCGTGACGCCGCAGGATTTCCGCACCGTGCCGTGCCCCACCTATCCGGAAATCCGCCTGGCGGTGCTGCCCGCCCGCAGGCTGGCGCGGCTGATCGAGGCGGCGCAGCCCGCCGCCATCCACGTCGCCACCGAGGGGCCGCTCGGCCTCGCGGCGCGGCGCTACTGCCTGCGGCGCGGCCTGCCGTTCACCACCTCGTTCCACACCAAGTTCCCGGAATACGTCCACGCTCGCACCCGCCTGCCGGTGCGCTGGGGCTACGCGGGGATGCGCTGGTTCCACGGCCCCTCCCAGGCGCTGATGGTGGCGACGCAAGGGGTGGAGGACGAACTCCGCACCTGGGGCCTGGGGCGGGTGCGGCGCTGGACCCGCGGCGTCGACACCGAGCTGTTCCGCCCCCGCGACAAGGCGTTCCTCGACCTGCCGCGCCCGGTGTGGCTCACCGTCGGCCGGGTGGCGGTGGAAAAGAACCTCGAGGCGTTCCTCCGCCTCGACCTGCCCGGCACCAAGCTGGTGGTGGGCGACGGCCCGCAGCGGGCGGAGCTGGAGCGGCGCTTCCCCGGCGCGGTGTTCGTCGGAGCCAGGGAGGGCGAGGATCTGGCGGCCCACTACGCCGCCGCCGACGCGTTCGTGTTCCCCTCCCGCACCGACACCTTCGGCCTGGTGTTGCTGGAGGCCTTGGCCTCCGGCCTGCCGGTGGCGGCCTATCCGGTGGCGGGGCCGCTGGACGTGATCGGCGACGCGCCGGTGGGCGTGCTCGACGACGACCTGGGCGCGGCGGCGCTGCGCGCCCTGGCGCTCGACCCCGCCGCCTGCCGCGCCTTCGCCCTCGAACGCAGCTGGGCGGCGAGCGCGTCGCAGTTCCTCGCCAACCTCGCGCCCTTCGATGCCGATGCGGCCTTCCCCAACGCGGGCGGAACCGTGTAAAACGGTGCCTCGACCGGTTTCGGCCGGGCAACGCATTGGGACTCTGCGACATCGATGGGCTGGTTCAAGGATCTGACGCGCAGCGCGGCGACGCAAAACCTGATCTACGGCGCGCTCGCCGGGTATCTGCGCTTCGTGCAGCGCAGCGGCCGCTGGCGGGTCGAGGGCGAGGCGCACCGCGATGCCGCCCACGCCCTCGCCGGAGGGCGGGCGATCTACGCCTTCTGGCATTCCCGCCTGGCGCTGATGTGGGCGTTTCCCGGCGTCCCGCGCGAACGCACCCACGTGCTGATCTCCGCCCACTCCGACGGCCGCGCCCTGGCCGGGGTGATGGACCGCATCGGCATCGAGGTGATCACCGGCTCCACCTCCAAGGGCGGCGCCCAGGCGCTGCGCGAGATGATCCGCGTGCTGGCGCGGGGCGGCAGCGTCGGCCTCACGCCCGACGGGCCGCGCGGCCCGAACATGGTGGCGCAGTCGGGGGCGATCGCGCTCGCCCGCGCCTCCGGCGCGCCGATCCTGCCGATCGCGTTCTCGGCGCGCCCGGCGCGGTTCCTCGATTCGTGGGACCGGATGCAGCTTCCCCTGCCGTTCGGCCGGGGCGTCTACATCTTCGGCGAGCCGATCCGGGTGCCGCGCGACGCGGCGGACATGGAACCGGCGCGCCTCGCCCTCGAACGCACGCTCATCAACCTCACCGCCCGCGCCGACGCCGAGATGGGCCACCCGCCCGCGGTGGCGGGCACGGTGCCGCGCAAGAGGGCGAAGCGATGATCCTCGGCCTCTATCGCGGCGCCACCGCGCTGCTGTCGCCGTTCGTCCACCTGTTCCTCGGCCGCCGCCGCGCGCGCGGGCGGGAATCCGCCGACCGCTTCCCCGAGCGCCTGGGTCTCGCCTCGGCGGAGCGGCCGGACGGGCCGCTGGTGTGGATGCACGCGGCCTCGGTGGGGGAGGCGCTGTCGCTGCTGCCGCTGATCGAGGCGATCGCCGAGGGCTGGCCGGAGGTGACGCAACTCGTCACCACCGGCACCGTCACCTCCGCCGACATGATGGGCCGCCGCCTGCCGCGCGACGTGATCCACCAGTTCGTGCCGGTGGATTTGCCGAAGCCGGTGGACCGCTTCCTCGACCACTGGCGGCCGGGGCTGGCGATTTTCGTCGAAAGCGAGATCTGGCCCAACCTGCTCGCCGGGGCGCGCGCCCGGGGCGCGGCGCTGGCGCTGGTCAACGGCCGCGTGTCGCCGCGCTCGTTCGCGCGCTGGCGGCGGCTGCCGGGGCTGGCGCGCCACCTGTTCGGCGGCTTCGACGTCGCCTTCGGCCAGACCGAGGCGGACGCCGAGCGCCTGCGCGCCCTCGGCGCGGCGGCGGCGGTTTGCGTCGGCAACCTCAAGTACGCGGCGCCGCCGCTGCCCGCCGACACCGCCGAGCTGGCCGGGCTGGCGAGCGCCGTGGGCATGCGCCCGGCGTGGATCGCCGCCTCCACCCACCCGGGGGAGGACGTCTCCGCCGCCCGCGTCCACGCGGCGTTGAAGGCGCGCTTCCCCGATCTCCTCACCCTGGTCGCGCCCCGGCATCCCGAGCGCGGCGCGGCGGCGGCGGCGGAGATCGCCGCCCTCGGCCTGAACGTCGCGCGCCGTGGCGCGGGCGAACTGCCGGGGCCGGAGACCGACGTCTACCTCTGCGACACCATGGGCGAGATGGGGGTGTTCTATCGCGCCGTGACGGTGGCGGCGATGGGCAAGTCGTGGATCGGCGCGGGCGGGCAGAACCCCCTCGAACCGGCGCGCCTCGGCTGCGCCGTGGCGTTCGGGCCGGAGATGCAGAATTTCGGCGTGATGGCCGAGCGCATGGTCGCCGCCGGGGCCGCCTGCCGCTTCGCCGACGAGGCCGGGCTGGCGGAACTGGTGGGCGGCCTGCTCGCCGCGCCCGAGCGCGCCCGCGCGGTGGCGGATGCCGCCGCCGCCTTCGCCACCGCCGAGGCGGGCAGCGCGGCGCGGGTGCTCGACCGCCTGCGCCCGCTCCTCGACGCGTTGGGCAGGGCGCGATGAAGCCGCCGCGCTTCTGGATCTCCGGCGGGCCGCTCGCCCGCCTGCTCCAGCCCCTCGGGCTGGCGGTGGGCGCCGCCGCGCGGCTGCGGCAGGCGCTGGCGCGGCCGTGGTGCGCCGGGGTGCCGGTGTTCTGCGTCGGCAACGTCACCGTCGGCGGCACCGGCAAGACTCCCGTCGCCCTGTGGCTCGGGCGGTTCCTCCGGGCCGAGGGGCGCACCCCGGCCTATCTCTCGCGCGGCTACGGCGGCGCCGAGGCGGGGCCGCTGGCGGTGGACCCGCTGGTCCACGACGCCGACGCGGTGGGCGACGAGCCGTTGCTGCTCGCCGCCGTCGCCCCCACCTGGATCGGCGCCGACCGCGTCGCCACCGCCAGGCTCGCGATCGCCGCCGGGGCCGATTGTCTGATCCTCGACGACGGCTTCCAGAACCCGGCGCTCGCCAAGACCTGCTCGCTGGTGGTGGTGGACGCGGGCGTGGGCTTCGGCAACGGGCTGGTGATCCCGGCCGGGCCGTGCCGCGAGTTCCCCAAGGCGGCGTTGCGCCGGGCCGACGCCGCGGTGCTGATCGGCGACGACCGCCACCGCCTGCGCCCGCGCCTCGAACGCCACCTGCCGGTGTTCGCCGCCCACCTGGAGCCGCGCGCCGCCGAGCGCCTGAAAGGGCGCGACGTGGTGGCGTTCGCGGGCATCGGGCGGCCGGAGAAGTTCTTCGACACCCTCACCGGCCTCGGCGCACGGGTGGTGCGGCGGTTCGCGTTCGACGACCACCACCCTTATGTGGAAGACGACATCCAGCCGATCCTCGACCTCGCGTTCGAAACCGGCGCGGTGCCGGTGACCACCGAAAAGGACGCCGCCCGCCTGCCCCCCGACCAGCGCCAGCAGGTGGACGTGGTGGCGGTGGACGTGGCGTGGGACGACGCCGCGACGGTCGCCGCCCTGATCCGCGCCAAGCTCTGAAGGACCGCCGCATGGCCTCGTGGTTCACCCGCCGCATTCTCGATCCGCTCACCGCCGCCCTCGCCTGGGGCGTCTACCACGCCGTGCGGCGCCTGCCGGTGGATTTCGCCTCGGCGCTCGGGGGCGCGGTGGGGCGCACCCTCGGGCCGCTGCTGCCGCCGCATCGGGTGGCGGTGGACAACCTCGCGCGCGCCTTCCCCGAGAAGAGCGCCGCCGAGCGCGCGCGCATCGTCCGCGGCATGTGGGACAACATCGGCCGCACCTTCTTCGAATACCCGCACCAGGACACTCTGCTGAAGATGGGACGGGTGGAGATGGCGGGGATCGAGCATGTCCGCGCCCTCCGCGACGACGGCCGCCCCGGCCTGCTGTGGAGCGGCCACCTCGGCAACTGGGAACTGGTGAGCGCGGGGGCGGGGGCGGCGGGGCTGGTGATGCACCGCATCTACCGCGCGCCCAACAACCCGCACATCGACTGGATGTTCCGCGTCAACCGCGACCTCGTCTCGGGCGAGCTGCTGCCCAAGGGCAGCCAGGGCGCCAAGCGGGCGATGAAGCTGCTGAAGCAGGGCGAGCACCTCGGCATGCTGGTGGACCAGAAGCTCAACGACGGCATGGCGGTGCCGTTCTTCGGCCGCCCGGCGATGACCGCCTCGGCGCTCGCCACCTTCTCGCTGGTGTTCGACGCGCCGGTGGTGGCGGCGCGGGTGATCCGCCTCGGCGGCGCGCGCTTCCGCCTCGAGGTTGCGCCGCCCGCCACCTTCGCCGCCACCGGCGACCGCCGCGCCGACGAACACCGCGCCATGGCCGAGGTCAACGACCGCCTGGAAGCCTGGATCCGCGAGTATCCCGAGCAGTGGCTGTGGGTCCACCGCCGCTGGCCGAAGGAGGGCTGAGCGTGGCCGCGATCCTCTCGCCGCCCGGCGTGCCCGGCCTGCGCGCGCCGGATTTCCTCCTCCCCGACGCGGTCTCGGGCGAGACCATCAGCCTTGCCGACGTGCGCGGCACCGAGGGCACCCTGGTGATGTTCCTGAGCGCCGCCTGCCCCCACGTGACGGCGATCGTCGACCGCCTGGTGCGCGATGCCCACGAGCTGGAAAGCCTGGGCGTGCGCGCGGTGGCGATCATGCCCAACGACGTCGCCGCCAGCCCCGACGACGCGCCGGAGCGGATGGCGGCGTTCGCCGCGCGCCACCGCTTCCCCTTCCCCTACCTGCACGACGAATCCCAGGCGGTGGCGCGGGCCTACGGCGCGGTGTGCACGCCCGACCTGTTCGGCTTCGACCGGGGCCTGCGGCTGGTCTACCGCGGCCGCCTGGAAGCGCCGGACGCGGGGCGCGAGCTGTTCGCGGCGATGGCGGCGGCGGTCCACGGCCGGGAGGCGCCCGCGGCGCAGCACCCCGGCCTCGGCTGCCCGATCGCCTGGCGCGGCGGCGCCTGATCGCGGCCATGGACTTGGCCTGCGACAGCCCTTATTGTGGGCGCGGCGCGGGTGGTTTCCGCGCCGCGTCCGTCATCCCAAGCAGGCCCGGTCCATGTCGTCCACTCCCGATCTCTACAAGACCGCCGAAGAGAAGCGTCGGCGCGAGCGCGAAGCCGCCGAGCAGAACAGCCTGTTCCGCGAGGTCGAGGACGACCTCGTCCACGACCGCATGGTGGGGCTGTGGAAACGCTTCGGCGTCGCCATCGTCGGCGTCGCGGTGCTGATCGTCGCGGTGGTGGCGGGCTATCAGGTCCACAAGTCGATGAAGCAGTCCGAGCGCCAGGAGCAGGCGGCGCTGATGGACAAGGCGGAGGCCGCGCTGCGCGGCCGCGACGCGGAGGCCGCCGCCAAGCTCCTCGCCCAGCTGGAAACCGAGGGCAACGCGGGCTACCGCACCCTGGCGCGGCTGCGCCACGCGAGCCTGCTGATGGCCCAGAACAAGGTGCCCGAGGCGCGCGAACTGCTGGCCCAGGTGGCCGCGGATTCCGCCACCCTGCCCGCCTACCGCGACCTCGCCCTGGTGCAGGACGCGATCGCCGGGCTGGACAGCGACGACCCCAAGGCGATCGAGGACAAGCTCGCGCCGCTCACCGCCGCGGGCCACCCGTGGCGCCACACCGCGCTCGAGGTTTCGGCGCTGGCGATGGCGCGCCAGGGCGACCCGGCGCGGGCGGTGCAAGCCCTCGACGGCATTCTCGAAGACCCCGACACCACCCCGGAGCGCCGCGCCATGGTGCAGAGCCTGCGCACCGTGTTCGCCCGCGACGCCGCGAGCAAGTGAGGACGACGATGAAGGCGATGCTCAAGGCCGCGGCGGCGGCGGCGATGCTCTCGGCCCTGGCCGGGTGCGGCTCCGACGACTGGTTCGGCGAACCGGACAAGCCGCCGCTGCCGGGCAAGCGGGTTTCGGTGCTGGTGCACGACACCGAGCTTTCGCCCGACCGCGGCAAGTCGGTCGAGATCGTGCTGCCGCGCCCGGAGGCCAACGCCGACTGGCCGCAGACCGGCGGCCTCAGCCACCACGCCATGCAGCACCTCGCGGTGGGCGGCGAGTTGAGCCGCGCCTGGCGCTCCGGCATCGGCACCGGCGCGGATTCCGAAAACCGCCTGGTGGCGCCCCCGGTGGTGGCCGGCGGCCGCGTCTACGCCATGGATTCCGGCGCCCGCGTCTCCGCCTACGACGTCGCCGACGGCAAGCGCCTGTGGCGCTTCGACCTCACCCCCGACGACGACGAGGACAGCGTCGTGCGCGGCGGCGGCATCGCCTTCGACGGCGGGCGGCTGTTCGCCGCCACCGGCGTGGGCGGCCTGTGGGTGCTCGACGCCGCCACCGGCGGCCAGTTCTGGCAGGTGCAGCTCGACGCGCCGCTGCGCGCCGCGCCCACCGTCTACGGCGGCCGGGTGTTCGTGATCACCGCGTCCAACCGCGTCGTCGCCTACGCCGCGCAGGACGGCGCCAAGCTGTGGGAATTCACCGGCCAGGAGGCCGCCGAGGGTCTGCTCGGCGCCGCCAGCCCCGCCGCCGACCTGGGCGTGGTGGTGGTGGCGATGCGCTCGGGCGCGCTCGCCGCGCTGCGCGTCGAGAACGGCTCGCTGGCGTGGGAGGATTCGCTCGCGGGCGGCCGCCGCTCCTCGGGCTTCCTGTCGATCGGCGACATCAAGGGGCCGCCGGTGATCTCCGGCGGGCGGGTCTACGCCACCGGCAACTCGGGCCTCACCGCCGCCATCGACTTGCGCACCGGCGGCCGGATCTGGGAAAAGGAGATCGCGGGCGTCGACATGCCCTGGGTGGCGGGCGACTTCCTGTTCATGGTCAGCACCAACAACGAGGTGGTGGCGCTGGAGGCGCGCGGCGGGCGGATCCTGTGGGTGACGCCGCTGTCGCAGTGGCAGCGCCCGGACACCCGCGGCGGCCGCATCGTCTGGAGCGGCCCGGTGCTGGCGGGCGACCGCCTGCTGCTGGCCGGTTCCCACGGCTACGTGGTGGCGATCTCGCCCTACACCGGCAAGGTGGTGGGCTACGAGAAGCTCTCCGCCGGGGTGAGCGTGCCGCCGGTGGTGGCGGGGGGGACCGTCTACTTCCTCACCGACGACGCCGACCTGCTCGCGTACCGTTAACGAAAGAGACGCCATGCTCACCGTCGCCATCGTCGGCCGACCGAACGTCGGCAAATCGACGCTGTTCAACCGCCTCACCGGCTCGCGCTCGGCGATCGTCCACGATCTGCCGGGCGTCACCCGCGACCGGCGCGAGGGCAACGCCACCCTGGGCGACCTCGCCTTCCGCCTCGTCGACACCGCCGGGCTGGAAGACAGCCGCGACCTCGACACCACCGAGGGGCGGATGCGCCAGCAGACCGACATCGCCATCCGCACCGCCGACGTGGTGCTGATGCTGATCGACGCCCGCGCCGGGGTGACGCCGCTCGACGCCTATTTCGCCGACCTGCTGCGCCGCCAGTCGAAGCCGGTGATCCTGGTCGCCAACAAGTGCGAGGGGCGCGCCGGGCAGCCGGGCCTCTACGAGGCCTTCTCCATGGGCCTCGGCGAGCCGGTGCCGGTGTCCGCCGAGCACGGCGAGGGCATGGGCGACCTCTACGACGCGCTGCGCCCCCACGCCGACGCCGCCACCGCCGCCGAGCCGGAACCGGAATTCGAAGACGAGGTGGAGCTGACCGAGGAGGAAGCCGAGGCCGAGATGAAGGCGCGGCCGATCTCCCTCGCCATCGTCGGGCGGCCCAACGTCGGCAAGTCCACCCTGGTCAACCGCCTGCTGGGCGAGGAGCGCATGGTCACCGGCCCCGAGGCGGGCCTCACCCGCGACGCCATCGCCAGCCCGTTCACCTGGCGCGGCAAAGAGATGACGCTGGTGGACACCGCGGGCCTGCGCAAGCGCGCCAAGATAGAGGACAGCGTCGAGAAGCTCTCGGCCCAGGACACCCTCAACGCGGTGCGCATGGCCAACGTCGTCGCGCTGGTGGTGGAGGTGGACGGCATCCTCGACAAGCAGGACCTCACCATCGCCCGCCACGTCATCGACGAGGGCCGGGCGCTGATCGTGGTGGTCAACAAGTGGGACGTCGCCACCTCCAAGACCGAGATCGTCGAGGAGCTGAAGCTCAAGCTCGCCCACGCCCTGCCGCAGGTGCGCGGGGTGCCGTTCGTCACCGTCTCCGCCCTGAAGGGCCACGGCATGGACCGGATGATGGAGGCGGTGGAGCAGATCTACGAGGTGTGGAACCGCCGCGTGCCCACCCGGCCGCTCAACGACTGGCTGCGGGAGATGACCGAGCGCCACCCGCCGCCGATGGGCAGCCTCGGCCGCCGCCTCAGGGTGCGCTACATCACCCAGGCGAAAATCCGCCCGCCGACCTTCGTCGCCTTCGTCTCGCGCGCCTCCGACATGCCGGATAGCTACGCCCGCTACCTCGTCAACGGCCTGCGCGATTCCTTCGACCTCGACGGCGTGCCGATCCGCCTGCTGCTGCGCCAGGGCAAGAACCCCTACGCCGACAAGGGCTGAGGTCGCGCGCCGCGCGGTTTCGTGGAAGACTGGCGCTATCCATCCGGCCCAGCGGGAGCGCGCCGCCATGCGCAAGCGACTTTTCCTCGGCATCCTCGCGGCGGCGGTGCTCGCCGCTGGCCCGGTGCGTGCCGCCCCGATCGAGGCGCCCGGCCCCGACGCCCCGTTGCGTGGGACCCTTGCCGAGGCCGGGCCGGGGTCGCCCGTGGTGCTGATCCTTCCCGGCTCCGGCCCGACCGACCGCGACGGCGACAATCCCCTCGGCGTGCGCGCCGCCCCCTACCGACGCCTCGCCGAGGCGCTGGCGCAGCGCGGCGTGGCGAGCGTGCGCATCGACAAGCGCGGGCAGTTCGGCAGCGCCGCCGCGATCCCCGACGCCAACGCGGTGACGTTGGACGACTACGCCCGCGACGCCGACGCCTGGGTCGCCGCGATCCGCGCGCGTACCGGCGCCCCGTGCGTGTGGCTGCTGGGGCATAGCGAGGGCGGCCTGGTGGCGCTCGCCGCCCAGCGGGCGGAAGGGGTGTGCGGACTGGTTCTGGTGGCGACGCCGGGGCGGCGGCTCGCCGACGTGCTCAAGAGCCAGATGCGTGCCGCCCTTGCCAACGCGCCGCTGCTGGAACGGACGGACCGGGTGATCGACCGCATCGCCGCCGGGGAACGCATCGCGGCGGCGGATCTTCCCGCGCCGGTCGCGCCGCTATTCGCGCCGGAACTTCAGGGCTTCCTCGCCAGCCTGCTGCCGCGCGATCCGGCGCGGATGATCGCCCAGGTTCGCCGCCCGGTGCTGATCCTGCAAGGCACCCGCGACGTGCAGGTGGGCGTGGCCGACGCCCAGGCCCTCCACCGCGCCAACCCCTGCGCGACGCTGGCGCTGCTGCCGAACGTCAACCACGTCCTCAAGATCGTGGAAAGCGACGACCGCGCCGCCAACGTTGCTGCCTATGTCGACCCCGAGTTGCCCCTCGCCCCCGGCGTGGCCGATGCGGTGGCGGCGTTCGTGACGGCGCCGCCCGCTACTTCCTCAAGCTGCGCGGGTCCACTGGGTTGAGTTGGCAGAACGCCCAGCGGCCCATGTCGAAGTGGAAGTGGTCGCGGTGGGCGGCGTCGGAATCCGGGCCGAGCACGCCGGTGAACTGGGTGCAGGCGCCCTGGCCCACCTGGCGCAGGAACTCGGCGTAGGCGTCGCGGCCGTTCCAGTGCCGCGTCACCGACACCCGGTCGCCGGTCTCGGTCTCGAAAATCCCGATGTCGATGGCGTTGGCCTTGGCGTGCTCGCTCATCCGGCTCGACTTGCCGGTGGCGCGGCGGCACGCATAGGTGCCGTAATGGTGGATCGTCGTCACCGGCGACCCCAGAACCCGCATCGCCGCAGGCTGCACGAACACCCCCTCGAACGCCGACAACTGCTCCGCCAGCGCGCACGTCATGATCGCGGGCTTCGACAGCTTCGCCCGCCCCACCCGCGTTACCTGAACCGCGCTGCGGATCGGGCACGCCTCGGTGCCGCCGTCGGCCACCGGCGTGTAGTCGATGTCGTACAGCCTCAACCGCTCCAGGCACTCGCCCTCGGGCGCCAACGGCGCGGGCACCGGCTTCGCCCCCGGCGGCCCGGCGCAGGCGGCGAGCAGCAGGGCGAGGGCGAGGGCAGG